>NZ_OY764327.1:4032077-4351936 GCF_963668385.1 uncultured Carboxylicivirga sp.
TTTCTTATCGTTTTATGCGCGATGGTCATTGTATCTTTTTCGTGTAAAAAGAATATAGAGGCTGATTTATCAGCAATTCCACTTATTCCTTATCCGTTTAAAGTAGAAGCAAATGGATATGCTTATCAATTAGACAAAGGTAATGTGATTGAATTTGATAATTCACAAAACCTTGAACCATTGGCAGAGTATCTTAAGAATCATTTACACCTTCTTACAGGATTAAATTACGAAATAAAGAAGGTTGCAATGCCTAGTGGTAATAATATTTATCTTGGTGTTAATCAAATTAGTGAAGAGCCCGATGCTTATCAATTGTCAGTAAATAAAGCTGGTGTAACTTTGGTAGGTAATGATGAATCTGGTGTTTTTTACGGGATTCAAACTATAATACAGTCTATTGTATTTAACGATGAATATCTAGAGTGGATCATTCCGGGTGGAACTATTAATGACTATTCAAAATATGGATATCGTGGTGTAATGCTTGATGTTGCACGTCATTTCTTTAGTGTTGAAGATGTAAAAGAATTGATTGATTTGATGGCTCTTTATAAGTTGAATTATTTGCACTTACATTTAAGTGATGATCAAGGTTGGCGTATAGAAATTAAATCGTGGCCTAAATTAACTGAAATTGGAGGTAGTACTTCGGTTAACGGTGATGGAGGAGGTTATTATACTCAGGAAGATTATAAAGATTTGATTGAATATGCAGCTGAACATTTCATAACTATTATTCCTGAGATTGATATGCCAGGTCATACTAATGCAGCTTTGGCCTCATATCCCGAACTTAATAGCGATGGCAAAGCAACAGAATTATATACAGGTATTGAAGTTGGTTTTAGTACCTTATCTACCCGAAGCGAAATAACTTATCAATTTGTTGATGATGTGATTCGTGAATTATCTGCTCTTACTCCTGGTAAATATTTTCATATTGGTGGTGATGAGTCACATGTTACCGAAAAAGATGATTACATCTATTTTATGAATCGTGTGAGAGAGATTACCAAGCACTATGGCAAAATTATGATTGGTTGGGATGAGGTTGCTCATGCCGATGTTGATGGTAACGATATTGTACAGTATTGGCAAAAAGATGAAAATGCGAAACTTGGGGTGAGTAAAGGTGCAAAAGTATTGATGTCTCCTTCCAAGCGTGCGTATCTTGATATGCAATATGATTCTACTACATATATTGGCTTACATTGGGCTGGTTATATTGAATTAGATAGTGCATATATTTGGAAACCAGAAGATCTGGTTCCTGGTATAAATAAAGATCAGATTGTTGGAGTTGAGTCCCCACTTTGGACTGAGACTGTTACTAATTTAAAAGACATGGAATATATGGTTTTTCCTCGTTTGTTAGGTCATGCCGAAATAGGTTGGTCTCCAAATAAGGATATGAATTGGGAAGAGTACAAATTGCGTTTAGCAAGGCATTCTGAATTTTTGGATAAGTTAGGTGTAAATTATTATAAGTCACCAATAATTGACTGGCCTATTAAGTAAAATAAAAAAATAAAAGCAGCTGGTAAAGCTGCTTTTATTTTTTTTATTGAATTGCTACTTTAACAACAATTTTTTGAACCTGAGTGGGAGTTTCAATACGTACACCGGGAGCATGGATATCATCCGGATATAATATACACCCTTGTCCTTCGCTAAGCCTTATGCACGAGTATCCTTCAACTTCAGGGAAATAGACATCTTTAGTGTCGTTGTACTCATTAGGCTTTGTAATTTTTTCCTTCGGAGTAACTAATATTTGCTCATTCCCTTTGTGAATATATTGTATGTCAATATATTGTTTGTGACCTTCCATTAAAGCTTCCTCAATGGGTTTTGTTTCGTATGTTTGGAAGACGGCAAATACGGCACGTCCTTCAATCTGAATTTCAACAGGGGAACCAATTTTTACGTTTTTGAAAATTTCATCTAAATCTGTCGATTCAAGGTAGCTTAAAGCCGATTCAAATAATTCGGGATCAGCTTCTTTAAATAATGTGGGTAATGTTCCTGTAATAGCCATGATAATTCTTGATTTGATAACTAAATATAACGAAAATTCATTAATTTATCAGTTATGTAGAAGGAAAAAGAGCCACCAGATAAAAAAATAATTTGTGTTGCTTTATGTGAAGTTATTACATGTGTATTGTTACTTATTGATCAGTTTTGGTGAGCTAATTATATTTGGTATTGATTTTTCGTTTTTATTGTACGATATTGAATAAATACTTGAAATTGATGTTGTGTAGCTTTTGCTGGTTTTGGGAATAGGAAATTCAATTTATTGGGGCCGGAAACTAGCCTGGCGACTAAAATAATTGCTGATAAGGGGTTGTCTTATTATAGGCGACATTGTCTAGAAGTTTATTATTTAGCAATGATATATTAATAAACTCCGAAATGGATATTCAAATGCAATTTTTGGTTGCTTCTGGTAAGACCGTTTCGGTACCTAATCTTAAAATATTATGAGCATTTTCACTCTTGGAGTTTTATTAATAGTGTTGGCAGGGGGACTTTGTTGGCTTATTGTCTATTGGGCATTCCGAAAATCATTTGTTCTTCTTATTGGTTCAATATTTTTAGCTGTTATTGATGCGATTGCATGCTTTGCCTTTGTAGTAGGAAGTCAGGGATTAGTACATTTGGTTTGGGCAGTTCCAATTTCAATTGTCTTGATAGTTTCGTCATACTTTGTATTATCAAAAAAGGTAAAGGATCCTATCCAGCATTTGACTACTATTCTGCAAAATATGAGTCAAAAAAATCTTAAAGATGATGTGAATCAGAAATATGTAAAAGAAGGGTATGAAATAGGAGATATAGCTGTTGCTGTTATCAAACTGTTGGAGTCGAATCGTATGATGGTTAAGTTAATGGATGATAGTTCTTCATTGTTAGTTGGTTCCAGTTCGAATATCACTTCTAGTTCATCTAGTATAAGTTCAGGGGCATCAGAACAGGCAAGTGGTATCGAAGAAATTTCAACCGCTATTGAAGAGATGACTGCCAATATTGCAACTAATGCGGATAATGCAAAAAAGTCTCAGAAAATATCAGATGAAGCTCAGAAGCGGTTGGAGGAGTCTTTTCAAAAAGTAAAGGTGAATGTTGAATTGATGAAAAGGATTGATGAGCAAACAGCTTTTGTGCGACAGATTGCAGAGCAGACCAATATTTTGGCTTTAAATGCTTCGATTGAGGCTGTAAAAGCTGGCGAAGCCGGTAAGGGATTTTCTGTAGTAGCCAAAGAGGTACGTACGTTAGCGGAGCAAGCTAATGTGGCATCAAATCGAATTGTAGCGATGGCGAAAGAAGGTGTAGCAAGAGTGAATGAAATAATGGAAGAAATTACTTTTTTGGTTAACAAGACAAATCAGTCTGCACATTTGGTTCAGGAGGTAGCAGCTGCAAGTGAGGAAATGAATATTGGAGCAAATCAGATTAATTCAGCAATACAAGAATTAAATGGCGTAGTTCAGGAAAATGCTGCATCGGCAGAAGAATTGAGCGCTTCTTCCAATCAATTACTAGATGAAGCCAAGGGCTTAAAAGGTATTGTTAGTACCTATCAATATAAGGCAATGGCTAACTAAATAAATCAATTTCATCAAATATCATTATTATTCAAATAAATAAGGGGATGCATTTTGCATCCCTTTTTTAATATTAAGTGTAAACTTCCTTTTCTTTAAAACATTTTCAGCCTTATTTGTTACTATTGAAGTAAATATTAGAAATGACAGAAATTAAAAAGAAAAAAATTACGAAAAATGGTTTGAAAGAGGCATTTCGCCTATATAAGTTTATCAAGCCTTACCGATTTGAATATTTTATAGGATTTATATTTTTATTAGGTTCCAGCTTGGCATCGTTGGCTTTTCCTAAACTTTTGGGAGATTTGGTAAGTGCTGGTAGTGAGGGTGTTTTGTCTGATAAAATTAATCAATTGGCATTGTTAATTGGTGGGGTGTTGTTTTTGCAAACCGTCTTTTCATATTTTAGAACGTATCTTTTTGTTAGAGTAACAGAAAAAACTCTAGCAGATTTACGCCAATATACATATAACCATTTAATTAAACTTCCATTATCTTTTTTCGAAAAGAGAAGAGTTGGGGAATTAAATAGTAGGTTATCATCAGATATTTCGTTGTTGCAAGAATCGTTAACCACTACTTTGGCCGAATTTATAAGGCAACTAATTACCATAATTGGAGGCATTTCTGTTATGGTTTATATTTTACCAAAACTAACTGTTTTTATGTTGGCTGTTATACCCGGTGTTGTATTACTGGCAGTCGTTTTTGGGAGATTTATTCGTAGATATTCTAAGAAATCACAAGCTGAAGTGGCTGATTCAAATACAATAGTTGAAGAAACTTTACAGGGTATTCAAAGTGTAAAGACTTATACCAATGAGTTTTTGGAAATGGCTCGCTATAAAGATAAAACTATCGAAGTTGCCAAAATTGGTATTAAAGGTGGTGTTTATCGTGGAGCATTTGGAGCTTTTATGGTATTTGGTTTGTTTGGTGCATTAGTGGCTATTATTTGGAGAGGAGCTTCATTAATTACAACCGGAGAGATGGATGCAGGGGAGTTATTCTCATTTGTTTTGTATTCTGGTTTTATAGCTGGTTCAATTGGAGGATTAGCTAGTTTGTTTGCCCGAATACAACGTTTTTTAGGTGCAACAGAAGATTTATTTGAGATGTTGCAAGAACAGGAAGAGGAGTTGAAGGAAGTAAAACAGTTATCTGATAAAGATAGATTAAAAGGGGCGATTCAATTTAAAAATCTTTCGTTTGCATATCCATCCAGGCCAGAAGTTGATGTATTGAAAAATATCAGTCTGAAAATTGAACCTGATCAAATGGTTGCATTAGTAGGTGCAAGTGGGGCAGGGAAGTCAACGATTACATCATTACTATTTAGATTACATAGTGTTGAAACTGATATGATCTTATTCGACCACAAAGATGCAGCTGATATTCCACTTTCTGTTTTACGATCACAAATGGCCCTCGTTCCGCAGGATATATTCTTGTTTGGAGGAACAATACGTGAAAATATTGCTTACGGTAAACCAAAGGCCTCGGAAGATGAAATTATTAATGCTGCTAAAAATGCAAATGCATGGGAGTTTATCAATGAGTTTGATAATGGTTTGGATACTATTGTTGGAGAGAGAGGGACGCAACTTTCAGGGGGGCAACGACAAAGAGTGGCTATTGCAAGAGCATTATTACGTAATCCGCGAATTTTGATTTTAGATGAAGCTACTTCCGCTTTGGATTCACAGTCAGAGAAACTCGTGCAAGATGCTTTGAAAAAGTTGATGCAAGGGAGAACAACCATTGTGATTGCACATCGTCTATCGACCATAAAAAATGCAAAACAGATATTTGTGTTAGATAAAGGTGAGTTGGTAGAGCGGGGTACACACGATCAGCTGTTGGAACGTGAGAATGGAGTTTATAAAAAATTATCTAATCTTCAAGGAATCGAAGTTTAATTAATTGTACTATATAATTTTAAGTCATCATCTTTACCCATTTTTATTAATCTCTTATTTAAACATGAAGAATTAATGTCTAATGTCTTGAAGAGTTTGGTGTAAAATAGTTTATTTTGTATTTATTATAAAATAGAGTGTAGATCGAACTATTGAAATGAATTTTCTCTCAGGAAAAACGATAAATTTAAAAGGTCAATTATATAATTGGGAAAACCCCATGGTGATGGGAATTCTAAATATTACGCCGGATTCATTTTATGATGGAGGTAAATATCAGCTTCAGACAAATATTTTAGAACGATGTAATAGTATTATAGAACAAGGAGCTCAAATAATTGATATAGGAGCCTATTCATCGAGGCCTGGAGCCAACGATGTTTCTGAACAAGAAGAGTTAAAGCGTTTAGCTGATGCTTTAGGTTGGATCAGAAAGGTATATCCAGATGTTATAATTTCGGTTGATACCTTTAGAGCTTCTGTGGCCGAAAATGTAGTGAAGGATTATGAAGTAGATATCATTAACGATATAGCAGCTGGTGAATTGGATGAAAAAATGTTTGAGACAGTTGCTAGGCTTAATGTTCCTTATATAATGATGCATATGCAAGGTACTCCGCAAAATATGCAGCAAAATCCGCAGTATAAAAATTTAATTCAGGAAGTAAGTTTATATTTTGCTAGAAAGGTTCAGCAATTAACCTGGTTGGGTGTAAATGATATTATTATTGATCCAGGATTTGGATTTGCTAAAACATTAAGTCATAATTATCAGCTTTTACGAGAACTAAAACAGCTTCAGCTTTTTAAGCTTCCTATGCTTATAGGAGTTTCGCGTAAATCAATGATATATAAGTTGCTCGATATTCAACCATCCGATGCATTGAATGGAACAACTGCCATAAATACCATTGCATTATTAAATGGAGCAAATATTTTAAGGGTACATGATGTGAAAGAAGCCGTGGAATGTGTTAAATTAGTACAGCAACTTCAAAATGCATAGTAGTCAATGACATTTTTAGATATACGATTAATCGATCTTGTTGACATAGTTTTGGTGGCTTATCTAATGTATAGGATTTATAAGCTGATTAAAGGAACTGTTGCGCTCAATATTTTAATAGGGATTTTTGCATTTGTATTATTGTGGTTGCTTATTAAAGCCTTCAATATGGAATTGTCTGCTACTATTATGGACAATTTTGTGAATGTAGGTGTATTGGCATTTATAGTTGTTTTTCAGCAAGAGATCCGGAGATTTCTCATTCTTTTAGGATCGAAATATAATATCTCCTCTAAATTTTCGATGGATAAAGTATTTATGAGTGAGTCAAAAGGAATGATGGATATATATAATGTACCTTTAGTTAGAGCTTGCGAAAATATGACCAAAACAAAAACGGGTGCTTTAATTGTTATATCTAAAAATTCGGAGTTAATTGACTATGTTCAAACCGGAGAATTAATTAATGGAGTAATATCAACGCAATTACTCGAAAATATATTTTTTAAAAATAGTCCTTTACATGATGGGGCAGTAATTATAACTCGTAATAAAATAAAGGCTGCCGGATGTATATTACCTGTATCGCAAAATCGAAACCTGCCTAAAAAAGTAGGTTTACGCCATAGAGCCGCAATGGGAATTACAGAAGCAACCGATGCAATGGCTATTGTAGTATCAGAAGAAACAGGACGGATCTCTTTTTTTAGTAAAGGACAAATGGAAATGGGAGTAAGTTCTGATGAATTAAAGGAACTTCTTAAAGAAAAATAGAATAAGTATATAAGGAATTGGTTTTAATGAAGGAAAAAGAAAAAATAGCGATTAGTGGAGCAACTGGATTTATCGGAACCGAATTAGTTCGTTTTCTGGAAAAGAATGGATACCAGGTAGTAAAACTAGATAGGTCTATTCTTCATAATCCCTCAGAATTAACAAAAGCCATTAATGGTGCAGAGGCTGTCATTAATTTAGCAGGCCATAGTATTGCCAAACGCTGGAATGAAAAAGTTAAAAAGAAGATATTATATAGTCGTTTGAATGTTACGCGGCGCATTGTAGAAGCAGTAGAAGCTGCAGTAGATAAGCCAGACGTTGTAATATCTGCATCAGCAGTTGGTATTTATGATACTTTTGAAGTACACGATGAATTTTCTACAAACTATGCGAATGATTTTTTAGGTGAAGTTTGTCAAAAGTGGGAAGCTGAAGCTTTACATTTAAGTAATATAAAAGGTGTACGTCTTTGCTTAGTTCGCTTAGGTGCTGTTTTAGGAAAAAGTGGAGGTGCGTTTCCAAAATTAGTTCGACCATTTAAATGGGGGCTTGGGGCTGCGATGGGTGATGGCCATCAAGTTTTTCCAATTATTCATATTAAAGATGTGTTGAGTGGTTTTTGGTACTTGCTTAAGCGCGAAGCATCTGGTGGTATCTATAATTTTGTGGCACCAGAGATGATCTCTAATTTGGAATTTAGTACAACACTTGCTGAAAAGCTGAAACGTCCGCTCTGGTTTAAAATGCCTGAGTCTATATTACGTTTTGCTTTGGGTGAAGGAGCTGATGTTGTTTTAATTGGCCAAAAAGTATTGCCCAAACGAATGTTAAAAGATGATTTTCATTTTACCTATCCAACATTAAGTTCGATGCTTGATGATTTGATTTAATAAAAAAAGAGCTATCCATTTCTGAATAGCTCTACTCTTTTGTTTGTTGATTCGATTACGATCTTGGGTGAAACTGTATAAGAGTATTTTTTAAGTACTCTTTGTCAAGATGTGTGTAAATCTCAGTTGTAATAATTGACTCGTGTCCTAACATTTCCTGAACTGCTCTCAAGTTCGCACCGCCGTCAATTAAGTGAGTTGCAAATGAATGACGGAAAGTGTGTGGGCTAATGTTTTTCTCAAAGCCAATTTTTTTAGTAAGATTTTTAATAATTGTAAAAATCATTACTCTTGATAGTTTTTTTCCTCTTCTGTTAAGGAAAAGAACATCTTCGTCATCTGGATTAATTTTCAGATTACGACGATATTCACTTAAGTAAAGATTAATCTCTTTAATGGCTTTAGTGCTAATAGGGACTAATCTTTCTTTGTTTCCTTTTCCTTCAATTTTAATAAATCCAGATTCGAAGAAAAGGTTAGAGATCTTAAGATCAATTAATTCTGAAACGCGAAGACCACAGCTGTAAAGTGTTTCTAAGATAGCTTTGTTGCGTTGTCCTTCAGGTTTTTTAGTGTCAACTGCACTAATGATAGAATCAATTTCCTGAACCGAAAGAATATCTGGTAACTTTCTTCCAATTTTTGGTGATTCTAATAAAGCAGTTGGGTCTTTTTCTACTTTTTCTTCAATTAAAAGAAATTTGTAGAACGATTTAATACCGCTAATTACTCTTGCTTGAGTTCTTGGACTGATCCCCCTGTTGCCAATCCATTCCATCATTTCTTTCAAATCTGCAAGAACAATGTCTTCAGGGCCTTTTTTTAGCTTTTTCTCTTCCAGAAAAGCTACCAGCTTAGTGAGGTCAGTCACGTAAGCATGAATAGAGTTGTCAGACAATCCCTTCTCTAGTTGAAGGTAATTCCGAAACTCATTAATTTCTGATTCCCAATTCATAATTTCTAAGTTTATTACAGTTTCCCGATTGTAAGTATAACCAAAAATAAATATTACAGTAATAAAGATCAAATATTTTACTAAAAAATACTATTATAAATATTAAAAACTGTTATTGATGTACTTTTTAAGTTTTATTTTCCAATAAACAATCGTAATTTTGCGGGCACGATATCAATAGATATTCTATGAGCATACTTATAATTAATGGTCCTAATTTAAATTTATTAGGAAAAAGAGAGCCTACTATATATGGATCTGATACTTTTGAAGATTATTTCAAAAAAATTCAGAATGAATACGCTGATATTGATTTAGAGTATTTTCAATCGAACCACGAGGGGGAGATTATTGATAAACTTCACGAAAAAGGTTTTTCTATTGATGGGGTGGTGTTAAATGCGGGAGCTTACACGCATACTTCATTGGCTATTGCCGATGCAATTGCTGCGATTGAAACACCCGTTGTTGAAGTTCATATTAGTAACGTGTTTCAGCGAGAGGCGTTTCGACACCATTCTTTTATAAGTAGTGTTTGTATTGGAAGTATTTCAGGTTTTGGGCTTGACTCTTATAGGTTAGGGCTTGAAGCATTAATAAAAAGAAGAAAGAATAATTTAAATAAGTAATTTGTTAATTTTTTGGATCGAGCAGGGGAAGGGCTGGATTCAATATGTTTAAATAGTTGCATACCTCCAGAAAAATTTAATTATGAAGAAGTTTACGAAAATTGTTGCTACAATTTCAGATCGTGATTGCGAAGTTGATTTTTTAAAGCAGTTGTATAAGGCTGGGATGAACGTTGTTCGTTTGAATACCGCTCACCAGGACTTCGAAGGTGTTAAAAAAGTAGTTGATAATGTGAGAGCTGTTTCTGACAAAATCGCTATTTTAATTGATACTAAAGGGCCGGAAATCAGAACATCAAAATGTGATGGAAATCTTAAATTCAAAACCGGTGATGTTGTTAAAGTAAAAGGCGGTATCGAAAACGAATCGTCAAACGAATGTATCTTTGTTAGCTACGAAAGCTTTGCTCAAGACGTACCTGTTGGAAGCGACGTTTTAATTGACGATGGTGAAGTTGCACTTAAAGTAGATTCTAAAGAAGGTGATCATTTACTTTGTACCGTTTGTAATGATGGTGAAGTAGGAAGCCGTAAAAGTGTTAACGTTCCTGGTGTTCGTATTAACTTACCTTCGGTTACCGAAAAAGACAGAAATTTCATTAAGTATGCAGCTGAAATCGGAATTGACTTTGTAGCCCACTCATTTGTTCGTAATAGAGAAGATGTTTTAGAAGTTCAATCTATTCTTGACGAAATGAAGAGCCCAATGAAAATTGTGGCTAAGATTGAAAACCAAGAAGGTGTTGAAAATCTAGAAGAAATTTTAGCTCACGTTCACGGTATTATGGTTGCTCGTGGTGATTTAGGTATTGAAGTTCCACAGGAAAAAATCCCTGGAATTCAACGTCAAATGATCCGTGCTTGTGTTGAGGCTAAAAAACCAGTTATTGTTGCTACTCAAATGTTGCATACAATGATCAAAAACCCTCGTCCTACACGTGCTGAGGTTACTGACGTTGCAAATGCAATTTATCACCGTACTGATGCTATCATGTTAAGTGGTGAAACTGCTTATGGTAGCTACCCAGTAGAGGCGGTAAAAACAATGTCGAAAATTGCTAAGGAAGTAGAAGCTGCTAAAGATTCACGTAACGACATTCCTGTACCTACAAATGAATCAGAAGTAACTGCTTATTTAGCTGATACTGCTGTTAACGCAAGCAAATCATTAGAGATTAAAGCAATCTTAACTGAAGCTTTAACTGGTAAAACAGCTCGTTATATTGCTGCATTCCGTGCTACTGTTCCTGTATATGCTTTAAGTCATTCACCTGAAGTAGGTCGTTTATTAGCGCTTTCTTATGGTGTTTACCCTAAAGTAATGGAAGAAGGTACTGATGCAAAAGATATCCTTAAGAAAACCCTTAAAAAGCTTATGAAAAAAGAAGTTTTAGAAGGTGGTGATCTTGTTGCATATTTAGGTGGAAGTTTAGGATTAGGTGGTGGAACCACTTATCTGGAAATTATCACTGCTGATGCATTATTAAAGAAAATTGAAAACGCTTAATTGAGTTTTTAAATAGATATAAAAGCGCTGTTCATTTGAATGGCGCTTTTTTTTATAATTTTTTTTATTTGCTAATGTATTGAAAAGCAATACTTGATAAATTGGGACCAAAGAAAACTTTAATTGTTTTTTAAAATAGGTTTGCATATAAGAAAAGAAGAGTTACCTTTGCATCGCTTTCAGAAAGAGATACAGGTGACAAACTTGGTAGAATGCTTACCAAATAAGGGTTTCAGAAGAAAGTTGAGAATTTCAAATGTGAAATTCAAATTCAAAAAGATGTTGAAAAATGTCTAAACTGGTCTGGTAGTTCAGCTGGTTAGAATGCCGGCCTGTCACGCCGGAGGTCGCGGGTTCGAGTCCCGTCCAGACCGCTAGTTTAGAGAAAGATTTGATGATAATCAAAAAGAAGGTCTGGTAGTTCAGCTGGTTAGAATGCCGGCCTGTCACGCCGGAGGTCGCGGGTTCGAGTCCCGTCCAGACCGCTCTCTTTAAATTATCATTTTAGGTCTGGTAGTTCAGCTGGTTAGAATGCCGGCCTGTCACGCCGGAGGTCGCGGGTTCGAGTCCCGTCCAGACCGCTCTCTTTAAATTATCATTTTAGGTCTGGTAGTTCAGCTGGTTAGAATGCCGGCCTGTCACGCCGGAGGTCGCGGGTTCGAGTCCCGTCCAGACCGCATCTTTTTAAATACATCTTTAGGTCTGGTAGTTCAGCTGGTTAGAATGCCGGCCTGTCACGCCGGAGGTCGCGGGTTCGAGTCCCGTCCAGACCGCAAAAAGGGAGCTAATAGCTCCCTTTTTTGTTTTATAAGTATTTCTACTTTTATTGATTTTCTAATACGCTTTTAATAAATTCTGGAATACGCGTAGCTTTGCCTGTTTCACTGTGCATAAACGCCAGAGTAACCGTGGCTGTATTAATGGTTTCGTTATTTTTAATTGTAGCGTATTTAAAGCTTATTTTTACGTTAGTTAGTTTTTCTATACTCACTTCAATCTGAAGTTCGTCATCGTAAATAGCAGGCTTAATAAAGCGAAAATCCATGGCAATAACAGGCATCATTATTCCTTTTTCTTCAATAGTTGAATATGGAAGCTTAAGAGACCTTAGGTATTCCCATCTTGCATTTTCGTATAAACGGGCATAGTTAGAGTGATGCAGGAATTGCATTTTATCTGTTTCGGCATAGCCTACTCTGTGAGTATGTATAAATGGCTTTTTATCTACTGATGATTGCATTGATGTTCTTCTTCGTTGTTATGATTGGAATGGTGATCGCATACAATTTTCGAATCAATTGCATCGCCCTTGATATACGATTCAATAACTTCTTTAATTGGTCCAGAACAGCCTCTGATTACTTTTATTTGAGCTTGATTGATCTTGTTAACTGCTCCTTGCCCCATGTTGCCAGCGAGCATTACAGTTACTCCTTTACTTTGTAATGTGCCAACAATATTTGTTTTACATCCGCAACCGTTGGGTGATGGAATTTCTTCAATGTTTTCTATTTGATTGTTAGTAATTGTTGCGATGCTAAAAAACTGGCAATGGCCAAAATGATCATCAACCATTTTGTCTTTGGTTGGAATTGCAATTTTCATGATTTGTGTATTATTATTGATATGTAATTATTCCTATTAGTATAATATGTTATTGCTTTAATTGATTTATTAAACATTAATATGTTTTACGTTTTTAAGATTTTTCGAAATTGAGTGTTGGTTTTAGATTGGATTAATTTATTGCTTATAGAATAAAATTTAACGGTCTAAAAATAAGCATATGCTCATAATAATCAAATGCCGAATCACGTTAAAATAAGGTAATAATAAATTAACGATCTTTAAATTAGGGTTTTAAAGAACGAGAAGTGGACCTTGCCGTATTTTTTTAGTTCGACAAAATTAGGATGAGATTCAAATGATTTTTTATCAGAATGCTCCAAAATAAACAATCCATCTTCGTTTAGTAAATCTTGTTGAAAGAAATGGTCGGGAATTGTATCAAATTGTTTTAAATCAAATGGAGGATCAGCAAAAATAAGATCGTATTTTTCGCTACTTCGTTGCATGAATTTAAAAGCATCTGCTTTTATTGGTCTGATGTAACGATCTAATTCAAATTCACTGATTGTTTTCTTTACAAAAGAAAGGTGGTTGTAGTTTAATTCAACTGTAGTAATGTTCACACAACCTCTTGAAGCAAATTCGTATGAGATACTTCCTGTACCTCCAAATAAATCTAAAACTTTAAGATCTTCGAAATCAATCCGATTATTTAAAACATTAAATAAGCTCTCGCGTGCGATGTCGGTTGTTGGGCGAGCTTTAAAACTTTTAGGTGGCGAAAAACGACGTCCTTTCAAAAAACCGCTTATTATACGCATATAGCTAAATTAAAAAGGTTATGATGTTCTTGTTTGTATTCGTCTTTAAGTTTAAGCGTGTCACTAAAATTAAAATGATAAGATGGCGTGATTATTTTAGTGTGTCTTAAATAATTTTTAAGGGCCAAATAATTTGGATTCTGACGATCATAAACGCCGTGTAGATATATTCTTGTGTTTTCTGTTGTCATTTTTAACTGCTCAAACGTAAACAGTACAAAATAGACAAAATCATTGGTTGAAGAAAACTTAAATGAATTGCATAATTTTAGTGAACGCGATTCCATTGCAACAACGTCAAAGAAATGGTCGTGCATATCAATGTGAATACTGTTTTCAGATTTTGCACTTTGGGCTGATAACAAGCATCCTTCTACAAAAGGTGAATATTGCTGGTAAAATGAAACAGAATCAAATTGATTTTTAATTAAATGATATAAAAATTTTGGAATGGCAAAAATATTCCATGCATCCGCCATTTTTATTTTGTGCTCCATTAATACCCAGTTATCATTTTCGATACTGTGGTTTAAACGATATAATTCTTCTTTTTTCGAAGGATCATACAAGGCAGTTGGAACTAAGGTTGCATTAGATGTTTCAATCATGAACAAGACCTTTTTGTATGGTAAGTTCAATAATTTTTCAGTAATAAGTTGTTCCTGTGTTTTTATATTGTCAGCACTTACATCTTTGAATGGAATGTCGGCATATGCAATATAAGTATTGGTTACAGGATCGAGCACACAAAAAGAAAGTCCATCCGAAGCGCTTCGGATGGACAAAAAATAGGATGTTGTAATGCTCTCGTCAAACGACGGTGATACAACGTATGTCTTGGTCATTGTTCTATTCCCAGTTACCAGCATTATTGTTAGCTTCTTCCAACGAACCTACTTTAAGTCCTGGATATCTTTCTAACTTCTGCGTTTTGTCATTTAAGTTGATGATTTCTTGAGGCTCAAGCCCTTTAAGGTAAACGTTGTTATGTACTTTGGCTTCGAAAACCTGTACTTTAACACCGGAACCAGTTACAACAACTCCGGCACCCATTTCATACTTTTCAGCACCGTCAACAAAAGGAATTAATGGTAACGAATCTACCACGTACCCTTTTGGGAATAAAGAATCTTTAACGCTAACACGAATAGTGTCCCTTTTAATGATACCTAATGCTAAAGCCTTTACTTCAGTCATACCTGCTTCCAACATACTATCAGTTAAACTACCCTCTTTTTTTACCAATGGTAAAGAGTCGTTTTTGATAAAGTTGATCAAAGTGTCGAAGCTTCCTGTATATTTGTTGTAAACAGACTTGTATGCAACCTGTGCATCACGAGTATACATTAACTTTTCCACGTTCGCATCTTGTCTCAATTTCTGAGCGTCCTGGAAGCGGATCGGTTTTTGGATACTTTCAACACACAAATAGCCTAAAGCAATAATAGCAACTGTAAGGACAATCTGAATCACTGTTTTCATTATCTTCGGATTTTTGTTTTAGTTTGAATGCCCAAAGTTAAAAAAAAAATCAAATTACGATTTTTTAAAGGGACTTATCTATCTAAAAAATGCTAAATAATCATATAAGTAACTTAATTCGCGAGGGTTTTTCCTTTAACCCAACTCCATCTCAGCAAAAACTGATTGATGGATTAGGCGATTTTGTCGTTTCTGAAGAAAAGGAAAGTGTTTGTTTAATAAAGGGATACGCAGGTACGGGTAAGACAACGTTGATGAAAGCGTTTACAGATACCTTACAAAAATTAGAAATTCCTTTTTTACAGATGGCTCCTACCGGTAGAGCTGCAAAAGTTTTAAGTACCTACACAGGTAAACCAGCTTACACTATTCATAAGCAAATTTACCGTCGAGAATCGTCAAATGACGACTTTAGTAATTTTCATCTTAACTATAATAAATCAAAAGATGCCATTTTTATTATAGATGAAGCTTCGATGATTTCCAATTCTAGTTTGGAGTATACCACTTTTGGATCTGGACGATTGTTGGACGATTTACTCAACTTTGTTTTTGGAAGAGGTAATTGTAAATTGATATTAATTGGTGATGTCGCTCAGTTACCTCCGGTTGGATTCGAAGATAGTCCTGCTTTGGATAAAGATAATTTAAGGAGTTTAGGCCTAAATGTACACGATTTTTTTCTTAGCGAGGTAGTGCGTCAGGAAGGAGATAGTGGAATATTATACAATGCTACCAAATTACGACTTAATTTGGGCGATACATTCTTCGAACCTATGTTTCCTGAGTTAGAGGCTAAAGGTTATCCCGATTTTAAACGTATAAGCGGTGAAGAGTTGATTGATGAATTAAATTGGTGTCAAGAGAATTTTGGTTTGGATGAAACATTGGTAGTTTGCCGATCCAATAAAAGAGCAAATTTGTTTAATCAGGGAATTCGTAATTCTATTTTATATAGAGAGGAAGAACTGACGGCAACGGATCATCTTTTAATCGTAAAGAATAATTACCATTGGTTGAAAGATAGTAAAGAGGCCGATTTTATTGCCAATGGCGATATTGCTGAAGTGGTTCGGATAAATGGGTATGAGGAGTTATACGATCGTCGTTTTGCTAATGTAACACTTCGATTAGCCGATTATAAATTGCTCGAAATAGATGCAAAGGTTGTTTTGGATGCACTGCATACCGATACAGCTGGCTTTTCGCGTGAGGAACAAGAATCTTTCTTTAAAACGGTTATGGAAGACTATCAATATGAGCGCTCAAAAAAGAAGCAATATGAAGAATTAAAGAAAAATCCTTATTATAATGCTTTACAGGTAAAATATGCCTATGCAATGACCTGTCATAAAGCGCAGGGTGGACAGTGGAAGGCTGTTTTTATCGATCAGGGTTATGTGCCCGAAGAACAAATGGGCAAGGGGTATTTTCGTTGGTTATATACGGCAATAACCCGCGCTACAGAAAGAGTTTATCTGGTTAATTTTAAAGATGAATTTTTTGCCGATTAAGCATAAAAAAACTCCGCATTTGCGGAGTTTTTTTAGTTAAGTATTTTCAGAATTAAATTCCTAAGTCTTTTACGATAGCAGCAATAATTTCATCTGCTTTTTCATTAGCTGAATAAAATTCATCTTTACTGTTCATAGGAACCTGAACTTCAAAATAGAATTTGATTTTAGGCTCAGTTCCAGAAGGACGCACTGAAACTTTGTATCCTTTTTCAGTAAAGAATTGAAGTACATCTGAAGTGCCTGGCAAATCAATTGCCTCATCTTTTCCTTCCAATACGTATTGAGCATTCAGTTTCGAGTAATCTTTAATGATGCTTACTTTATCTCCGCCTAAAGTAACTGGAGGTGTAGTTCTGAAATCTTTCATAATTTGTTTGATTTCATCGGCACCACTTTTTCCTTCGCGAACAATGTAAATCATTTTCTCTTTCGAGAATCCGTATTCCATATAAATGTCCTGAAGTACTTCGTATAACGATTTACCATTGTCTTTTGCCCATGCTGCAATTTCGGCAGTAATTGTAATGGCTGCAACAGCATCTTTGTCTCTTACGTAATCACCAGGTAAAAATCCGTATGATTCTTCACCACCACAGATGTATTTTTTCTTACCTTCTAAATCGCGAATTACTTTAGCAATCCATTTAAAACCGGTGTAAACATCAAAGTACTCAACTTCGCTTTTAACAGCTATTTCTTTAATTAACTCAGAAGTAACAATTGTTTTAACGATGAATTCTTTACCTGTTAAGCGGCCTTGTTCTTTCCACTTTTTAAGGATGTACCATGTTAATAAGGTTGCTGTTTGGTTACCATTAACCAAAACAAATTCTCCTTTTTCGTTACGTACTGCAATACCCAGGCGATCACTATCAGGGTCTGATGCCATTACAATATCAGCATCAGTTTCGTTTGCTTTGTTAATAGCCATTTCCAATGCTGCTGGTTCTTCCGGGTTTGGAGAAACAACGGTTGGAAAATCGCCACTCACAACATCTTGTTCAGGTACGTTTATTACATTCTCAAATCCACAACGTTTTAATGCTTCAGGTATCATTTTTACACCTGTTCCGTGGATAGGAGAGTAAACAATTTTAAGATCTTTGTTACGGTTAATTACTTCCTGATCTAAAACCAACGATTGAACCTGGTCAAGGAAGCGGTTATCCATATCTTCACCTAGAATCTCAATCAACTCTTTATTTCCATCGAATTTAATGGTTTCAACTGAAGTGATTTTGTTCACTTCGTCGATTACATTAGTGTCATGCGGTGCTGTTAACTGAGCTCCATCGTTCCAATATGCTTTGTAACCATTATATGCTTTAGGGTTGTGAGAAGCTGTGATAATAACACCACTTTGACAACCTAACTGACGAATAGCATAAGAAATTTCAGGAGTAGGACGTAAGTCTTCAAACAAGTATGCTTTAATACCATTAGCACTAAATATATCAGCTACTACTTCAGCAAAAAGGCGGCTGTTATTACGACAATCATGTCCAATAACAACACTTTTCTCATTTAAGTCAGCAAATTCTTTATTAATATAATTTGCTAATCCTTGAGTAGCTGCACCAACAGTATAACGATTCATACGGTTTGATCCGGGGCCCATAATACCACGTAAACCACCTGTTCCGAATTCTAGATCTTTATAAAAAGAATCAATAAGAGCGGTTTTATCTTCTTCTTCCATCATTTTTTTGATGGCGCTTTTTGTCTCTTCATCATAAGCTCCGTCCAACCAGGATTGTGCTTTTTCTACTACTGAGTTTAATACGTCTTTTTGCATCTTTCTTAAAATACAGTGTGTTAGATTACTGACTAATTTGAGATAAACATTCCTTTAAACTGTCTTTCCAGTATGGAATATCTACCTTATAGATAGTTTTGATTTTGGTTTTATTCAATACACTATAATGAGGCCTAGGAGCAGCAGTAGGATAATCCTTGCTTTCGATAGGTTTTACATTACAGGTAATATTTGCTATTTCGTGTATTGCTTTAGTAAAATCGTACCACGAACAAACACCTTCGTTACTATAATGATAAACGCCACGCTGAAAAGGGATTTCAAAAGTAATGTCTTTTTTTATAATATGAAGAATGATTTTAGCTAAATCTGCAGCATAGGTAGGTGTTCCCACCTGATCGAAGATCACATTTAGCTCATCTCTTTCGGCTCCCAGTTTTAGCATGGTTTTTACAAAGTTGTTACCATGTGTGGAATATAACCATGAAGTACGGATTATAATCGATTCAGGATTAGCATTGTTAAGCGCTATTTCACCTTGAAGTTTTGTCTTTCCATACACTGAGTTAGGCGAAGTTGGCTCATCCTCATTATAAGGTTTGAAATGAGTTCCGTCAAAAACATAATCAGTGGATACATGAACAACTTTAGCTCCAATAGAGGCAGATACTTCTCCAATTGTTTTTAAAGCCAAGTGATTAATTTTATCCGCTAATTCCTGATCACTCTCAGCTTTGTCTACAGCAGTGTAAGCAGTACAATTAATAATATAATCGTATGAATCAGCCTTGATTTGATTGATTAAAGCATCATTATCAGTTACGTCAAGTGTATCAAGTGTAGTGAAGGTGAATTCAGCTTCTGTTATTTGAGTATATAAACTCTTAATTTCATTTCCTAATTGTCCTTCTGAACCTATAACAAGAATTTTCTTCATGATTATACAAAGTTGTGTTCTGCTTCTTTCAGTACTGGCAAAATTTGATCTTTCTGAGAGATAATTCTTTTGTCATGAGGAATTTGCCAATCAATATTTAAATCAGGGTCGTTATGAGCTAATCCTCTTTCAGCCCCACGATTATAATAATTATCACATTTATACATGAAAATAGCAGTTTCGCTTAAAACAGAAAAGCCATGGGCAAATCCCTGTGGAATGAAGAATTGAGTTTTATTTTCTGCAGTTAATTCTATTGAATAATATTGACCGTAAGTTGGAGATTTTTTTCTAAGGTCAACTGCTACATCCAAAACTTTTCCTTCAAGTACCTGCACTAGTTTTGATTGAGCAAAAGGGGCTAACTGATAATGTAGTCCGCGAACTGTACCGTAACTAGATTTTGAAATGTTATCTTGAACAAAATGGGGGAGAACCTCATTTTCGAAATATCTACTTTCGTTATATGATTCATAAAAGAATCCACGATCATCATTAAATACCTGAGGTTGAATAATAATTAAACCAGGTATATGCGTTTTTTTTATTTCCATTTACTTGTTGATTGAAATGCAAAAATAACAATGTATCCTTAAATTAAATAATACGATTGCTATTTAGCCAATCTGATTAAATACTGACCGTATTCATTTTTCTTTAACGGTTCAGCTAATTTTAATAATTGTTCGCGATTGATATATCCTTTTAAATAGGCAATTTCTTCCAAACAAGCTACTTTTAATCCTTGTCTGTTTTCAATTGTAGAGATGAAATTGCTAGCTTGTAATAAGCTGTCGTGAGTTCCGGTGTCAAGCCATGCTGTTCCTCTACCTAATTTGGTTAATTGTAATCTTTTTTCGTTTAGATACAACATATTTAAATCAGTGATTTCCAGTTCTCCTCGTTTGGAAGGTTTCAGCCCTTTTGCTTTTTCGACTACGTCGTTGGGATAAAAGTATAAACCGGTAACGGCATAATCTGATTTTGGATTCTCAGGTTTTTCTTCAATGGAAGTTACTATTCCTGTGCTATCGAATTCAGCTACGCCATATCTCTCAGGATCGGTTACATAATAGCCAAAAACAACAGCAGCATCTTCAACTTTGTTTACTTTAGATAATGTCTCACTAAAGCCATAGCTATAGAAAATGTTGTCACCTAATATCATTGCTACATCGCTGTCTCCAATAAATTCTTCGCCGATTATAAATGCCTGAGCAAGACCATCAGGTGATGGTTGTTCGGCATAACTTAATTGTATGCCTAAATCAGAACCATCGCCAAATAAGTTTTTATATAAAGGTAGATCGTGAGGTGTACTGATAATAAGTATTTCCTGTATGTCAGCCAACATTAAAACAGATAATGGGTAATAAATCATCGGCTTATCATAAACAGGTATTATTTGTTTTGATATGCTTTTTGTTGCTGGATATAAGCGTGTTCCAGAGCCTCCTGCTAATACAATTCCTTTTCTTTTTGCCATCGGATTTAGTTTGGTGATTTACTTTCTTGTCCAGCCGTTTTTAAGTAAGCTGTCGAAATGTTCTATCGTTTTAGTTAGTCCTTCTTTGAGTTGTACTTTTGGTTCCCAATTATTAAGCTCTTTTTTAGCAAGCGAGATATCCGGTTGACGTTGAGTTGGGTCATCAGCAGGTAATGGTTGATATGTCAACTTCGATTTAGAGTTTGTTAATTCAAGAACCAGGCTGGCAAGTTCAATCATTGTAAATTCATGAGGATTACCTAGATTAACCGGTCCAATGAAGTCTTTACCAGATCCCATCATTCGAGTCATGCCTTCAACCAAATCGTCAACGTATTGAAAGCTTCTGGTTTGTTTACCATCTCCAAATATTGTAATATCTTCACCTAATAGAGCCTGAACAATAAAATTGGATACTACTCGTCCATCTTCAGGATTCATTTTGGGGCCATAGGTATTAAAAATGCGGATGATTTTAATATCAACATTATTTTGTTCATGGTAATTCATAAAAAGGCTTTCAGCACATCTTTTTCCTTCATCGTAACAAGAGCGAATGCCTATAGGATTAACATTGCCCCAATAAGATTCTGGTTGTGGATGAATTAACGGATCACCATAAACTTCACTTGTTGATGCTTGTAGAATTCTGGCTTTAATACGTTTGGCTAAACCAAGCATATTAATTGCGCCCATTACAGATGTTTTAATTGTTTTGATGGAATTATACTGGTAGTGAACTGGTGAAGCAGGACAAGCCAAGTTGTAAATTTCATCAACTTCAATAAAATATGGATGTGTAACATCATGACGAATTAATTCGAAGTATGGATTGTCAAGCAGATGGACAATGTTTTCTTTGGCACCTGTAAAGTAGTTATCCATACAAATTACTTCATTGCCTTCATCTAGTAGCCTTTCACATAAGTGAGAACCAATAAATCCGGCTCCACCTGTAATTAAAACTCTTTTTTTCATTAAGATGATATTAAAATGCTTCCGTTTTGCTTAAATCTTTAATGCAATATTAGAAAAATTAAATAAAAAAGTCTGGATTTACTTATCCAGACTTTCTGTTTTATAGATGTAAATAAATATTATCTTCCTATGCCATAGTAGGCAAATCCATTTTCTTTCATTTCTGCAGGATCGTAAATATTACGTCCATCAAAAATAACCTTCTCATTCATTAATTTTTCCATCACTTTAAAGTTAGGAATTCTGAATTCAGGCCATTCTGTAATTAGGATAAGAGCATCAGCATCTATTAAAGCATCGTATTGATCTTTTCCATATTCGATTGAATCACCCAATATTTTTTGAGCTTCTTCTTCAGCAACAGGATCGTATGCTTTTACTTTTGCACCTGCTTCAATTAATGCATTAGCTATCACTACCGATGGAGCTTCTCGCATATCATCAGTTTGCGGCTTGAATGATAATCCCCACATAGCAAATGTTTTTCCTTTGATATCACCAAAATGACTCAAAATTTTCTTAACAAGCACTTTCTTTTGATCATTATTAACATCCTCAACCGATTCTAATAACCTTAGGCGATAATTGTATTGTTGAGCTGTTTTTATAATCGCTTTCACATCTTTAGGGAAGCATGAACCACCGTATCCTGCACCAGCATAAATAAATTTGTTACCGATTCTGGAGTCGGAACCAATACCTCGACGCACATTAGAAACATCTGCTCCAACAATTTCGCATAGATTAGCGATGTCGTTCATAAAACTGATTTTAGTAGCTAACATGGCATTGGCAGCGTATTTCGTCATTTCTGCAGATGGGATATCCATAAACAAAATTGGATGTCCGTTGAGAGTGAATGGCTTGTATAGCTTTTGCATAATTTTCTCAGCTTTTTCCGATTCAATTCCAACAACAATACGGTCGGGCTTAAGGAAATCTTCAATTGCATTACCTTCTTTCAAAAATTCAGGGTTTGATGCAACGTCGAATTCTACCTGAACTCCTCTTTTCTCAATTTCGTCTTGAACAGCGGCTTTTACTTTTTTGGCGGTGCCAATAGGTACAGTACTTTTTGTTACTACCACAATATGATTAGTGATGTGTTTCCCAATTTCGCGAGCTACAGCTAACACATGGCTAAGATCTGCACTCCCGTCTTCACCCGGAGGGGTACCAACAGCAATAAAAACAGCTTCGGCTTGCTGAAGACTTTCTTTAATATCAGTAGTAAAATGTAAACGTTCTTTATCAACATTTGATAAAACCATTCTATCTAAGCCTGGTTCGTATATTGGAATTATACCTTGCTTGAGATTCTCGATTTTTTTCTCGTCTATATCAACACAAGTAACATTGATTCCAGTATCAGAAAAACATGTTCCTGTAACTAAACCAACATAACCGGTTCCTATAATTGAAATTTTCATGATTATTTAATGTTCTATTATCTGCTCAGATTGAGTTTGTATACTTTTGCTCAAATGTAGAAAATATTATGCGATTAGAATAATGATATTTCTTATATGATTCTTGAATTTGTATAGAAGGATTGAAAATGAGTAAGTATTGATACTGTGTAATAGCTAAATTTTCTAATTCGTAATGATATTTGTTGGAAAATTGAACTTGACTTGAAATCATTTATGGCTTATTTTAATAGTTTGCTGCAAATAATTGGGGGATAATGTTCATAACTAAGAAAAAAGTTACTACTTTTGCAGCGATTTTTACAATATAATGTCTAACTACTAGTTATTTAACATTTTAGAAAAATGGCAGAAGAAAAAGAAAACGTTCAGGAACCTGTTGAAAACACTCCTGAAGTTAAAGAAACTCCTGTAGCTAATGTTCCTTCAGATGATTTTGATTGGGATAGCTATGAAGCTGGAGATGTAGTTGGTGCTGGTGCATCAAAAGAAGAATTGGCAAAAATGTATGACGAAACTCTTTCAACAATTTCTGAAAAAGAAGTTATCGAAGGAGAAGTTATCGCATTAACAAAACGTGAAGTTGTTATCAACATCGGTTTTAAATCAGACGGTATAGTTAGCCGTAACGAATTTCGTTATAACCCTGAATTAAAAGTTGGCGATAAAGTAGAAGTTTACGTTGAAAGTCAAGAAGACAAAAAAGGACAATTAGTTCTTTCACACAAGAAAGCAAGAGCATTACGTTCTTGGGATCGCGTAAACGAAGCTTTAGATAACGATGAAGTTATCAAAGGTTACATCAAATGTCGTACTAAAGGTGGTATGATTGTAGACGTATTTGGAATCGAGGCTTTCTTGCCAGGATCTCAAATTGATGTTAAGCCTATTCGTGATTACGATATGTATGTAGGTAAAACTATGGAATTTAAAGTGGTTAAAATTAACCCAGAATTCAAAAACGTAGTTGTATCTCACAAAGCACTTATTGAAGCTGAACTTGAGCAACAGAAAAAAGATATTATTTCTAAGCTTGAAAAAGGTCAGGTTCTTGAAGGAACCGTTAAAAACATCACTTCTTACGGTGTATTTATCGACCTTGGTGGCGTAGACGGATTGATTCACATTACTGACCTTTCTTGGGGTCGTGTGACTCACCCAGAAGAAATTGTTCAATTGGATCAGAAATTGAACGTTGTAATTCTTGACTTCGATGATGAGAAGAAACGAATTGCATTAGGTTTAAAACAATTAACTGCTCACCCTTGGGATTCATTGGATGCCGAGCTTAAAGTAGGTGATGTTGTTAAAGGAAAAGTGGTTGTTATGGCTGACTATGGTGCATTTGTTGAGATTGCTCCAGGTGTAGAAGGTTTGATCCACGTTTCAGAAATGTCATGGTCTCAGCACTTACGCAGCGCTCAAGATTTCTTGAAAGTTGGCGACGATGTAGAAGCTATGGTACTAACATTAGATCGCGACGAGCGTAAGATGTCTCTTGGTATTAAGCAATTGAAAGCTGATCCATGGGAAAAAATCGAAGAGAAATATGCAGTTGGAACTAAGCACAAAGCAAACGTTCGTAACTTCACTAACTTCGGTGTATTCGTAGAAATTGAAGAAGGAATTGACGGATTAATCCACATTTCTGACTTATCATGGACTAAGAAAATTAAACACCCAGCAGAATTTACTGCAATAGGTGAAGAAATTGACGTTGTAGTTCTTGAAATCGACAAAGAAAATCGTCGTTTGAGCTTAGGACATAAACAACTTGAAGAAAATCCATGGGATGTATTCGAATCAATCTTTACTGTAGATTCAGTTCATGAAGGTACTATCGTTGATATTTTCGACAAAGGTGCTGTAATTGCTCTTCAGTATGGTGTTGAAGGATTCGCTACTCCACGTCACCTTGTAAAAGAAGACGGAGCTCAGGCTAAAGTTGATGAAAAACTTGAATTTAAAGTGATTGAATTCAACAAAGCTGCTAAACGTATTATTCTTTCTCACTCTCGGATTTTCGAAGACGTTCAGAAAGATGAAGAAGTAGCAGTTAAAAAAGCTCAAACTAAAGCTACTAAAAAAGGTGTGAAGAAGTTGAATGATAACTTAGAAAAAACTACTTTAGGAGATATTTCTGAATTGGCTGCATTGAAAGATCAATTGGAAGCTGATGAGAAATCATCTAAAGAATAGTTGTACTAAGTTAAATTGATAAGAATGGACTTTAAGATTGATAAATTAGACGGATTTACATTGGTTCAGGTTTTAAAAGAAAAGTTGGATACGCATATTGCACCAACACTAAAATCAGAATTAGTGTTACTTTCCGGTAACGGTGAAAAAAATATTTTACTTGATCTGGGTAAGTGTAATTATTGCGATTCGTCGGGCTTAAGTGCCATTCTTGTCGCTAATAGACTTTGTAAAAATGCTGATGGGGTATTTGTATTAGCAGGATTGCAACCAGCTGTTGAACGATTAATTTCCGTTTCGCAGTTAGATTCTGTACTTAATATTGCCCCGTCGCTAAACGATGGTACTGAAATGATTCGTAAAGCTATTGAATCTAACTAATTAGATGGGTTTTACAGTAACCATTTTAGGAAGTAATTCAGCATTACCAACATCGGATAGATATCCTACCGCTCAGATACTACGCGTATCTGAGCGGTTTTTTTTGATAGATTGTGGTGAAGGTACGCAAATGCAATTGCGTAAGAATAAAATTAATTTTTCTAAGATTAATCATATATTTCTATCTCATCTGCATGGTGATCATGTGTTTGGTTTAATAGGATTAATATCTACCCTAGGATTATTAGGTAGAAATAGAAAATTAACTATTTATGCGCATCCCGATTTAAAAAGTTTATTGAATCCTCAATTAGATTATTTTTGTTCAGATTTACCCTTTGCAATCGAATATGTAGATCTAACTTATGATGAACCTCAGGTTATTTATGAAGATAAAAAGGTAGTAGTGGAGTCTTTGCCTTTATCTCATCGTGTACCAACCTGTGGTTTTCTATTTAAGGAAAAGCCTAAAGAACCTAATGTCAAAAAAGAAGCTATATATCGATATGGTTTGGGAATAGCGGATATTGTTAGTATCAAATCAGGCAATCCTTATTTTGATGAAAAAGGGCGAGAAGTTGAAAAAGATAATTTAGTAATACCTGCTCCAAAGCCTCGTTCTTACGCGTTTTGTTCTGATACCCGATATTACAGAAGGATTATACCTTATATTGAGTCGGTAAATCTTTTGTATCATGAAGCTACTTTTTTACATGAATTAAAAGATTTAGCAAAATCATCATCGCATACAACTGCTAAACAAGCTGCAACTATAGCCAAGGATGCTAAGGTGGGTAAACTACTAATTGGACATTTTTCTAGCCGTTATCATGATTTATCACCATTAAAAGAGGAAGCCAAATCTGTTTTTGATAATGTCGATTTGGCTTTAGATAATAATGAATATGTAGTAGAATAATAAACTACTTTTGTTCTTTGCTGAAAGTTGCATCAGCCATGTCAACCACAAGAGTATATCCGATATTGCTTATTCTCAGATAAAGTTTTTTTGATCCTTTTACGTCTGTAATTTCTCCAGTAATTCCTTGTAGAGGACCGGATGTAACTGTTATAGTCTGACCTTTCTTAAGTTGGTCTGTTTCAATATCAAAATTTAATTGATTTTCGATGGTTCTTTTCATCGCTTGGATATCAGAATCGGGAATAGTACATGCTTTTCCTTTGTAGGATACATAAGCAACAACGCCATTGGCTTCAAATACTAAACGATAATCTTCCTTAGGAATATAAACAAAGATGTACGAACTAATAACAGGCATTTCTACCCATTTTTTTCGATCGCTCCACTGTCGAAGCATCTTTCTCATAGGTAAATAAGCTGTAATACCCAGCTTAGTTAATTGTTCCAGTACCTTTTTTTCCGCTCTTGACTTGGTGTAAAGTGCATACCAAGTATAATTTTTTTTATCCTCCAAACCTGTAAAATGTATTTATAGCGAAATTAATAAAATAGATTATACTATTAGAATGGTAGGTAAAAAAAGAGCACTGTTTAGTGCTCTTTTATAAGGAGTGAAGTATTATTAGCTTTTGAGTTTATTTGCCATTGCAACTCCTAGTTGCCAGCAGGCTTCGTATTTGTCATCTTTTAAAGAATGTTTTTCTTCAACGGGTTCAGCTACAGCTTCCCATTTTAATGATTCGGCTGCTTCGTTCAATTTCTTAACAGAAGCACCTGCCCAGGTGTATGAGCCTAAAACACCATAATAATGATTGCTAACACCCATGTGTTGAAGTTTTGATACAAGTGCTTCCATATTAGGGTGTAGTTCGTTACTGTATGTTGGGCTGCCTAAAATTATTCCTTTAAATTTAAAAATATCAGAGATAATAAAAGAAGGATGTGTTTTACTAACATCGTAAACTCTTACATTTTTAATTCCTGATTCTGCGATGGCTCTGGCAGTAACTTCTGCCATTTCTTCGGTGTTGCCATACATTGAAGCGTAAGCAACAACAACTCCTTCTTCACCTTCGTACTTGCTCCATTGATCGTACCACTTTAGCATCTGAGCAATGTTTTCACGATAGATTGGTCCGTGAGAAGGAGCAACCATATTTAAATCAAGTGTTCCTAATTTTTGGAGAGCTTTTTGAACTGGGTTTCCGTATTTACCAACGATGTTAGAGTAATATCTTCGCATTTCATCTTCAAAATACTTAAAATCTAACTCGTCATCGAAAATACCTCCATCTAGTGTGCCAAAGCTACCGAAAGCATCAGAAGAGAATAAAATCTTATTGGTTTCTTCGAAACACACCATCGATTCAGGCCAATGTACCATCGGAACAGTATAGAAAGTAAGTTTATTTTTGCCAAGCTCAAGATTCTCTCCTTCCTTAACGGTTTTACAATTGCTTGTAATGCCATAATATCCTTCTATCATTGGAATTGTTTTCTTGTTGCCAACAATTTCCATGTTAGGGTATAGCTCAGTAAGAATTCGAATAGCTCCGGAATGATCAGGTTCCATGTGATTAACAATCAAATAATCAATTGGGCGATCATTCAAAACTGCTCTCACTTTTGCAATCCATTTTTCGAATTGTCCTGCTTCTACGGTATCAACTACGGCAACTTTTTCGTCGCAAATTAGGTACGAGTTATAAGAAACGCCACGATCTAATGGCCACATGTTTTCAAATAGGGAAGTGCGTCGGTCGTTAACACCAACGTAATAGATTTGCTCAGAAAGATTTACTGGTTTATACATCTTGAATCTGGTTTTATCTTTAAATTGTTATTATTTCGGTACTTTGATGCGCAAAAATAAAAAAAAGAAAGGTTTTAAAATAAAAAAGCCCCTTAAAAAGGAGCTCTAAATTTAACCTATTAGGTTTATATTTTTCTGATTAGCAACCATACATCACTGTATTTTTCGAAATCATTTCTAATATGACCAATTTTTGTGCGAGCAGGATCTTCATCGTTATAAGCTGATACGGAAACTCGGTATAATCCGTTTTCGTTTTCAAGTATAACTGGAGTAAATCCTTCATTTATTAATTGTTGCTTGTAATTTTTGGCGTTGTCTAAAACTTTAAATGAACCTATTATTACATAGTATTTAAACATCTCATCATCGTTGGATTCAACAACTTTAACTTTTTCTTCCTTAACAACAATTTCTTTTTTAGGTTTTGGCTCTTCTTTTACTTTGGGTTTTGCTTCTTCAGTAACGTATGGACTATCGCTGTCATCAAAACTCGAAGATCCTTTATTTAATGAAGCACACGATGCCAATAAACTGATTGCTATGGTTAAGGTGAAAACGGTTGATAATTTCATATGATATAATTTTATCGGATTACAATACTTATGTGGATTTGGTGTTGTATTTAACTCACGAAAATAGTTAAATTTCTTTTGTTTTTATTTTTTCGAATCCCTTAATATTTATTAGCGATATATTTTTCTTTTATTCAGAGCTCTTTGGAATTTAGCTGCATTTTGATTGTGTTGTTTTAGTGTTTTAGCAAAATTGTGATAACCCGAAAAATCTTCTTTCGCACACATATATAAATAATTGTGCTTGGCTCGATTTAATACTGCATTAATGCCCGATACAGAAGGAATGCGAATCGGACCTGGAGGTAAACCGGCATACTTGTATGTATTATAAGGCGAATCAATTTCAAGATCTTTATTTAATATTCTTTGAACACTAAAATTACCCATTGCGTATTTTACTGTGGGGTCTGCCTGTAGTCGAATCTTTTTATTTAAACGATTAATATATAAGCCAGCAACCATTGGTTTTTCATCTGGTTTGATGGTTTCTTCGTCAACAATGGCTGCAAGAATACTTACTTCGGTTGGTGTTAGGTTTAACGATATTGCTTTTGTTGTTCTTGCATTATTCCAAAATTTTTGGTGCTCTGTATTCATCCTTTTAATGAATTTTTCGGCAGATGTATTCCACCAAAACTCATATGTATTAGGTAAAAATATTGTAAGAACTGTTTCGGAATTAACACCTAATTCATCAAGTAATACTTTATCGTTAAGGCTCTCAAAAAGGCTAATACTATCGGCTTCTATGTAATGACTTATAACACCCGCTAATTCTTGTTTTGTTCTGATGTTGTTAAAAGTAACCTTTATTGGCGTTTGTTTTCCTGAGCGCAGAAGATTGATCAAAGTATTATTCGACATTCCTTCTTTTACAACATAGTGGCCTGGCTTAACCGTATTGAATTTTTTAATATTCGCTACCCATTTAAAGGATTTATCGTTCTTGAGTAAATCGGTTTCATTTAATAGTTGAACCAGATCATCAAAAGAAGAATATGTTGGGATGTAAATTGATTCTTTTTGATCGTTGTTAAGATTGATGTTGTCGGCAAAAATCCATTTATAATATTTAAATCCCATTATGCCGGCTATTGCAAATAGAGAAAGAATAATGGTTAAGCCTAATAATAACTTACCTGTTTTCTTTGGTTTATTTCGTTGTTTTATTGACATGCAAAAATAGTTTGGATGATAAATTTAATCATTCATTGCGCTTTTATCAACGCAAAATTACCTGTAATATTTCTTAGATAATATTCACTTCTGGTTCTAATGTTATCTGAAAACGATTTTTAATATCGTTAATAATTGCATTCGATAATTGCATTATATCGTGTGCAGATGCATTGTTTTTATTGATGAGTACCAGAGCTTGTTTTTCATGAACAGAAGCTCCTCCTATTGACTTGCCTTTCCAGCCGCTCTGATCTATTAACCAGCCAGCAGGAATTTTAATAAGATCTTCAGAAATAATATAGTGGGGTATGTTTGGATGTTTTTTTAATAAGGCTTCATATTGACTGCGTTGAATAACAGGATTTTTGAAAAACGATCCTGCATTGCCGGTTTCACCAGGATCTGGTAATTTACTTTTACGAATCTCTATGATGGTTTCTCGAAGCGTTTTTAAATCACTTTTATCTTTTTTAGAAAGCTCCTCCTTAACTGGGCCGTATGATAGATTTAATTCTGCTTCTTTATTTAATTTAAAAACTACAGACGTAACGATAATCTTGTTTTTAAGTTCGTTTTTGAATATGCTATATCGGTAGTCGAACATACACTCTGCATTAGTCATTGTAAATGATGAGCCATCATTAATGAAAATACCATGTACTTTATCAATGCAATCTTTTACTTCAACACCATAGGCACCAATATTCTGTACTGGAGATGCACCAACATTTCCAGGGATATACGATAAATTTTCTATGCCGTAATAATTGTTTCTAACGCAAAAAGCAACTAAGTCGTCCCATTCAACGCCTGCTCCAGCTTTAATGTACACATATTCTTCATCTTCTTGAGAAATTTCAATTCCCATTATGGTTGGATGAATGATTAAACCTTCAAAGTCTTTTGAAAACAAAAGATTACTTCCTCCACCAACAATTAAAAAGGGTTGAGGATTAGTTTGAAGGTAATTAATTGCTTCAACTAAATCTGGGGTGTTATCGCATTCGATTAATTCTTTAGCTCTAACATTTAGCCCAAATGTATTATATGATTTAAGATTTGCGTTTTTCTTTATCGAAAGCATATAGTTTGTTTTGAAATGCAAATATAAACTATTCAACGTGTCTCTAAAATGCCTTTCTATTATAAACTTTTTTCAAGTTTATTAATTAATACATTTATGTACTTTTGCTCAAAATTTGTAATTATGTCTTCAACAAAAGCCTGGATAACCGCTTTTAGATTGCGAACTTTACCATTAGCCTTTTCTTGCATTTTTGCAGGAAGTTTTGTGGCTGCCTATTATAATAGTTTTCAGTGGTTGATATTAATACTCGCCTTGTTGACTACTTTATTTCTTCAAATATTATCGAATTTGGCCAACGATTATGGCGATACAGTAAACGGTGCTGATCATGAGGGACGAGTTGGACCAACCCGTATGGTTCAAAGCGGACAAATTACCTTACCTCAGATGAAAATGGCCATTGCAGTTTTTTCGCTATTGTCTCTTTTTTCGGGTTTAGGTTTAATATATGTATCGTTTGATGGATTTGTTCAGTTACGTTTTGTTTTGTTCTTTTTGCTTGGAGTTGGAGCAATTGTGGCAGCATTAAAATATACTATGGGTTCTAATCCTTATGGATATAAGGGGTTTGGTGATTTGTTTGTGTTGGTATTTTTTGGCTTAACCGGAGTTGGAGGAACGTATTTTTTACATGCTAATGGCTGGAACTGGATGGTTTTATTACCCGCTTTAAGTGTTGGTTTTTTAAGTACTGGAGTGTTAAATGTAAATAATATGCGTGATCTTGAAAGTGATCGCCAGGCTGGTAAATCAACTTTAGTTGTGAAATTAGGTCTTCAATCAGCTAAGAAATATCATTTTACGCTAATTATATTGTCGATTGCGCTACTTATTGTCTTTGTAGTACTTAATGATTTTAACTGGATAAATCTTCTATTCCTTTTAGCTACACCTTTATTATTTATACATTTAAAAGTAATAAAAACGGCTCAAACTGCCGATGATTTTGATCCGCAGCTAAAGAAGCTTGCTTTGTCAACATTAGCGTTGGTTTTATTGTTTGGTTTAGGACTAATGTTAGGTTGATATGTTGAAAGCGGACTATACAAAGCACATACTCGAATTTAACTTTCCAGGAGGAACATCCCGAGGTGTTTTATACGAAAAACCAAGTTGGTACATACGAATTCAGGATGCTGAAGGTAATATTGGAATTGGAGAAATTTCAATAATTCCGAATTTGAGTCTGGATACGGAAAAAGTGCTTGATGAATTAGTTCCTGAAGTTTGTTCAAATATAAACACAATTGTAAAAGATTATCAGACCAGGTATTTGCATTTGCCTGCTTTACGATTTGGTATCGAATCAGCATTGAACAATCTGGAAGGAAATTCAGCTTTTTTAGCATCAGATACTTCTTTTACCAAAGGTGATGATTTCATCCGTATTAATGGATTAATTTGGATGGGCGATATCCCTAATATGAATAAACAGATTGAGGCAAAGCTTGAACAAGGATTTACTTGTTTGAAGATGAAAATAGGTGCTTTGAACTTTGATGATGAGATGACTGTGCTTCAATCTATCCGTAAAAGGTTTTCGAAAGTGGTGTTAGAAATTCGGGTTGATGCCAATGGTGCTTTTAGTGTGGAAGATGCAATTGATAAATTAGAGAGGTTAGCAAAGTTGAATTTACATTCAATTGAGCAACCCATTAAAGCAGGACAATGGAAACAAATGGGTGAGTTATGTCGACAAACTCCTTTACCCATTGCTTTAGATGAAGAATTGATTGGAGTTCACGAATACAAAATGCGCGAAAGTCTTCTTGACGAGATTAAGCCACAATACATTATTTTAAAACCGAGTTTGGTTGGTGGTTTTCGTTCTTCGAAAGAATGGATTCAATTGGCAAAAAATCAAAATGTGGGCTGGTGGATTACATCGGCATTGGAAGGTAATATTGGATTAAGCTCAATTGCACAATGGACTTATACACTTCAAAATAATATGCCACAAGGTTTGGGAACCGGTCAGGTATTTAAAAATAACATATCTTCTCCATTGTATTTAAGAGAAGATAAACTGTTTTATAATCCAACAAAAGAGTGGGCTAATCCTTTTGAATAATAATGAATAAAAAGTCAATTCATAAGCAATATACAAGCTTTCATTTTAATCATGTTTTATACCAAGGAGAACAATCGATTAAATTATTAGCGCAGCAACTTTGTGTGAGCGCTGAGGATTGGGAAAAAGCCATTGGTGTATTTTTGAGTGATTGGATGAAGGATGATGCAGATATTGAATTATACACATCAGGAAGTACGGGTAGACCCAAGAATATTACAATGCCAAAATCATCGATGGTATATTCTGCTCAACGGACCATTGAGTTTTTCCATCTAAAACCTGAAGACAAAGCTTTGTTGTGTCTTTCGGCAAATTATATTGCTGGTAAAATGATGATTGTTCGGGCATTAGTAGGTAGACTTCATGTAATAGCCAATAGTGTTAGCTCCGATCCACTAAAAGAGTTGAATGAGCAGATTGATTTTGCTGCTTTAGTACCTGCTCAGGCAAAAGTTAGTTTTCAAAATTCAAGAAAACAATTTGACTTGGTTAAGACGATTATTTTGGGTGGGGCAAAAGTTGATGATGATCTATCAAAGTGTATGCAAGAGGTTACTACTGAATGTTGGGAGACCTATGGTATGACCGAAACCGTTTCGCATATTGCTTTGCGTAAAATTTCAGGAGGAAAAATGAATCCTTTTACACTTCTTAATGAGATCTCAGTTACTATAAACGATAAATCGTGTTTGGTTATTGCTCCTTCAGATATAAATACAAAAGAATTAATTACCAATGATGTGGTTGAGCTGTTGGATGAAGGGCATTTTTTATTGAAGGGAAGACATGATAATGTGATTAATTCGGGAGGAATAAAAATACAGGCAGAGGAAGTAGAAGCTAAGCTTAAACCTTTTTTTGAGAGTGAAATTGTGGTTGTTGGCTTACCCGATGAAAAATGGGGAGAGGCAGTAGTATTAGTGGTTGAAACCACCGGTGTTATTGAAAATGATGAAGTAATAAGTGAAAGCATCAGCAAATATGAAAAACCAAAACATATTTATTGTATTGAGGAATTTCCGCGAACTGAAAGTGGAAAAGTTCAACGTGGAGAAATTAAAGAAATTGTGCTTAATATAAAGAACCGCAAGAATGCTTAATTCATAAATAGTATATTTGCTTTACTTAGATGAGAAATTCAATGAAATCAACTTATATATTACTTCTAGTTAGCTTATTATTATCGTCCTGCTATAATCAACGTCCCGAAATCGTTAGTGATACTTATCAGGAGGCAGATTTATCTAATGCCAGTAACGATCCAGCATGGGAAAGAACAGGCCGAGGTTTGCATGCTTCTTTTGGTTCGGTTGATGTGCGCTATCCAAAATATGAAGTACCCATGGAGATAGTTGTAAAAGATAAAGAATTTACAGCATGGAGAGGTGAAAGAGTGAATGCTCAGTTGGTATTATGGACAGTTTCTGATTTACAACAAGTAGAGTGTGTTTGGGAGCCTTTAGTAAGTGGAAATAGCGACACAATACCGGCACAAAATATTAGCAATAGATTTGTTAGATATGTAATTGCCGATAATTATAAAAACGGATGCGCACAGCGAAAAAGCGATCCAACTACGGCTCATTTGGTAGCTGATGTATTGGACGAATTACCGGCTATGAATATGGCCGATAAAACGGTTCGACCCGTTTGGGTAAGTATCGATGTGCCCCAGTCGGCTAAGCCAGGTATTTACAAATCATCAGTAATAATCTACTCGAAATTAAATTCGCCACAGGAGTTGCGATTATCTTTGAATGTGCAGGATAAAGTTCTTCCGTCGTATGAGAAAAGAAACTTTCATCTTAATTTAAGACAAAATCCATTGTCAATAGCTTTGTGGCATGGAGTTAAGCCTTGGAGTGACGATCATTTTGAGGTAATGAAGCCTTATATGAAAATGCTCGCTCAGGCAGGTCAAAAAAGTGTAAGTTGTTTATTGTACGAGGGAGTTAAGGAAGATGTAACATTTGATTTGCCTACCTCTATGGTTCGATGGTCAAAAATGACCAATGGGAATTGGAAATTCGATTATACCATTCTCGAAAAATGGATTCAATTTATGAAAGAGATGGGTATTGATAAACACATAAACCTTTATTCCATTCTTCCTTCAAATGGGCAATTGTTCTATAGAAATGAAGCAGATGGCAAAACAAAACTAATCTCATTCAAAGAAGATGACGCAACTAGAAGGTCTGTTCTCAAAACTTATTTTGCTGATCTCCGTCAGTTTTTAACAGATAGGGGATGGATGAATAAAACAAGCATTGTTATAGAAGATAAGAATCAGGAATATTTAACAGACTTAATCTATTGGATGAGAAAATATGAACCTGATTTTAAGATAACTCTAATTACATCAAAATATCGTCCTAAACTTTTGGATAGTGTGCAGCATTTGGGGCTTTCGGCACAGTATATTACAGCCGAATCGATGCTTGAAATGAAAAAGGTAGAAAACACTAAAACAAGTTTAACAATTGATTGCTCACTCGAGCATCCAAATTTATTTACTTTTTCAGCACCGGCAGAAGCAGTTTGGTTTGGTTGGTTCGCTGCTGCTCATCAGCTTGATGGCTTGTATTATGCTGGGTTTAATGATTGGAATGAGAATCCATTAATTGATGGGCGAACATCCACAGGTCCATCAGGAGTGAATCAGTTAGTTTATCCTAGTGCACGAAGTTCAATTCGTTTCGAGCGCTTGAAAGAGGGAATTCAAGATTACGAAAAAATTAATCTTCTTTTTAACGAACTCTCGTCTGATGAAAAAGATGAGCTTATCAAGTTGCAAAGTCGTTTTACTGTGCATCGCATGGATGATAATGAAGCAACTGATGTGGTTAGAAGAGGTCATGAGATTATTAATAAATTATCTAATTAGGAATTTGTCAAAAAAGCAAAAAACATGAAATATGTCATGAATTTTAAGGCTATTGTGTGGTTATTTTGCTTAATCTGAAAACAACCCCTTTATTATTAATTCATTGTTTCTAAAAAATAGTGTTTTGTAAATCATTACTGGGGAATTAAACTTTTAATATAATATGAAGGTATTAATGACTTTTTTGATGGGACTTTTTTGTGTTTCGATTATGGCACAAGAAGAGCCTGTAGGTTATCAATTTGAAAGCATTTATGATTTGGAGGCTACCAGTGTGAAAGATCAGTATCGTTCGGGTACTTGTTGGAGTTTTTCAGGATTGGGATTTTTCGAATCGGAAATGATTCGTTTAGGTAAAAATCCAGCCAATCTTTCTGAAATGTTTGTTGTACGTCACTGTTACTCTGATAAGGCTGAAAAATATGTTCGTTTGCATGGTTCGTTAAACTTTGGTGGCGGAGGTGCTTTTCATGATGTAGTTTATGTGATGAAAAAGTATGGAGCTGTTCCGGAGGAAGTGTATAGTGGTTTAAACTATGGTGAGGACAAACATGTACATGGCGAAATGGATGAAGTTTTGAAAGCTTATGTTGATGCTGTTATCGAGAATAAGAATAAAAAATTATCAACTGCATGGAAAGGTGGATTTGATGGTATATTAGATTCTTATTTAGGAAAACTACCTGAGACTTTCGAAGTTGACGGAAAAACATATACTCCACAAACTTATCTGAAAGATGTTACAGGTATTAATCCTGATGATTATATTCAGGTATCATCATATACTCATCATCCATTATATTCAAAATTCATTATCGAAGTGCCAGATAACTGGATGTGGGGTGAAGTTTATAATGTTTCATTGGATGATTTAATGAGTATTTTCAATAACTCACTTAAAAATGGTTACACTATTGGATGGGCTGCCGATGTAAGCGAAAAAGGCTTCTCTTATCGTAATGGATTAGCAATTGTACCAGAAAACAACATTGAAGAATTAGCTGATTCAGAACAATCGAAATGGGAAGCAATGACTCCTGCAGAGCGTAACAAAAGACTATATAGCTTTGAAGAGCCTGTAACTGAAAAGAAGATTACACCTGAAATGCGTCAGGCTGCTTTTGATAATTACGAAACAACCGATGACCATGGTATGCAAATTACAGGTATGGTTAAAGATCAGAACGGAACTGTTTATTACAAAGTAAAAAACTCGTGGAATACTGGTAATAAATACGATGGATATTTGTATGCTTCAGAATCATTTGTGAAGTATAAAACCATGTCGATCATGATTCATAAAGATGCTTTACCAAAAGAGTTGAAAAAGAAGCTTGGTATTAAATAATATTGATGATACTACGTTGAAAGGGCAGTCGTAAAGATTGCCCTTTTTTTATGCTTATATAGGGTAGGAGTTAGTCGTGTTATTGTTTAAAGTTTCCAAAGTTAAATTTTTTTTAAAATATTTTACGCTTGTAAGTGTTTGTTATACTGCTATAAGCATTGTTAGTACGAAAAATTCCTAGTTAGAGGGCGAGAAGATTTTTATAAAAAGTTTCCATATTATAAAAAATAGTTCCATATTTGCATATGTTAAAATGTGTAAACAATCCAAAGGATTGATACAATTAAGACGATTAGATAGATTACATTTGTTGAGTTAAAAAAGGTTAAAACATTGAATTTATATTTGAAAATTAAGAACTTTTTTTAATCAATTTAGTATAAAGAGTTATGAAGCTTTCTTCATAAGTTAGGGTTAAGGTTAGGTTGAAGAAGGAATGTTCGAAATGTCGGGCATTCCTCTTTTTTTTGCCCCAAAACTAAACTTTTCTGATGCCATATTGTTTTATAACAGAATGGTTATTCATTTATTTGGATTTAAGTTAGGGTTAGATGAAAAGAGAGGATGTATTCGTCCTCTCTTTTGATTTAATCATTTTAAATATTCATGGTATAGCCTGTAATTCTCTTCATCAAAAACAGCAAATATTACTTCAATCGAATGTGGGTTTTTAGCTATAAAACCTCTAGCTGTTTCAATGGCTATTTCGGCTGCTAATTTTTTAGGATAACCGTAAACTCCTGTACTTATATTCGGAAAAGCAATTGTGCTTATTTGGTGCTTTTGAGCCAATAATAAGCTATTGATATAGCAATTGGTTAATAATTGCTTTTCGTTTTTAGAACCTCCGTGCCAAACTGGCCCTACTGTATGAATAACATATTTTGCTGGTAAATTATATCCCTTGGTAATTTTAGCTTCGCCGGTTGGGCAGCCATTAAGCGTTCGACATTCTTCTAGTAATTGATGACCTGCTGCCCTGTGAATAGCTCCATCGACACCACCGCCACCCAGTAACGATTCGTTGGCTGCATTTACAATCGCTTCTACCTTTAATTGGGTGATATCACCGCGTATTAATTGTATCATAGTAGTAGTTTAAGTACTGTAAATGTATTTAATATAGCAGAACGAAGCAAAAACACAATTAATGCGCAACTGAATGTTTAAGTATTACTTAAACGAAGTATTTAAGTTATCTACAGATAAGTTTGTATTTGAATAGATGGTATTTATTTGCACCCTCAAATATCAAAACAATACAATCTATGAGAAGAATTTTACTTCTGGTTACAATGTTTACCTTGTCTGTTGCACTTCGAGCACAGACGCAAAGACCTTTTATTACCACCTGGAAAACCTCAGATGGTACCATTACCGTGCCTGTAAATTCCGATTATACTTATAATTATACAGCTACTTTGTTTGATTCTGAAACCAATCAGTTGGTTGGTGAGTTGACCAATCAAACCAAAGAGGCTTTTTTTCAGGATCTAAGGCCATCGAAAACGTATAAGCTCGAAATTAGAGGTGATTTTCCGGCAATTCGTTTTTCTAAATGGCCCAATGAGTGTTCAAAAATTCGTAGTATCGTGCAATGGGGTGATATTGCCTGGCAAAGCATGTATTCATCCTTTTTTGGGTGTGTAAATATGGAAGCATCCTATGCTACTGATTCGCCTGATTTAAGTAATGTGACTGATATGTCACAAATGTTCTATAATTGTGCGTCGCTGGAATTACTAGATGTTTCGAACTGGGATGTTAGCATGGTAACTAAGTTTCAATCTACGTTTTATAAATGCGGTAAATTAACAACTCTTGATGTTTCGGATTGGGATGTTAGCAATGCTACTAATATGACAACTGTATTTAATATGTGTACATCTTTAATCCAATTGGATGTTGCCAATTGGGACGTAAGTAATGTTACATTATTTAATGGTACCTTTTCCTATTGTTATTCTCTAAGCTCCCTTGATGTATCTGGTTGGGATGTAAGTAACTCTACCAATTTTTATGGTATGTTTAACGGGTGCAAAGGGTTACGCAAATTAGATGTAGCCAGTTGGAATGTAAGTAACGCTACATCTATGGGTTTCATGTTTCAATATTGTTCATACATAGGTAACCTTGATGTATCTGGGTGGGATGTAAGCAAGGTTGAAAGCATGGAATATATGTTTTCGATGTGTAGTGGATTGTATTCTATTGATGTATCGAATTGGGATGTTGGCAATGTTACTGACATGGAGAATATATTTTACTATTGTTATTCGTTGGAAATAGTTGATGTATCGAATTGGGATGTTAGCAATGTTACCACTCTTGATGGAGCATTTTATAATTGTAAATCATTAGAGGCTTTAGATGTAAATAACTGGAATGTAAGTAAGGTTACCAGTATGGCAAAAACATTTGAGTTACTTACTAAAATTACTGCTTTGGATTTATCTAACTGGGATGTAAGTAAGGTAACTAATCTGGATAATACATTTGATTATTGCAAAAGCTTACATACGTTGGATCTATCGGGATGGAAAATAGGTAATGTTACCAGTATGACTAACATTATTAAGGATGTTCCTTTATCGGTACAAAGTTATAATACCTTATTAAGTTCGTTTTGTAGTGGTATAGATGAGCATGTAAGTAATGGGGGTGCTGTGCACGGTTTTACACTTAATGCCAGTGAGTGTAAATATTCAACAGCCAAAGCAAGCCGTAATAAGCTGATTTCTGATTATGGATGGATTATTATTGATGGTGGTCTTGCTGATTATAAGGTGAAGTTTGTTGATTGGAATGGCACTGTATTAAAAACCGAAACCGTTGAATATGGCAGTGATGCCACCGCCCCAACCGCTCCAACACGTACAGGCTATACATTTACTGGTTGGGATGTTGCATTCGATAATGTTACTGAAAACATTACTGTAACAGCTTTATATGAGTTGGCCACTGGTATTTCAACTAATAAATGGGTGAGTAAGATTTATCCGAATCCGGCAAGTAGTTCGATCATTATTACCTTGCCTGCAGGCAGCTATCGTTTATCGGTTTATAGTGCCGATGGACAGGAAGTGCTGATGCTAGATGGAATTGAAGATGGAGCTAAACTCTCGATTGATGGATTAAAAGATGGGGTATATATGATGCGAATCACTCAAGATGGAAAAGCATGTTATACCCATAAATTTATTAAAAACTAGACGATAACTTTTTACAATTCATACTCTCTTTAGCATTGGCAACCGTATGTTTTCCTAATGAATAATCGATAAAGACTACCCTACAAATATGGTTTGCTATTGCTGAATTGTGAGTAATGAAAATCCCAATTCGTATTTTTATTTATTAGCCCGAAAGATGTATTTCTTTCGGGCTTTAATATGCTAACCATAAACTCGTGTTTTACAAAAGTGGAGTCATATGTAAATGCATAAAGCTCAACCGGCAAAAAAGTGGTGTAATATGCAAACGAATAAATGCCGTCCGGCGAAAAAGTTGACCAATATGTAAACGTATAAAGCTCTACTAACAAAAAAGTGGAGTATTATGCAAACGTATATAACCATCTTTTAAAAAAGTGGAGCAATTTGCAAACGAGTAAAGCTTGTTCAACAAAAAAGTTGTGCTTTATGTAAACGTATATTATATCAAAAAAAATTAGATGCAATTATTAAACGAAAATTGCTAATTGAAAAAAATAAGCATTTAAAAACCGATAAAGCTTGATGAATCACTAATACTACAAGGATAATAATTAGTTTTTATTATTTTAAAACATAAAAACATATATTAAAATTTGGAATATATTATGTATTGGTGTATTTTGGCTATCATAATATAAAAAATCTAATTTACTCCTTTATAAATTCCCTAAAATCACAAATTATGATTCAAAAAATTATTTCCAGTACCAAAAACACCGAAACGGATGCTATCTCAAATGGTATAATTGATGCTTATCAATCTTCGGGTCTTGATACAGATGCTTATCTGACTGCACTGTTTGCAAAGATAGTTCCGTTATCAAATGAGTTAACAGGGGCCATAAGGCGCACTAAAAAAGAGTCGGAATTACAGGAAAAAGATGTGGTTAGAGATAATGCCATTAGGGCTTTTTATTACATCGTAACCGGCTTGAGTTATCATCATGATTTGGCCGTTAGGCAAGCATCTTTACAAATAATGAATGTTTTTGATAAGTATGGATTAAAAATTATTTCGGAAAGCTATGCTACCGAAAGTTCATTAATCAATTCGTTGTTGATGGATTTAGCAAGCGATGATAATAAAGCGGCTATTGCTTTATTGGGCATGGCTATGAGTATGGTCGATGGTATTAAAGCAGCTCAAGACGATTTTGAGCAAACAGAAATAGCATACCGACAGCAGCAAGGGCAGGAAGCAACTTATGAAAATGCATCGGGGGTGAAAAGTCAATTAATTAAAATAATTAATAACGAACTGATAGTGTATCTGCGTGCTATGGAAGCCGTGGCAAAAGATACCTATGGTGATCTTTGTCGAACAGTGGCTAAAATTATTGCTGAAAATAACGAAGTAGTTAAAAAACGTAAGAATAAAACGTTAGAAGAAAGTATGTAGGAATTTATTTACTTTATATAGTAATGGGCTTTAATAATTAAACGTTGGAATAGTCCTGGCAAAAGTGCCGGGACTTTTCTTTTATAATGGTATGTAATGATGAAAATAGGCTTATAGTTAGAGTATACACCAATTTTAAGATAGATAAGGCGACCCATTTTATTCGAAGAAATGTAATTACTGTATGTTTATTAGGTGTTTTATAGAATATCACAGTCGCCCTTTCAGGGCTCCCAGCGAACAATGCATAATTCACAGCACTTACGTACTGTGCTAGTACAGTCAGGGCTCCGCCCTTCGTTTATATTGCAACTTTCTAGTCCAGTTGAGGTGTTTGTAATTAAACATTTCAAAAGTGATTAAGTAAAATTTCAAAAGCAAAAATCTCTCTTATTGATACTGTAGCGAAATAAGCCATCAAACCAAAGGCTAGAAGCTAAGCAGTCCCATAGGGACGTTTGTAGCAGCATAGTACGTAGGTGCTATGTAAGATTGAGGAACATCATGCTAAGTTCCGCAGGGACGTCTGTGTTTGCTCTCCCAGTCAAGCCTTGAACGAAAAATCCTTGCAAACTATCTATCACCAACCATAAAGCTGAAAATACTCTTGATTATTGTTCATTACAAAATTCATTGTACATTTAAGGTCTAACATTAATTAAACCTTATCTTATGAAACGTAGAATAACATTCTCCTTTATTCTATTGGCATGTATTATTGCCCCAAAATTAATTCAGGCACAAATCGAAACTGGTAACTACTGTTATCCAATCAATTCGTTAGTTCCTGAAGATAACGATGACGATTTGCAGGCGATGAGCCCTATTTTTACTGATAAAAAGCTGATTGGACTGGGCGAAGCAACGCACGGAACGGCTGAATTTAATACCGTTCGTGATCGTTTGATACGATATCTGGCAAAGAACCATCAGGTAAATGCAGTTATTTTTGAAGCTGATTTTGCTTCAACAGCTACAATGAATAAACACTTGTGCGATAATAGTATTACCCAATTTGATACTGCTATTATTTATTACTGGAATTTAGCGCACATCAATTATGGTAATTTGGCTCTTTTGTCATGGATTAAATCGTATAATCTAAAGGCGAAACCATCGGAGCAAATACGGCTGTATGGTTGTGATATGCAATGGCCCGAATCGGTTGCTAATTATCTCCAACACGGATTAAAAAGCTTTGATTGTTTTACGGATGAAGAAATCAGCACACTCCGAAGTATTAATACCGCGGATAAATTGCGATCAAAATCAAAGAAGGAACTAGAAACAATAGAACAAACAAATGATGCTATAGGGCAAAAGTTGGACTCAATAGGTAATTTACCTCAGGCCACAAGAGCAGAAAAAGAGCTTTTGTTAGGTAGTAAGGTGCTTAATCAAAGCCTAAGTTACTACAAAATGAAAAGCGTTAGAGGTTCATTTTATCGCGATAAAAGTATGGCTGAAAATTGCAATGCTATATTAGATTTACCCGAAATAAATAATGGTATTGTTTGGGCGCATAATAAACATATGGCTAATGCGTCTGATCATTCAAAATTAAAACCCATGGGAGCTCATTTAAAACAAATGCTTGGCGATAGTTACCTCGCTGTAGGATTTGAGTTTTTAGATGGTACATTTATGGCAACCAATGCTGCTGAGCGAAAAAGAATGGCCTGTGAGGTTGAGCCTGCCGATGCTAAATGTGTTGATATTAAATTGGCAGAATGTAAATATGAAAATTACTTGTTGGATGTAAAAAGTGCATCTAAGGATAAGAGTTTTGATGAAATATTAAATAAAAAGGTGTGGTCTCGTCATATAGGAGGTACATTTTTCCCCGGAGAGGTCAATCGTAATTATCGAAAGCATGTAGTTTCTAAAAGTTATGATGCATTGGTTTTTATCGAACATTCAACACCTGCTCGGTTTGTTTATTCCGGAAAATATAAACAACGCAAATAGACATTTAAAGATCATCCATGTTTTTGGTGTGTAATTTAGGTTAGCTCTTTAGGCCTGTGGCTACAGATGCTTATATGTTATAGGCATCTGGCCTTCTAAAATAGAACTAATTGAAAAAGCTATTGTTTTTTACGCTATAGATTTTCTTGTAGGCCACATTCGCCCTTTCAGGGCTCCCGCTGAACATTACATAATTCACAGCACTTACGTACTGTGCTATTACATACAGGGCTCCGCCCTTCATTTATATAGCCTCATCCTGGTCCAGTTGAGGTGTTTGTAATTAAACAAGTCAAAAGTGATTAAGTAAAATTTTAAAAGCAAAAAAACTCTCTGATTGATATTGTAGAGAAATAAGCCATCAAACCAAAGGCTAGAAGCTAAGCAGTCCCATAGGGACGTTTGTAGCAGCATAGTACGTAAGCGACCCATTTTAGTCAAAGAAATGTAATTACCGTATGGTTATTAGGTGTTTTATAGAATATCACAGTCGCCCTTTCAGGGCTCCCGCCGAACATTACATAATTCACAGCACTTACGTACTGAGCTACCACAGTCAGGGCTCCGCCCTTCGTTTATTTTGCAACTTTCTAGTCAAGTTGAGGTGTTTGTAATTAAACATTTCAAAAGTGATTAAGTAAAATTTTAAAAGCAAAAAAACTCTCTGATTAATATTGTAGCGAAATAAGCCATCAAACCAAAGGCTAGAAGCTAATAGCATGGTAGTCCCGCAGGGACGTTTGTACCAGCATAGTACGTAAGTGCTATGGTATGGGTTGAGCCATAATACATAAATAAAAAAGCGAAGCCTTTCGACCTCGCTTTTCTTTAATTTGTAATGTCAGTATCAATTCCTCACTAACAAGCCACTGACTACTGACTAGAAACTAATCTTATTTCCTAATCTGCGCACCTAACTGATGTTCGTAGGTCGACATTAGCTTATTCATAATCTTATCAATCTGCTTATCTTTCAGTGTTGAAGTTTCATCCTGAAGAATAAAGCTAACTGCATACGATTTTTTACCTTCACCAAGCTTTTCGCCTTCAAATACATCGAATAACGAAACGCTTTTCAATAGTTTTTTCTCTGTTTTAAGAGCAATTTGTTTCACCTGAGCAAACTTCACGTCTTTGTTAAGAACAAGAGCTAAATCGCGTTTTACCTCTGGGAATTTCGAAATTTCTTTATAGATAATTTCTTTCTTAGCGCTTTTCTTTAATAGCATATCCCAGTCTATCTCGGCATAGTAAACCGGTGCATCAATATCAAATGCTTTTAATAGTTTACCATTAACCGTACCGAATTCAATAACTGTTTTTCCGGCTGCATAAGCTAATCCTTCACCAAATAAATCAGAAGTTGAATCTTCTTCTTTAAAATCATCGAAGGTCAATCCTAAACGAACCAGAATATTTTCGATGTGATTTTTCAAATCGAAGAAGCTGGTTGCTTGTTCGGGAGTATTCCAGTTGGTTTGAGCTTTGTTTCCGGTAAGGAACATTGCCAAACGCTGACCCTCGTTATAGTTGTTTACATCGGTTTTTTCTGTTCCTGCCTTATAGAAATAGCAATTTCCGAACTCGAAAAATTTCAAATCAGTATTTCTGCGGTTGCGGTTGTGCTGAATCGATTCCAAACCACCGAAAAGCAAAGTCTGACGCATACCGTTCAGGTCGTTACTTAATGGGTTCGCCAATTCAACCACCTGATTGCGTGGGTAGCTCTCCAAAGCTTCGTAATAATCGGCTTTGGTTAATGAGTTGCACATTATTTCGTTGTATCCAACCGACATTAATTGGTTGGCAATACGCGTTTTTACTTTATGATCATCTGGCTTTTGCGAATACACAATAGTACTATGCACGGTACTTGGCATTTCAATGTTGTTGTATCCGTAAATACGCAAGATGTCTTCAATTACATCTGCTTCGCGCTGCACATCCACACGGTATGGAGGTATCAATAGGCTTAAACCTTCTGCAGTTTCTTCGGTAATCTCCATCTCCAAAGCAGTAACAATAGCTTTGATTCTGTCGGTACCTAAATCTTTACCAATTAATCGCTCTACATTTTTATAGCTGATAGCTACTTCGAATGGTTGAGCAGGAGCAGGATAGATGTCGGTTACCTCGCTTGAGATAGTTCCGCCAGCTACTTCCTTAATTAATAAAGCTGCACGTTTAAGTGCGTAAACTGTAATATTTGGATCGATACCACGTTCGAAACGGAAGCTGGCATCGGTGCTTAAAGTATGACGCTTAGCTGTTTTTCGAACCCAAACAGGATTGAAATAGGCACTCTCTAAAAATACTTTAGTAGTTGATTCGCTTACACCACTTTTGCTACCACCAAAAACTCCGGCAATACACATACCTTCTTTAGCATTACAAATCATCAGGTCTTTGTCTGATAATTCGCGTTTTACTTCGTCTAAAGTTTCAAATGCGGTGCCTTCAGCTAGTGTTTTAACAATCACCTGATCGCCGGTAATAGCACCATCAAATGCGTGAAGAGGCTGACCTAGTTCGTGTAACACAAAATTGGTAACATCCACAATATTATTAATCGGACTTAAGCCAATTGCTTTTAAGCGTTTTTGCAACCACTCTGGCGATTCAGCTACTTTAACATCGCTGATGGTAACACCACAGTAGCGAGGACAAGCCTCGTTATTCTCAACGGTTACCGTAACCGGGAAATTATTGTTATCTACTTTGAATTCTTCAACCGAAGGAAGAGCTAACTCAACGGCTTCGCCACTTTGTTTTAGATAAGCAGCTAAATCGCGTGCTACACCGTAATGCGAAGCAGCATCAACACGGTTAGGTGTAAGGTCTACTTCGAACAAAGTATCGTTTTCGATCTCGAAATAATCTTTAGCTAAAGTACCCACCTGAACGTCGGCAGGCAATACCATAATACCATCGTGACTATGACCTAAACCAATTTCGTCTTCGGCACAAATCATTCCTTGTGATTCTTCACCGCGTATTTTCGATTTCTTGATTTTAAAGCTTTCGTCACCATCATACAAAACAGTTCCTACTGTGGCTACTACTACTTTCTGACCTGCGGCTACGTTAGGAGCGCCACAAACGATCGGAAGCGGTTCCTCTCCACCTACATTAACAGTTGTTACACTTAATTTATCTGCATTGGCATGGCGCTCGCAAGTTAATACTTCACCAATCACCAAGCCTTCTAATCCGCCTTTTACAGATTGAATTTCCTCAACACTACCAACCTCTAAACCTATGTCGGTTAATATTTCCGAAACCCTTTCAGGCGCCAAATCAATTTTTAAATAGTTTTTTAGCCAGTTGTATGAAATGTTCATATGATAATAATTTTCTCTCGTTAATTTCCGTAAGTCGGTATAATCGGGGTGTTATGGCTGATGGCCAATGGTTGAATAAACCCGTGTAAAACCGATAGTTTTTTTAACAGCCAACAAAAGTAATGATTTTGATTTCTGATTACTAATAATGAAGTTAATTTTCAATTAATCAATTGCCGATTACACAAATTCTCATTTATTGATGAAAAGTACTAAGCTGATGTTAGTAATCTGAATTACGATTTAGAGATTGCTATAAATACCTAAATGTGGGTTCTTTTAATATTTCAACTTCTACCTTTTTACTAAATAAATCAGATTTAAAAAGTTGATATAAATCGGGTATCGACAATTTAGAATTGGTTTCGAGCAATACTTTTAAATAGCGTTGATCATCAATAAAATAATAGTAAAACAGAACTTCTTCATCTTTAAAATAACCATTATTGAACTTTATGAAATTCTTTACTCCCATAATCGTTTCATCTCGCTTTGTATTCATTAAGTTGTTATTATCTTTTTGAATTACAATAACTGGTTCTTCTTCCACTTTGCTGTAGAAAAATAATTTACGGGTAAGCGTATTTCTTTGGTATGGTTCAACCTTATTTAGGTAATAGTTAATTCCACAATTCTCATTTTTAAAGCTCTGTATTCGATATTTAAGATAGGTGTTATTGCAATACCAATAGGCAGAGTCGAGGTAAGCATAAGTAACAGATGGTAATTCGTTATCGATGTAATAGGCAATGTTGGCCTTTAAAAAATAGGTATTGGGGCAATGAGGATTAATTTTTTTAGCACTTGCATACAAATGCTTTATTTGATTGTATTCTTCGTTGGCAAATAGTAAGTAGGCTTTTTCGCATAAATATCTGGTTGATGACGGATCGGAACTAATGGCATCAGTTATATAATTGTAAGCTTCTTCATAATTATTTTCTATTGTGAAATTTATATATAAAGCATAAAGAACGTAGGCATTATTGGGTTGATTCTCCATCGCTTTTTTTAAAAGTATGGTTGAGGTTTCAAGGTTATTCATCTGCAGTGCTTGTCGTGCTTGTTTAAATGCTTGTAGCGCTGCAGGATTTGTGATGGATGCTTCATCGGAACTAATTTGTAAATTTTCTCTTGAGCTTAATACGATATCACTTTTAACAATATTCATATACAAATGCATTCCAAATGCTAAAATTATTGGGGCAGTTAAAACCATAATAACCGGAGGAAGGTTAGTAACCTCTTCGAAAAAAGTATATCCTTTTTCAGCTTCTGATTTGAAAATGATGGAATACAATATGGCAGAAACGAGCAGTAAATAGTAGAAAATTAAGGTAATTGGATTGCTGATAATATTGGAGAAGAATATAATTGGAATGATTATACCAGATAATGCTATACTGGCTGAGAATATGGCGCGACGATATAATTCTGCATTGGTATTTAATATGGCAAGGTATGTTGATAAAATAGTAACCGGAATGAAAAGTATTATTACAGGGTACTTTAAAGCAGGAATAAAAACTAAAACGACAGAAAATAAAATAAGTAAAAGGCTTATTATGGATAAATAATTATTCAGTTTCGTTGGTTTAGCGTTCATAAACGGAATGTTTAGGTTTTTAGCTTTGACTTTTGTAGCTATATTAACAATACATATCTTTGAGGAATAAAGATAAGAGAATAATGCAAAACGCTTCGGACGCAAAGCCCTTAATTTTGGTAACCAACGATGATGGTATTAAGGCAGGAGGATTGGTAGCTCTCGTAAATATGCTAACCGAATTTGGAAAAGTTGTAGTGGTGGCACCAAATCAGTCATATTCTGGTATGTCGCATGCTATAACAGTAAGTCATCCTTTATATGCCAAGAAGGTTAGAGAAAAGGAAAACTTAACGGTATATAAGGTAAACGGAACCCCGGTAGATTGTGTAAAATTAGCGGTTAATCAGTTGCTTACTTCAAAGCCTGATTTGGTAGTTTCGGGTATCAACCACGGATCCAATTCAAGTATCAGTTTGCATTATTCGGGAACTTTAGGAGCCGCGCGTGAGGGAGCTTTAAGTCAAATTCCGGCCATTGGCTTTTCGTTATTAGATTACAGTTATGAAGCTGATTTTACCGAGGCTGTTGTTTTTGCTCGTAAAGTAGTTGCAAAGGTTTTAAAAGATGGACTGCCATCAGGAGCTTATCTGAATGTGAATGTACCCGATGTAAAACCATTAAAAGGATTAAAGGTCGTACGTCAGGCAAATGGCAAATGGATAGAGGATTTTATTGAGCGTACCGATCCGCGGGGAAGAACCTATTATTGGTTAACCGGACGATTTGAAAACCTTGAACCAGAAGCAACCGATACGGATGAATATGCTTTGGCAAATGGGTATGTTTCGTTAGTGCCATGTAAACTTGATGCAACCGATCATGAATTACTTCCTCAACTGAAAGACTATGAATTGTAAATGTAATAAGCTGATTATAGGCCTTGCAATTGGATTAGTTGTACCTATTCTAATGTCAGTACTGTTGTATCATTCTCTTTATAATGGAGAAAAAACATATTGGCCTTTTCTGCATGAGCTGGTTCGAATGGGTAATTTCGGAAAGCTACTAAGTATTAGTGTTCTTCCTAATTTAATTATCTTTTTTATTGCCGTTAATAAAGAGCGATTGTTGGCCGCCAGAGGCATTGTTACGGCCACATTGGTATATGCCATTGTTGTGCTGATTTTTAAATTTATGTTGTAAATACATCATTCAAAGAAATATTTCATGCGATATTATTTAATTGCAGGTGAGGCGTCGGGCGATTTGCATGCCTCCAACCTGATGAAGGCTTTTAAAGAGAAAGATGCAGAAGCTGATTTCAGGTATTGGGGTGGTAATTTGATGGAAGCGCAAGGTGGAACATTGGTTCGTCATTACAAAGATACTGCTGTAATGGGTGCCTGGGATGTGTTGATGAATTTGGGCAAGATCAAGAAGAACTTTGATTTGTGTCAGAAAGATTTGATGGAATATAATCCAGATGTTCTTATTTTGGTCGATTATGCCGGATTTAACTTACGCATGGCCAAATTTGCCCATCAGCACAATATTTTGGTGTATTATTATATTTCGCCAAAAGTTTGGGCCTGGAATCAAAGCCGAGTAAAGAAGATTAAAGCATCGGTTGATCGCATGTTTACCATTCTTCCGTTCGAAACCAAGTTTTTCGAAGAGCATGGTGTGGATGTAAAATATAGCGGTAATCCTGTATTGGATGCTATTCATAATCGTCCGAATAAAGACGAGTCGTTTGAAACTTTTGTTGGGCGTAATGGTTTAGATGAACGTCCGAAAGTAGCTTTACTTGCAGGTAGCAGAATGGGAGAGATTAATTATAATTTACCCGATATGCTTAAGATGGTTGAGAAGTTTCCTCAATATCAGTTTGTGATAGCAGGTGCTCCTTCTTTTTCAAAAGGTGATTATCAGCCATTTATTAAAGATTTGGATGTAGCTGTGGTTACAGGACAAACCTATGAATTGCTGCAAAATGCAAGAGCCGCTTTGGTAACATCCGGAACAGCAACATTAGAAACGGCTTTATTAAATTGTCCTCAGGTGGTTTGTTATAAAATGTGGGGAGGTGGATTCACCGATTTTGTTGCCAAGAAAATATTAATCAAAGTAGCCTATATATCGCTGGTGAATCTGATTTTAGATAAGGAGGCCGTGAAGGAGTTATTCCAAAAATCATTCTCATTAGAAAAGCTCGAAAGCGAATTAAGAGCTTTATTGGAAGATTCATCTCAGCGCAAACAAATGTTGTTGGATTACGATGAGTTGCACCGCATTATGGGGGGGGCTGGCTCAAGTTTGAAAACCGCCACTTTAATGTTGGAATCATTGAAAATTGATAAAGAAAAATAAAAACCTATGACCGCACTACTAAAACGCGAAATTTCTTCTTTTTTCAGTTCGATTACCGGAGCCTTGGTCGTTTCGGTATTTCTGTTGATAACAGGTTTGTTTATCTGGGTTATTCCGGGAGACTTAAACCTGATATTTGGCGAATACGCCACCTTAGATTCGTTGTTTTATATTGCGCCGTGGGTGTACTTATTTTTGGTCCCGGCTGTTACCATGCGTTTATTTGCCGATGAAAAGAAGGCTGGAACCTTGGATTTATTACTAACACGACCTATATCAACCTTTGAAATTGTGTCGGCAAAGTTTTTGGCAGGATTGGTAGTTGTAATCATCAGCTTGTTACCTACTTTTATTTATATGTATTCGGTTTATCAATTGGGTAGCCCTGTTGGTAATATCGATATGGGAGGAACCTGGGGATCGTACATTGGATTGTTTTTTCTGGCAACCATTTATGTGGCAATCGGAACTTTTTCATCTGCATTGAGTGATAACCAGATTGTGGCTTTTGTTATTGCTGTGGTGCTAAGTTTTGTTTTTTATACAGGGTTTGATAGCATATCTGCTTTGCCAAGTTTAAAAGGAATGGCTGAAAATATCCGACAGTTAGGTATCGATGCCCATTATAGTTCGCTAAGTCGTGGTGTTGTTGATTCGCGCGATGTTGTGTATTTCCTATCGGTCGTATTTGCCTTTCTGTATTTTACCAAGATGGTAGTGTCAACCAAGAAAAACTAACCCTCATTAAATCGATTAAATAATGAAATTCAATATAAAAGCTCTCTCACATATCGTTATTGTAATTGTTGGATTGATTATTATTAATGTGCTTGCTTCACAATGGTTTTTTCGTATTGATTTAACCTCTGAGAAGCGACATACATTAACTTCTACAACAGTTAATTTAATTGAGGATCTTCCATCTATTGTGTCGGTAAAAGTTTATTTAAGCGGAGACTTAAATGTAGGTTTTCAAAAACTATCGAGAGCAACCCGCGAAATGCTGGAAGAGTTTCAGAGTGTTGGGGGGCGTAATATTGATTTTCGCTTTATGGATCCCAACGAAGGAAATGCCGAAGCCAGGAAAGCTTTATTAAAGCAGCTTGAAGAATATGGTTTTGAACCGCAACCGGTTTTTGAAAATGCAGAAGATGGTCGTCAGATACAGTCATATGTTTTTCCGTATGCTTTGGTTAATTACGAAGATCGTATTGTTGGTATTAATCTCTTAGAAAACCTTCCGGGGCATGGTGGAGCAGAAAATTTGAATATCTCCATCGAAAGTTTGGAGTATAAACTCACAGATGCTATTCGTCGTCTTTCATCAAAAGAAAAGCCAAAGGTTGCTTTTCTCGAAGGTCATGGTGAGTTAGATGAATTGGATGTGATTGAAGCAACCGATGCCTTATCGCATTACTACCAGGTGGATCGTGGCCGTTTAGGAACCGATGTGCATGTTTTAGATGATTATAAAGCCATCATCATCGCTAAACCATCGAAAAAGTTTTCGGAGAAGGATAAGTTTATCCTCGATCAGTATCTGATGAATGGTGGACGATTACTATACTTGATAGATGCCGTAAACATTACTTTAGATAGTTTACGTAAAGAGCCTCAAACCCTGGGATTGTATAACGATATTAATTTGGATGATCAGTTGTTCAAATATGGTGTTAGAGTAAATCCTGTGTTGGTTGAAGATATTCAGGCAGGAAGAATCTTGATGAATGCGCGGCCTAATGGTCAGCCTCAATTAGTTCCTGTGCCGTGGTTATACAGTCCTTTGTTGACTCCGGCATCAAATCATCCTATTACAAGAAATATAAATTTGGTTCGAGGTGATTTTACCTGCACAATAGATACTGTAGGAACAGATCTAAATTTAAAACGAACCGTATTGTTGCAAACTTCGCGCTATACCAAACTAAGTGGAACTCCCGTGTTTGTGAGTATGGCTGCCGTTAATCAGCAACCGGTACAAACTGACTTTAATAAGTCGCACATGCCAACGGCTATTCTACAAGAAGGCGTATTTCCATCTGTATTTCAAAATCGTCAAGTACCACGCGAACTAAATTATCCATCATCGCAGGTTAAAAATGCCAGTATACCAACCCGTATGATGGTAATTGGCGATGGCGATATTATTCGAAATGAGGTTCGATTTAAAGAGAGTAATCCGCGTATAATGCAGTTAGGTTTCGACGAAGGATCGCAACAGATATATGGTAATAAAGACTTTATTGTAAATGCGGTTAATTATCTGTGCGACGAAGATGGATGGATGCAGTTACGTGGCCGTCATTTAACACTTCGTTTGCTTGATAGAGCTAAGTTATCGCAAGGTACAGCCATGTGGAAATGGTTGAATGTAGGATTGCCTGTGTTGTTAGTTATTTTGGGTAGTTTATCATTCATTATTATTCGTAAAAGACGCTTTGGTAAATAGCTTACTGATTGACTTTTTAATAAATACACTTGTATTGTTAAAAACTTATGAAAAAAGCCTGAATACAGATCTTTCATCGTCTGTGTAATTTAGTATCTTTCGGCTTGCAAACAGATATGAATAAAAGATTTTATTAATCTGTCTAATTATCTGTTTTTTTGATATATTTGATAAAAACTTAAATAATAGAATAAATGAAATTTGTAGTTTCCAGTACAGAGTTACTTTCGCACCTGCAAGCTATCAGTCGTGTAATAAGTAATAAAAGTACTTTACCTATCCTCGATAATTTTTTATTCGATTTAAAAGATAACAAGCTGGTATTAACCGCTTCAGATTTAGAAGTAACAATGGTAACTTCTCTTGATCTGGATAATTCAGATGGGGAAGGAATTATTGCATTGCCTTCGCGCATATTGCTGGAAACTCTTAAGAAATTTCCTGAGCAGCCTCTGAATTTTGATATTAACATGGATAACTATGCTGTTAGTATCATTACGGAAAAAGGTAAATTCAGCGTGGTTGGTCAAAATGGAGAAGATTTTCCTGAGTTGCCAGCTTTGGATTCCGATAAAAGCTCAAATCTTCAGGTTCCTGTTGATTTATTACAAATGGGTATTAACAAAACTTTATTTGCCACTGCCGATGATGAACTTCGTCCGGTAATGAATGGTATTTTGGTTGAGTTATCACCTGAAAATATGACTTTTGTAGCTTCTGATTCACATAAATTGGTTCGCTACCGTCGTTTGGATGCTAAAACTGATTTTGAAGCTTCATTCATTCTTCCTAAAAAACCAGCTGGTTTATTGAAGAATGTATTGCCAAAAGAATCGGGTGATGTTGTAGTTGAGTTCGATGATAAAAACGCATTTTTTACATTGCCTAACTATAAATTAGTTTGTCGTTTGGTAGAAGGAAATTATCCTAGTTACAATGCGGTTATTCCTCAAGACAATCCATATAAGGTAATTATCGATCGTAGTGAATTTCATAATACTTTAGGTCGTGTTTCTATTTTCTCAAATCAGGCGAGTAACCTGGTAAAGTTGAAAATGGCAAACAATGAGTTAACTGTATCAGCTCAGGATATCGACTTTAGTATTTCGGCATATGAGCGTATCAGCTGTCAATACGAAGGAGATGAAATGGAAATTGGATTTAAATCTGGTTTCTTGGCTGATATTTTAGATAACCTAAACTCTTCAGATGTTATTTTAGAATTATCAGATCCATCAAGAGCCGGTATCTTATTACCATTCGAAAATGGTGAAGACGAAGATGAATTAATGCTTCTGATGCCAATGATGATTAACGTGTAATTGAAGATCTCTCAATACAATCAATCCGCTTCTGTTACAGGAGCGGATTTTTTATTTAAGATTCGACACAAATTGAAGAATACTTCATAAAGATAAGAAGGAGATATGTGTGGGATTGTTTAAGTTGATTGTATGAAGGTTAAATAAACGGGAGTACCCTAATCGAAACAAGGTTTCTAAATTCGGGTTGCAAGGGATAGTTGCGAACATGGCGTAATGGTGTCTCGAGGAACGAGAGATGTACCTGAAGCCATAAGTTCGTCAACGATGCGCAGCAATCCCCTCAATCCGAAAGATTTTTGATTCCTTTTTCTAAAAAAGGAATAATGGAACAATTAGTGGTCTTTTTATTATTACTTGATTGTTCAAATGTAATTTTGGTTTTCGGCATCATTATTATGAGTAACTTTTAACTTTTCTTTAACTGTGTTTAACCCAACATTAACCGTAAACTTTTCATCAGTTTAATACATTTGGAATATCAAAAATGAATTAATAACTGAGAATTAAATAAACTAAAATGAAACGGTTTGGATTATTAATGCTAGTTGCAGTTTTTATGGGTGCGCTATCTATTGGTACATTCAATGTTTTAAAAGTACAAAGTAATCACATTGCAAATGCTGAATTAGTTTCCTCAACATCTACTCAAGGATCTATTTTCAGTTTTAATCAACAAGGTGAGGTTGTTTCACTAGATTTCCCCGATATATCGGTTGATGATCTTTTAGATGATGGTCATTTTTCATCTTTACAGCAGGCTTTTTACAGCTGCTATCATCAGCAGGTTTATCTAAAATCCTTTCATACCTATTTCGACAATCATCCGTTTAGTGATATTTACCGATCTTCGGTATAGGCGCACATCACTCGATTCATATTATCAATTCAAGTACTTTATTTAGGATACGTTTTGTTTAACCTTTTAACGTTTAAAGCTATGTTAGAATGTTGTAAAACTGTTTTGAATGGTGTTCACGAAGATAAGTTTTTGTTTCGCAAAGAACTTATAAAATCACTCTCGTGGCTGAATGCTGAAGAGCAGCAAAAACTTCAGATTTGGGTACGCGATCATTATTATTGCGAACACGCTGATGTAATTGAAGAGATATTAAATACCAAGTACAATTTTGCTTCATAACTATGTCTTGGATAGCATGTGCTGCTAAAGTGGCAGTGCATGCTATATCGATGCAAGTTTATCATATGGTTGGGATAGATTCTGGTAATCAATCCTGGGGGTTATTGTGCCTTGATGTAGCTGGAGTGTTGGTTGTAAATCGATTGTAAATCAATACTATCATAATCAAATCCTATTTTATTAATTAAAATCTTTTTAAGGAGAGTTAATATGAAAAATTTTCACTTCTACCTGAAACTGCTTTTGGTTTCAGTAATTATGTTGCCCTTGCAACAGGTAATATCAGCATCGAATTTAAATGTAGAAATCTACACACCATTTACAAAGGTTTCTGTATCGCCAGGAAGTACTGTTAATTACAAATTGGATGTAATAAATAATAACGAGCAGACAGTTAATGAAAACATTAGTATGGCCAGTATTCCCCGAAACTGGACATATACACTTACTGCAAGTGGTTTAAATATTGATAAGATTGCAGTGTTAGGTAAGGAGAAAAAAACACTGGATCTGAAGGTTGAAGTCCCATTTCAGGTTCGAAAAGGATATTATACCTTTTATGCAAAAGTGGGTGATGATGTTAGTCTTCCGTTGACCATTAATGTTACCACAGCAGGTTCTAATGAAACACAATTGACTTGCGAGCAAAAGAATATGGAAGGAACATCCAAGTCTAATTTCAACTTTAGCGCCGTTTTAAAAAATAAAACTCCCAACCAACAGAATTATGCTTTAATGGCTGCTCCTCCAAAAGGTTGGACTGTGGCAATTAAGCCAAATCACAAACAGGCTACTTCGACCGAGGTAGAACCTAATGCTACAAAAAATATAACATACGAAGTTAAAGCTCCTTATAATGTAAAGGCAGGTACTTATAAAATACCGGTTAGAGCGATTTCGGGTTCTACATCGGCCGATATGGAGTTGGAAGTTGTTATTACAGGAACTTACGAAATGACATTTTCCACACCAAGTGGATTATTAAGTACTAGAACTACTGCCGGAGATGAGAAAAAAATAGAACTTGAAGTTAAAAATACCGGATCAACACAATTAAAAAATATTGAGTTCTCATCAACCAAACCAAAAAACTGGGAGGTATCGTTTGATAAAACAAAAATTGAAACACTCGAGCCAGGTAAATCAGCCACGGTATATGCCACTATCAAGGCAGATAAAAAAGCAATTCCCGGTGATTACATAACCAAATTTAAAGCCAAAACATCAGAAGTCAATCACGAGATTTCATTCCGTGTAATGGTTAAAACACCTATGCTAATGGGCTGGTTGGGTATTGTTATCATTTTATTGGCTATTGGTGGAGTATGGTTTTTAGTTCGAAAATTTGGAAGGAGGTAAGAAATGGAGAATGTAGTGATCCAAATTAATAATGTTACTAAACAATACGGTGATTTTAAAGCTGTGAATCAATTGAGTTTGGCTATTAATAAAGGAGAGATATTTGGCCTGTTGGGACCCAATGGTGCCGGTAAATCAACAACCATATTAATGTTAATGGGCCTTACTGAACCAACCATTGGCAATGTTGAGGTATGTGGAATTAACTCAACTACCCAGCCCATTGATGTAAAGCGAAAAGTGGGATACTTACCCGAAGATGTTGGTTTTTATGACGATTGGTCGGGTGTGGATAACCTGATTTATACAGCACGCTTAAATGGTTTGCAACCTAAAGAAGCAAAAGCAAGAGCTGCTGAGTTAATGGAGCGTGTTGGTTTAGGCGATCAGAAAGACAAGAAAACCGGTAAATACTCAAAAGGAATGCGTCAGCGATTAGGGTTGGCTGATGTTTTAATCAAAAATCCGGAAGTGATTATTCTGGATGAGCCAACTACCGGAATTGATCCTAAAGGTGTACAGGAATTATTAAACCTGATTGTTGAGCTCAGAGATGAGAATAATATGACTGTTTTATTTTCGTCGCATAACCTGCATCAGGTACAACAGGTGTGCGATCGGGTTGGAATATTTGTAGAAGGCAGACTATTGGCCGAAGGAAATATTGAGGATTTATCGAAGCAGCTTTTTACCCATGGAATGTACTTAATTGAGCTAGGCATTGATGCCGGATATAAGAATGTACCTGATAAAGAAAAATTGCAAAATATGCTGGCTTCGTTGGAGGGAATTCAGTCGGTTAAAAAGGATCAGGAGCATTTTGAAATTGAGTGTTCGGCTGATATTTCATCTGGAATTGCCAAGGCTGTTATGAATGCCGACTATAAGCTCAATTATTTGAATAAGAAAGAATATGGTTTAGATGCCATTTATAATCGTTATTTCGAAGGAGGACTAAGTCATGCATAAATCAAAATCAGTTACGAATCCGTTTTGGATAATGGTTAGTAAAGAGATTTCTGATTCTGTGCGCAGCTGGAAATTTCTGATTATGGTAGGTATTGTGTTGCTTACCTGCCTGGGATCGTTATATGCTTCGTTAAGCGACTTTTCGGAAGCCATTAAAGGAGGTAGTGCTGATGATGATTTTTTCTTCCTAAAGTTGTTTACTCATTCCGATGGCTCTTTGCCCTCATATATAGTTTTCATTAGTTTTTTGGGCCCACTACTGGGTATCAGTATGGGATTTGATAGTGTGAATTCGGAACAAAACAAGGGAACATTAAGCCGGGTACTGGCGCAACCCATTTACCGCGATTATGTGCTAAACACTAAGTTTACTGCATCGTTAATAGTGTTGAGTTCGCTGTTTCTGGCACTTAGTTTCCTTGTTTTGGGTTTCGGATTAATCTTTTTGGGAATTCCCCCAACAGCTGATGAATTCTTACGTATTCTAGTTTTTTCATTGGTTAGCATTGTATATGTTGCTTTTTGGCTGAATCTATCCATACTATTCTCGGTTAAGTTCAGGCAAACGGCAACTTCAGCATTGGCAGGAATATCTGTTTGGCTGTTTTTTACCATCTTTTACAATATCATTGTTAATCTGATAGCTAAAGGACTGGCTCCGACACGATTTGTTAGTGAAAATCAGTTGGTGAAGTTTCAGGGATTCGTACAAAATCTGATGCGTTTTAATCCAGGGCAGTTGTTTAATGATGCTACAACTACTTTGTTGCGGCCATCTATAAGGAGTTTGGGGCCATTGACCACTGAGCAAACCATTGGAGCTATTCCAAGTCCGTTGCCACTGGATCAAAGTTTGATGTTAGTATGGCCACAGGTTACCGCCTTGATTGGTGGAACCATCCTGTTTTTCGCAATTGCCTATACCTTATTTATGCGCCGCGAAATTCGCTCAAGATAATTTCTATGATTTCAAGAATAATGACCTCATTAGAGATGTATGATGTACCGAAACTAAACTCTAGTAAGACTATGAAGCTGATCCCGATCCTTCGGGAGAAGATCACCCGGCCGCACTTGAGTTTGGTGAGTGAAGTCAAACAGCTATACTGTAGCCTTGATTTTCTTTGTTTCGTTTCTTGTATCAAGACAATAAATGAATAGGAAATACGATTTTTTTTTAAAAACTGACAATTAAATAAAATCAAATTAAGTAATAATGGACATTTCTGTTAGGAACGTTACAAAAATGTACGGGCCCCAAAAGGCTTTAGACGATTTGTCGTTTGAAGTTAAAACCGGGGAGATACTTGGTTTTCTGGGGCCCAATGGTGCCGGAAAAACTACCACTATGAAGGCCATTACCTGTTATATATCGCCCAATCAGGGCGATGTGTTATTGGGAGGTACTTCGGTTACCAAATCGCCCGATTTGGTTAAAAAGAATATTGGTTATTTACCTGAGAGCAATCCTCTGTACCTCGATATGCCGGTGATGGATTATCTGGCCTTTATTGGAGAACTACAAGGAGTGAGCAAGGCTGATATTGAAGCACAGGTTCGTAAAATGGTTCGTATTTGTGGACTCGATCTGGAGAAACATAAGAAGATAGGAGAACTATCAAAAGGTTTCAAACAGAGGGTGGGATTGGCGCAGGCGCTGATTCACGATCCTGAGGTTTTGATTTTAGATGAGCCAACGACCGGACTCGATCCAAACCAGATTATCGAAATACGTGAGTTGATCAAAGAGATTGGTAAAGAGAAAACCGTAATACTTAGTTCGCATATTTTGGCCGAAGTGGAAGCTACCTGCGACCGGGTTTTAATCATCAATAAAGGTAAGATTGTAGCTGATGGCACTCCGGAATCGCTTCGTAAAAAAGCTCAGGGAAAAGAAATATTAAAAGTGGGAGTAAACAGTCCTGATCGCAACCAGGTGTTTTCAGCACTTCAGCAAATACCCGAAGTAGATGTGGTATCGTTTCTCGATGATCATAAATTATTTGAGATTGAAAGTCATGTAGGAATGTCTTCGGTTGAATCCATCTTTAAGATGTGTGTGGCTAATGGCTGGTTTTTAACTCAGCTTACACCTGTTGAAAAGAACTTGGAAGATGTATTTAGAGAGCTTACCAAATAACAGAATCAGCGTTGCTTAAACAAATATATTATGAAGCAAATTTGGATAATAACTAAAAAAGAACTTAAGGGATATTTCGATTCCCTGATGGCATACATACTTATTTTTGTGTTTTTAGGATTGAGTGGTTTTTTTACATGGCTTTATGGTAGCTTCGATGTGTTTTACATTAATCAGGCTACCATGCAGCCATTTTTTAGCGTTGCTTACTGGACCTTGTTTATTTTTATTCCGGCACTTACCATGAAACAGATTGCTGAGGAATACAAAACAGGAACCATTGAGTTGCTATTAACTAAACCCGTTTCGGACTGGCAAGTGGTTACCGGAAAATTTTTGGCCACCTTTTTACTCATTGCCGTTACACTGGCTTTAACACTGCCTTACTACATTTCAATTGCATCCATTGGTCCTATCGATCATGGTTCGGTGTTAACAGGTTACCTGGGATTGTTGTTAATGAGCGCGGCTTATATTAGCTTGGGAATTTTTGCAAGTAGCATTACTTCCAATCAAATAGTTGCTTTTCTTCTGGCATTGATCATTGGCGTATTCTTTCAGATCCTTTTTGGCATAATAGCCGGCGCATTTCCTGGTACTGTGGGTGATGTAATTTCGTACATGGATATGCAATACCACTATCATAGCATTACCCGTGGTGTGATAGACAGCAAAAACATCATCTATTTTGCTTCTATCATCGTTGCCGGATTAATGGCCTCTGAACTTTCACTTGTTAAACGAAACATTAATTGATGTGATAATTATTAGGTTGAAATGGCATTAGGTGAAATGATTTTGGATTTGCAGCTATACTTTATAAAGACCGGGAAGCTGAGAACTTGTTCGAAGATCACCCGGCCGCAATTAAGTATAGCAAAAAGGAGGAATCATTTCACATAGAGCCTTGATTTTCTTTGTTTCGTTTCTTGTATCAAGACAAGAAATGAAAAGCCTTCGCGGCTTGAGCGAAGAAACGAGTTAATCTAATAAAAAACTATATATGACCTCAAGATTATAAATATTAGAAATCATGATTGATAAACGTCGATTTAATTTATATATCGTCCTGGTTGTAGGTATATTGATTCTTGTTAATGTACTTGCCAATCGGTTCTTTTGTCGTATCGACTTTACCGAAGACCAGCGATATACACTTAGCGAAACAACCAAAGATATATTACGCGGAACTACTGAGCCAATAACGGTTACAGCCTATTTTTCGGAAGGCTTGCAACCTCAGTTTGATCAGCTTCGCAAAGACTTTAAAGATTTACTGTCCGAGTATGCAACCCGATCAAAAAGTCAGGTGGTATACGAATTTGTTAACCCCAATGCCGATCCTCAGCAAGAACAAAAAGCCGTGCAGGCTGGTATTCAAACGGTGATGATTCAGGATAGGGAAAAAGATCAGTCTACCACCAAAAAGGCTTTTATGGGAGCGGTGATACAGATTGGTGAGCAAACTGAAACGATCCCATTTATACAGCCGGGGGCTCAAATGGAATATGCCTTAACCACTGCTATCAAAAAAATGATTGTGCCTGATAAAGCTGCTATTGGTTTTATATCAGGACATGGTGAGGCTACCATTGAGGAGATGGCTCAGGTAATGCAAGGTTTGGATGTATTGTATGTGCCCGAAGAAGTAACTCTTTCAGATAGTATCAACCTGAGTAAATACAAAACACTGGCCTGGATTAATCCTCAGGATTCCATTCCTGCCGAGGATTTTAAATATGTGGATGATTATTTAAATCAGGGAGGAAACTTATTTGTAGCATTTAATAAGGTAGATGCTCAACTGAACCGTGGTATGGGTTTTAGTAAATATACCGGAATGGCCGATTGGCTGAAGAAGAGAGGAATTACTGTAAACGAAGATTTTGTAATTGATGCTACTTGCGGGCAGGTGAATGTGCAGCAGCATCAAGGCATGTTTACCGTTAATCGTCCAATCAGTTTTCCTTATTTGCCGGTATTGTCCAATTTTGCCGATCATCCGGTAACCAAAGGATTAGGTACTATGATGATGCAGTTTGGTAGTTCAATGACCTATAGCAATGATTCTACCCGAAGCTTTACTCCATTGGTATTTACTTCCGAAAAATCGGGAACCCAAGCCTGTCCGGTCTATTTTAATATTGAAAAGAAATGGTCTCAAACCGATTTTACTTCACCTAAGGTAACGGTAGCAGGCTTGCTGGAAGAAGGAAATCATAAGTTAATAGTTATAAGTGATGGTGATTTAGCAATCAATGGCTCGGGACAAAATATGCGTCAGGTGCAACCCGACAATGCTAATTTTGTTGTGAATGCCATTGACTTTATGAGTGACGATACAGGGTTGATTCAACTCCGAAGTAAACAGGTGAAGATGCGTCCGTTGGATCAACTGGACGATGGTGAAAAAAGTTTTCTGAAGATTCTCAACTTTGTATTGCCACTCATTATCATCTTAGGAGTAGGTATTTATCGATACCAAAAAAGAAAATACATTCGACTAAAAAGGAAAGGAGAGAGCTATGTTTAGAAAGCTGAATATAAAAATACTGGGAATTGTGTTTTCGGCACTATTAATCATTACGGTGTTGGTTACAATTATCGATCATTCAACGGGTGTAAATACCTTAAAGAGCGAGCTATTTAACATCGATCAGGCACAAATAACATCTGTAGTGCTTCAGCCCAAAATGTTGAACGGAAAACAAATTGAATTAAAGAAAGAAGGGGATAGCTGGAAAGTCCTGTCCAACGGAAAATCGTTTACTGGAGATGCCAATGCTATAGAAGGCCTGATTCGTCAGGTGAATGGGTTGAAGCCACTTCGATTGGCTGCTCAAACCAAGGAGCGATGGACTAATTTTGAACTGACCGACTCATTGGCTACACTGGTTCAGCTAAAAGGAACTGATGGTGTGTTGGCTACCTTGTATATTGGAAAATTTTCGTACCAGCAGCCTAAGCAAAATAGGGCACAACAAAATCCATATATGCAGCAACGAGGCACGATGACTAGCTATGTGCGCAGTGATAATGATGATGAGGTATATGCTGTTGAAGGATTTTTGGGAAGTGCCGCCAATCGAGATGCTGATGCATTCCGCGATAAAACCATTGTAAATGCCGATAAAGCCAGTATCAATAAAGTTGATTTTGTAACACCCGAAAGTTCCTTTACCATGGTGAAAAACGAAAATACCTGGATGGTAAATGGTACCGCTTTGGACTCAACGGCTGTGGCTAAATATTTATCGGGTATAGCCCGGTTAAAAGGCAATTTGTTTACCGATGTTAAACCCGCCGGCTTAACGCATAAACTTACTATTTACTCCAATAAAGGTGAAAATATTGAAATAAGCGCTGCTTTAAATGATGAAGATGCTGTAATTATTTCGAGTCAAAATACAGGAGCTGTTTTTACTGATAAAAAAGACAGGCTCTTTAATAAATTATTCGTGTCGCAGAAAAGTCTTGAAAAATAGACTTGTATTACATCCAATGAAGCCGTCTCTTTTTAAAGGGGCGGCTTTTGTTTTTTAGCTTCTTAAGCCGTCTTATTTTTTACTTGTGTTTTTGGATATTAAAGTAAAGGTGGTTTAAATAGTGAATAATGACATTAAAAATGACTAATAAGTTATAAATAGTAATAAAAAATCTATTTATATTTACGCATTGTTAAACTAAACTATAAGATTATGTCGAAAGAAAGCGTACAACAATTACTGGACAAAGGAGGTGACGACAGACAATTTCGTATTAAATACGATAACACCTTTTCGGAAGAAAAATTTGTGGAATTAGCTAAAGAAGATGGCTTCGATTTTACGGTTGAAGAACTGAATGCAGTGCTTCGCGAGAATGGTGATAACTTCGAGTCGTACGGTAACCCACCAAAGAAGGGAATTTGGGTTTAGTTGAATCTTACGACATCAAAGATTTTAATAAGCCAGACTTTGAAAAAAAATTAACCTTAAAAAAAACAGGATCCATATTTGCAGCTGAGCAAAATAAATGGATCCTGTTTTTTTATTTTTTTAGAGCTTAATACAGCATGCTTATAAAAAGTGCAACATTTAGTATAGCTACTATTCCACCCAGCGAGTATAATACTATTTTAGAGTAAGTTGAGTTTTTGTATTTTCCCATTACTTTTTCGGATGAGGTTAAATACACTTGCAGAAAAATAGTGAAGGGCAACTGAATACTCAGGCACATTTGCGAATAAATAAGTCCGTTAAACGGATTTGAAATAAGAAAAATGATTACCAGCGCAATTACCAACGAAATAGCAACACCCAATCTCGAGTGGTTATCTTTTATATCGTAGGGTTCTTTGTACATTCCGGCAAAAATGGTACCTGCCGCCATACCCGAAGTAATGGTTGATGAAATACCGGCAAACAGCAAAGCGATGGCGAAAACAAAAGCAGCATGGCCTCCTAATAAAGGCGCTAATAACGATTCTGCTTGTTGAAGTTCGGTAACAGGGGTTTTTGTTTTGAAAAAGGTTGCAGCAGCCAAAATAATCATGGCACTGTTGATAGCCCAACCAATAATCATCGAAATCAAGGTATCGAAATATTCGTATCGTAGTTGTTTTTTTATGATTTTATCATCCTTTAAATTCCATTGCCTGCTTTGAATAATCTCTGAATGAAGAAACAGGTTGTGAGGCATTACTACCGCTCCTAAAACACTCATGATTACAATCATCGATCCCGATGGAAACGAAGGAGTAACCCATCCTTTTATGGCAGAGTCCCAATTAATATCAACCAGAGATAGTTCGTACAAAAACGAAAGGCCAATAACCGAAACAAAGGCAATAACCCATTTTTCAATCATTTTATACGAGTTGGTTACCAGCATAATAAAAACAAAAATGGTTACTAGTAAGGCAGCTGCTCTAATGGGTATATGAAATAGCATATTCAATGCTATGGCACCTCCAAGTATTTCGGCTAACGATGTTGATATAGAAGCCAGCATTGCCGACGATAATAACCATCGGGCATATTTTGACTTGATGTGTATGGCTGCAGCTTCCGAAAGGCATAAGCCGGTTGCAATACCCAGGTGGGCCACATTGTGTTGTAATAAAATCAGCATGATGGTTGATAGCGTAACCATCCATAAAAGCGAGTAACCAAAATCGGCTCCTGCAGCAATGTTTGATGCCCAGTTACCGGGATCGATAAAACCAACAGTCACTAATAACCCAGGACCAATGAATTTTAAAATTTCGAGGCCTCCAAATTTGGCTTCATAACCTTTGCGGTCAATGTTTCTTAGAAATTTAAACATCAGGTTGAATAAATAATTTAAACAATCTTATATCCTACCTTTTGCAATACTATCATCATTATTTACAACAAATTTCAGGTTAGGATATAAGGTGATTTCTCCTTAAACAATTAATAAGAGGGTAAAAGTAGATTACATTGGTATGTTTTCCAAAGTTTGTGGGTGAAAGTATTGAATAACGAGTGCATGGTTGATCAAAACGAGTGATTAACGTGTATAAACTTCTCGTTGACGCGACCAAAATGCTCGGGGGCTTCAAAATATTGCTCAGGGGAGGCTCAATGTTGCTGGTGAAATGAAAAAAAATGCTCCGGGAAGGGTTAATATTGAGGGTGTTCAAATAACTGTGTCATGTAAAGTTTAATAAATTAAATTTACGTGATATGAAAAAAGAGTTTGATTACGAATCGTTTAAAGCAGAAGCCTTAGAAGGCTTAAAGTCTGGAAAGGGTCTAAGTGGATCAGATAATGTTTTAGCTCCCTTGCTAAAAGATTTGTTGGAAGGAGCTTTGGAAGGGGAGCTAGACTGTCATTTATCAGACAGAACAGTACCTAACCGGAGAAATGGAAAAACAAGTAAGATCGTTAAAACAGACCATGGAAGTATTATTCTTGAGACACCTCGTGATAGAAACGGGGATTTTGCACCGGAGATCGTAAAGAAGCGTCAGACGACGATTGGAGAAGCCTTTGAGAATCGAATCCTATCACTTTATGGCGAAGGTCTTAGTTATGCAGACATTCAAGATCATTTACTCGATTTATATGGTTTAGATGCTTCAGTAGGTAAATTAAGTTCGATTACAGATAAGATAATACCCAAGATACAGGAATGGCAAGGACGACGGTTGGAGTCGGTATATGCCATTGTATGGCTTGATGCCATGCATTTTAAGGTAAAAGAAAATGGTCAAGTTGTTTCAAAAGCAGTCTACATTATTCTTGGACATAAGATGAATGGTAAAAAGGATTTATTGGGTATGTATATATCAGAAAGCGAAGGGGCTAAATTTTGGTTACAAGTACTCAGTGACCTTCAAAACAGAGGTGTTGATGATATATTAATTGCTTGTATGGATAACCTAAAAGGCTTTACAGAGGCAGTAGAGGCAGTTTTTCCAAAAGTAGACATCCAGCTTTGCATTATTCACCAACTCCGTAATTCATTTAAATATGTTGCCTTTAAGGATAGAAAAGAACTAGGTAACAATCTAAAAGCAATATATCAAGCATCAAATGCATCAGAAGCTGAGTTGGCTTTGGATCAGTTAGAGGATAAATGGAACCACAAATATCCTTTGGTGATTAAATCCTGGAAGAAAAACTGGCACTACCTTACACGCTTTTTTGAATACTCAAAACACCTTCGCCGAATCATGTATACAACCAATACAATAGAGGGGTTTAATCGCCAGATCAGAAGGGTTACTAAACGCAAAGGAGCTTTCCAAAGTGAAATGGCATTGTTCAAAATACTATATCTGGCTCAAGAAGAAGTCACGCGATCATGGCAGGCAAGTCCCGCATATTGGGGACAGGTTAAACAAGAATTAATCATTAAATTTGAAGACAGATGTGGTCAGTTCCAATAAGTGTTGCCATTGAAATATTGATAACTTTTATCGTTCCTCCTAAAGTTATCAACATTCCAACAGCACATAATTATCATCAAAGTTGTAATTGACACAGTTTATTGAATACTCCCTAAATATTACTCGGTGAAGCCGAAATATTACTCGTTGAAGAGAAAAAATAGCCCAGGGGAGTATCCAACCTGCTCAGGGGAGGGGTATACCTACTCAGGGGCCAATAAAATTAAGGGTTTTGAATGTTTTGTGTCTTTAATTACATCGCACCTTATTGCGGACTAAAGCATATTGGGTATTACCAATTCTCCATCTGCCTGCTTTTAAATAATTAATGTTATAAACGTTGGTGCTTGTTTCGCCATTATCATACTGTAAAAACACGGCGGGCTGACCTTCGTAGGTAATCAATTTCCATGTGCCAGTTTCGTGCGAGCTGGATGCTCCACCTGCATATCCGCCATAATTACCCGATACACTAAACGAACCATCGAAGTTGATCGAAAACCGACCGTTAGGGCAAAAGTTAACAAAGGTCATTGAGCTGGATACATTGTCGCTCACATATGAACTACGTTGGTAGTATACTAGCTGGCTTCCTGATATCAAATTAAGTACTTCCTGGTTCTGGTTGTTTTGTGTTTGATATTGAGTGTTGTTATTTGCAGCTGTTTGATTGTTTGGTTGCTGTTGCTCAGTACCTGAATTTTGGTTTTGATTATTAGGATACGTCTGGCTAAAATCAACCATGTAAGGAGTTAAGTCGAGGTTGGCAATGTAATGCGTATCTGCTAGTTTATAGAACGATTCATTACTTCCTGCCGAATTTAATGTAAGGTTGGTTCCCTGTAAGGTAGCCGTAAAGTCAAATGGTCCGTTCATACCATAAATAGAACCAATCAATTGATTGTTCTTTAATTGAGCTTTCATGGCAAAGTTGGTGCCGGCAGTAGTAAGCATACCGTGGTACTCGTTGTCCATCTGTTTAAATTGCAGCGAAATATTGTTGCTGCTATTCATAAAAGTGCCAATAAAATCAGACGATTGTGCTTGCGCCATTATGCTTGTTAGCAGTAATGTCAATACAGTTAAAATTTTTCCCATCTCTAGTTTTTTTTCAAAGAAACTAATTTATAGGTCTGATTGTTTTTAGGCTGATCTTATTTTTTGATGAAAGTTTTATTTTGCCTGATGCAGAGTTACATTATGATTTACTGGGATTGTCAGTAGTGTAGAAACGGGTTGTAGGGTAGGCAAAATCAATATCATCATGTTGTTTAAACTGAAGCAAGATGTTTTGCCAAATCTCATCTTCCGAACCTCTTCTGCGCCGGGGATTACATAAATAACGCATGGTAAGCTCAACGCCCGAGTCTTTTACTTTTGTGTAGATAATGGGAGTGAGGTTTTTGTAATAGATCATATAGTTTTTGCTGGCTTCAAAAATATCTTTTTCAGCCCCTTTGCTGATGTGCTCGGCATGTTGATTAATAATTCGTTGAAGAATATCTTTAGCTTTTTCCCAATTACTTTCAAACGTTAATAGTACAGGAATTTCATTCCAGATGTATTCAAAAGCGGTGCTATAATTAGCTTGCGACTCCAGTAGAACCTTGCCATTGGGTATATGAATGATTCTTCCGGTGCTTTGATCAGCATCAACCCAATTACCAATTTCAAGTATGGTAAACTGAAAGAGGCGGATATCAATTACATCGCCGGCATGCTCGCCAATTTGGATGCGATCGCCTACTACAAAAGGTTTACGAAAAGTAATAAAGAACCAGGCTGCCAGGTTGGTTAAAGGATCTTTTAATGCAATAGCCAAACCTGCTGAAAACAATCCCAGAAAAGCTCCAAATTGTTTGAAGGCGTGCATCCAAATACCAACAATTAAAACAATGCCAATTAGTGGTATCGTAATGGATAGAGCTCTTTTCCACTGATAGCGAACTTTAATGTTTTTGTTTTGTCGCCAAACAATGCGTAAGATAATTATGCGTATCAACCATAGGATTAAAATGGTAATAACAGATACTATTAATTTACTTAGGCTGGCATCGCTTAGTCCGATGTCTTCATTCAGGTACGATTGTATTATTTGCATCCTTACTAGCTTAAGATGAAGCAAACAAAAGTTACGAAATTGTTTTTAGATATTTATAGTATAAAAGGATCGCATCTTTATAAGGTTAACCAAATTAAGATGCGATCCTGTAAAAGCAATTAATGTCTTATATTTTTTCAATAATGGCAGCGAAACCACCACCTTTGGCTAATTTAATAGTTAGCTTATCTGCGTTTGTTATTTCTTTTTCTGTTTGAACCGCGTTAGCCGGATTTTCGTTGGCATCAGCAGCATCTTCAAAAAGAGTTGCTTTATATTTTCCTGTGCCTAAGAAGTTAAAATCGATGGTTAATTCTCGCTCGTCAGCATCAGTCATACTACCAATGTACCACTTGTCACCAGCTTTACGTGCAATTGTAAGATAATTACCCACCAAAGCATTTAGCACTTTGGTTTCGTCCCAGGTAGTTGGAATACTCTTAAGGAAATCAAGTCCAACGCCGGTTTTATATCTGTCGGGCGAATCGCAAAAAACGGTGAAAGCACTTTCGAAAACAACAGGCATTGCCAGTTGATGACAGCGTGTTGACATCACCATTGGAGCCAGGTCTTTGGCTTTATCTTCAGTTACAAATTGATCGGGTCTTACATTATTAAACGAAACCGGAGTATAATCCATTTCTCCTAATAATCCGCGTGTAAACGGAAGTGTTACATTGTGCTCAGGAGTAACATCGTGGCTCCACTTGTTGTATTCGTTACCCATTACACCTTCGCGGGTAATCAGGTTAGGGTAGGTGCGACTTACGCCTGTGGGTTTGTAGGCACCATGAAAATCAACTACCAAATGGTGTTCGGCGGCTTTCCTAACCAGTTTATGATAGTAGTTCACCATCTCCTGATCCTGACGATCCATAAAGTCAATTTTTATTCCGGCAACGCCCCATTTTTCGTATAGAGCCAATGCTTCGTCCATTTGCTTATTCATGGATTTCCAGTGGCCCCACAAAATAATTTTCACATTCTTCGATTGTGCGTATTTTACCAGTTCTTCAATGTTAATGCCATCAATGCAAGTTGTAATGTCCACATCGGGGTTGGCATCTCCATCTGGTCCGAAAGGCTCACCATACCATTGCCAGTCAACAATCTGGTATTGCCATCCCATTTCTGAAGCAAAATCGATGAAATACTTCATGGTCTCCTGATTTGGACCTAATTCAAAATCGGCGTCAGGAGCATATTTGTTGCTCCACCACCAATCCCAGGCCGATGCTCCCGGATGAATCCATGATACATCATCATAAGCTACCGGATCGTTTAAGTTGGCAATTAAATCCGATTCGATTAAGTCACCTGCTGTATTCCCAAGCATTATGGTGCGCCAAGGCGAAAGAGCAGGAGTCTCTCGAATCACACACATTGTACTATCCTCAGGAAGAGGAGCTAAATCGGTTACTACTGTATTGGGCTTCGTTTCATCCAATCGAAGGAAAGCACCAGCCCAATCCGTAAGATTTGCTTCGGTAATTACTGCATAGTTTTGGTTTGGTGTTTCAACCAATAAAGGCATGGCAATTAGTTGTTGAGCTTGAATATCGCTCAACTTACCTTTGGGAAAAGGTTGTTCCTGCGATGATTTATAGGTTTTGTAATCGGCTGCCCAAACGGTATAATCATCAGCAAAGGCAAACTGTGTTTTCTCTTTTTTTAATTCAATTTTTGAGAGATCATCTTGTTTTGGAAATCCATATCGAATGCCCACACCATCGTTATAGGCTCGAACATATAAATCGATTAGCACATTGCTTTTAATTTCCTTTAATTGCAGTTGTAACTCGTTGTAATGATCAGCAACCGTTTTGCGTTTTCCCCAAACATGTTCCCAAGTGTTGTTGGCAATTGTTTTTGTTAGAGAAATAATTTCAAAGTTATCCAGCTTATCATATCCTTTTAAAGCAATGTCAATATTAGAATTGGTAAGGATGGTATCTTCATTGAAAACAACTGAATATTGTAAACCATTTTCGCTATTTACAATGGTTTTAATTGCCCCATTGGGCGAAGTTATTTCACTCTTTTTTGATATTTGACAAGAATAAAATAGTAGAACTGAAATACTTAATATTGGCAAATATCTTTGTCGGATTTTGGAAAGAACTAATTTCATATAAGATTGAATTTCTTAAGGATGAGAATTTACATTACGATTTAAAAATAGATCGAGATAAACTCTTATCCAAAAGAATATGTTGTATTATTCAATCAAATACCGATGAAATTATTTTCTAATCTCCAGTTGCGATAGATCAATATCACCCTGGAGCACCATTATGGCATATACCGGAACTCCAGTGTATAAAACTTTGTCGCTAATTTCATGATTTACTAAATCTTCAGCCAGATTTTTATTTGCTTGTTTTCGTACTGTATTATCGTCATCAGCTATTTGCGACGAAATGGAGGTTGCATCAGTTTGACTAAAGCCGTACTCGTCATACACTTCTTCAGGAGGCCAGATTGCTCTTTCGAGTAATGTAAAGGGAAGTGCAAGCCAGCTCGAAGCTTTTGACTTTTGTCGGGCCTTGTGAGCCACCCATTGATTACGAACGGGTGTAATCCTTTGGCCTTTATAGTAATATTTTAACTGATATCCTTTTGTGAATTCCAAACTGGCATTGGTGACTTCAAATCCTACAAAAGTATAGTGTTTGCGTTTGGCCCATCGCTGGAGTCGTTTGTTACCCGATTCTTTTAATAGATCGTTGAAGTAACCATAGTATAAACTGTCGGCTTCGTTAAATTGATAGGTATCTATATTTCCTAATGATAATTCAGGAATGGCTTTGTGCTCAACAGCGCAGCTAGCCATTAATACAGCCAGAGCTAAGATTAATAAGGTTGGTTTCATATTTATCAGACAAACTGTTTTGAATTTACACTTATGCATAAAATTTAATAATATGATCATTGGGATTTAATTATTTTATATCGAGTATGATTGTACAAATTATATGGGATGAGATTAAGAACTCTTAACTTAATCAAATCAATAAAAAACTGTATTTTTGCTGGCTAATTGCAATTTTTATCAATCGATGCAAAAGAAAAAAGTAGTTATAGGTTTATCAGGTGGTGTAGATTCAAGTGTTGCCGCATACGTACTAAAAGAGCAAGGATACGAAGTAATCGGGCTGTTTATGAAGAACTGGCACGATACTACCGGAGTGTTAAAGGCTGATTGTCCTTGGTTGGATGATAAGTATGATGCGCAGGCCGTGGCTATGAAGTTGGGTATTCCTTTTCATATGGTTGATTTGAGTGATCAGTATCGCAAACGTGTAGTGGATTATATGTTTGCCGAATACGAAAAAGGTCGTACTCCAAACCCTGATGTTCTATGTAATCGTGAGATAAAGTTTGATGTATTTTTAGATAAAGCCATGGAGTTGGGGGCCGATTATGTGGCTACCGGGCACTATTGCCGTAAAGAAACCATTATGGTTGATGGCAAAGAAGTATATCGATTATTGGCAGGAAGTGATGATAATAAAGATCAGAGTTACTTTTTGTGTCAGTTGAGTCAAGAGCAATTATCAAAAGCAATGTTCCCAATTGGTGATATAATCAAACCTGAGGTTCGACGTATTGCCAATGAGTTGAAGCTGGTTACAGCTCATAAAAAAGATTCGCAGGGAATTTGTTTTGTTGGAAAAGTAGATCTTCCTGTTTTTCTACAGCAAAAATTAAAATCGAAAGAAGGACGAGTATTTAATATTGATGCTCACAGCGAGCTTTTTGTACGCGATTGGTCAAAAGCTGATGGTGATAATCCTACCGATGAAGATTTGATGGAACTATCACAACCTTATGCTTTTCATCCAAAATATGGTAAGAAAATAGGTGAGCATAACGGCGCTCATTTTTATACTATTGGTCAGCGTAAAGGATTGAATATTGGCGGATTTGCCGAACCTTTGTTTATTATTGGTACCAATGTTGAATACAACCAGGTTTATACCGGAATGGGCAAACAACATCCTGGATTATTCCGCAAAGTGCTACGTGTTAATGCTGATGAAATTCACTGGGTACGTGAAGATCTTGAAATGAAAGTAGGAGAGACTCGTCGATTAAAACTACGTATTCGTTACCGTCAGCCATTACAAACCGGAGTATTACACCGTCGTGAAGCCGGAATGTTTTTAGTATTTGATCAACCTCAACGCGGAATTACAGCCGGTCAGTTTGCATCGTGGTACGACGAAGATGAATTGATTGGTTCGGGCGTGATTAGCTAATCATGGCAAAAGTTGAATATTGACTTTGGTACATTGATATCTGTTAGGTAAAAGTTTCATAGAATAATAATCCCGGAGGGATGTTTGTATTAGCATAGTACGTAAGTGCTATGTTAATTATGGAATGTTTTATTTTTACAATTCGTTTGCTAAACGATTTAACAAATTAGCAGTTAAACATTAAAGATCAATCTATGAAATCCTATAATCCGGAAATGCATACTGCAGAACATGTTTTGAACCGAACGATGGTAAATATGTTTGGATGCGATCGTTCTTTTTCGAATCACCTAGAAAAGAAAAAATCGAAATGCGATTATCATTTCGACCGAGCTTTAACTGCCGATGAAGAACAAGCTATAGAAGCAAAAGTGAATGAGATTCTGACGCAACAGGTGGATGTAAATGGGTATGATATTTCGCGAGAAGATGCACAGGCTAAATTTAAATTGGATCGTTTGCCGGAAGAAGCTGGCGAAGAATTACGAGTAGTAACTGTTGGCGATTATGATGAGTGTTTGTGTATTGGAGAGCATGTTGCTAATACAAAAGAAGTGGGTGAATTTAAGCTAGGTTCTACTAGTTTTGAAGATGGAGTGTTACGTATCCGGTTTAAACTGAAAAGACCTTAAATTAAATCAAGGAAAAAGGGTAAAGGCAAAAGTTAAAAGTGATTCTTCGATTCAACAATTTATCAATTTTCAATTGACAATGTTGTTATTTGTCGAGTTGTCTAATTGTTGAGTAAAATAGTTGTCAACTAAACGATTTGATAAATCAGCAATTAAACATTCTAAAATGTTTTGAATTTTGCCTTTTTACTTTAGATTTTAGAAAAGTGTCATCTGACTATCTCTTTCGGGGTGATAAAACTGCATTTGGGTTGGAATGTTATACTTTCTGCAGGCTTCCTGAAGTGCTTTTTGTAATTCTTTACCATTGGGTGATCCGCAACCATATTGATCGCCAAAAGTTGCAATGTATTTTTCTTTTAGGCCCGGAAATTCTTGATCTAATTTAGCGTAGAAATACTCGCGCTGACCTTCGCGAATGGTCATGCCCATTGATGCGATAATATAAGAGGCTTTGCTTTTAGCTGCCGTTTCAACTAACTGAGCTATATTTTCTACTGTATCATTAATAAAAGGAAGAATTGGCATTAACGTTATGCCTGCATAAATACCAGCTTCCCGGAGTTGTTTCAAAGCATTGAATCTTTCACTAGACGAAGGGGCATGGGGTTCAATTCTTTTTGCCAGATCATCATCGGCAGTGGTGATTGTGATACTAACGGCAGCATAAACCTTACTAATTTCCTTTAATAGATCGATATCACGTGTAACCAAAGTACCTTTTGTGATTATATGAACCGGAAATTTATGATGAGCAACAATCTCCAGTGCTTTGCGGGTTAATTGCTGTTTTGCTTCCAAAGGCATATAACAATCATTCATTGATCCAAAGCTGATGGTACCTCTCTTCCTTTTCGATCGTAACTCTTTGTGGAGCAATTCAAGAGCATTACCCTTAATTTGAATCGTGTCGAAGTTTTGTATTTGGTAGCATGAACTTCGTGAATCGCAATAGATGCAAGCGTGCGAGCATCCTCGGTATAAATTCAGATTATAACTATTGCCAAACCAGGAGTCGGGTTGTTTTACTGTTCCTAAAATGGTTTTAGCCCTAATGATTTCACTCATGTTCAGAAGTTGATTGTTATAAGTACATAGAAAGAAGTGCGCAGTGCTTAGTTATAGTCGATCCTCTTAATTTATTCGTTATTACTACTGACTACAGACTACTGACCACTGACTATAAACTATTGATCTATTTACTATTTAAACATGCTGGGATAGATAAACCATTCTGGTTTTCCTTCGCGCGCATTGACTTCAGCCCAACTATCTACTTCAAATGTAATAGCTGTAGTGGCACAAGTTGGAAAGTGATAAAAATCACCATCGCTCAGGTTAATGGCCATCATTGCAATTTCTGGATTATGAGCTATTATCATCACTGTTTCATGATCATCATATTTTTCCAATGCGTTTAAAAATTCTGTGGTTGTATATCCATCGTAAAGAAATCGTTGAAACTCTATTTGTTCGCTATCATAATCGATATGTTTGGCAATGTGTTTAGCTGTTTGTTTAGCCCGTTTAGCCGAACTGGATAAAATCCAATCTGGTTTAATGTCCATTTCAACCAGTTTTTGGGCAATAAGTTCACTATCTTCAAAACCACGAGGCTTCAATTCGCGTTGATAATCGGTTTTGGTACTTCCGAAACCTAATTGTTCGGTTTTGGCATGTCGTACTAATATCAATCGTTTCATGATTCTTTGGTTTCAGAAATGTTTGACTTTGCTTTGTGTTGCTCTCTGGTTTGATTGTCTTTATTGAGTAAATATTGATATGTACTTACTTGTGCTCGTTGGGGTGGACGATCAGTAGGATCAAGTATGTTTTCCAGATTAGCATCAATACGTCTTAATTTAACATTATCGTTTAACTGCATCTCCAAAATATCCAATATTTCATTTTTTAATTCTTTGTTTTCAATTGGGAATGCGGTTTCAATACGCCGGTTAATATTTCTGTTTAACCAATCGGCTGAAGATAAAAACATCTCTTCCTGTCCATCGTTGCCAAATACCCATATGCGTGGATGTTCAAGGAAGCTGTCAACTAATCGTACCACACGAATATTTTTGCTGAATGATTGGTCGGGTACTAAACAGCAAATACCTCTCACAATCAAATCAATTTTAACACCCGCTTTACTGGCTTCATATAATTTATTGATGAGGTTTTTGTTTTGAATTCCATTCATCTTTAACAGGATATATCCTTTCTTTCCATTCTGCGATAATTCAATTTCTCGGTTAATACGATCCATAATGTTTTTACGCAGGTTGATTTTTGTAACCAGTAGTTTGTTAAGATGAGGTTTTGTTTTTTGATTGCTTAAATATTTAAAAACATTCTCCATGTCATCTAAATACTGATCGTTACAAGTAAAAAAGCCATGATCGGTATATAAACGAGCTGTTTTTTCGTTGAAGTTACCTGTACTTAAATAGGCAAATGAACGTTTGCGTACTCCATTTACTCTGCGAAGAACAAGGGCCATCTTGGCATGTACTTTTAATCCTGGAATACTGTAAATAATCTTAATTCCTGCCTTCTCCATTTGTTGTGCAAAGTGAAGGTTGTTTTCTTCATCAAAGCGTGCTTTAACTTCAACAAATACAGTTACTTTCTTTTTGTTGTGAGCCGCTGCAATTAAAGCACTCACCACTTCTGAGTTATTGGCAACCCTGTATTGGGTTAGTTTTATTTCTTCCACTTTTGGATCAGTTGCCGCCTCGTGAAGAAACTGAATAACATATTTAAAGGAATGGTAGGGATAGTGTAATACTCTTTCTTTTCGTTTAATGGCCTCAAACATCGATCCGGCTTCTTCTAGTTCAAATGGAAGAATTGGTTTAGGTGCTTCCCATACCAATTGTGGTGCATGATAAGTTGGGAAATTAAAGAAATCGTGCGAATTAAGGTACGTACCAGTGGGTACTAATTCGTTTGAATTAATTTCAAAGGTATCTTGTAAATAATGTAATAAGTCGAGAGGTATGTTTCTGTCGTGCAAGAATCCAGCTGGTTTTCCAATTTTACGTTTGGCCAGATTTTCTTTAATACGTTCAATTAAATCGCCTCCAAATTCATCTTCTATACCTAAATCAGCATCGCGGGCCAGTTTTATTCCCCAACTACCTACGACATCAAAACCAGGAAATAGCTCTTGCAGGTTATATCTTACTACATCATCCAAAAAGGCAATATGATTTTGTGTATCAACTTTGGGTAAATCAATAAAGCGTGGTGCTTCATTTGTTGGTAACTTGATTAATGCATATCGAGGTTTACGATTTTTTCGGAGAGCATCATTTTTTGTTTTCTTAAATAGTTTAATGGCGAGATACAATCGGTTGTCGCGCAAGAAGGTTCTTGCTCCTTTGTTAAGTAAAACCGGCTGAACATAAGGTGTTAGTTCAGTATCAAAATATTCCTTTAAAAACTCTAAATGAGTAGGTGATGTAGGATAATTTTTATAATGAAGTATCAAGCCATTCAAGTGCATTTGCGGAAGTATGGCTTCTTTCAAAATCTGACTAAACTCAATCCAGTGTTGCGCAACTGTAGAATTTATTTTCTCCAACGTTTTTTCCGCATCGGGGATATCTGGGAAACCCTCTGGATTGGCAGCTGCGTTACGGTATTCTGCCACGCGAACTTTATAAAATTCATCGAGGTTATTCGAATAGATGGCCATAAATTTCAGGCGCTCGAAAAGCGGAAGGCTGTTATCCTTAGCTTCTTCCAGTACTCGGTGATTAAATGATAGCCAGCTGATATCGCGATTGAAAAAATGTTGGATCATATTAACTCTACTTGGTTCGTTATAAATTTATAAAAATTGCCCTATTTTTGAGCATTCTTAGTGGTCTATTTAGCGTATAAAATGAAAAGAATTGGTCTTTTGTCTGATACTCACTCTTATTTTGATGATCGGTTTAAGGAATTATTTAAAGATGTAGATGAGATTTGGCATGCAGGTGATTTAGGTGATATAAAAGTACTGGACGAAATGAAAAATTTCAAGCCGGTGAAAGCTGTTTATGGAAATATTGATGGAACTAACATAAGGCAGGAATTGAATGAGGTGCTTGAATTTATGTGCGAAGAGGTGCCTGTTTATCTTATTCACATAGGAGGTTATCCGGGTAAATACGAAAGGCGGGTTAGAGCTGAATTGATTAAGAAAAGGCCAAAGTTATTTATATCAGGTCATTCGCATATTTTAAAAGTGATGTACGATAAATCACTAGATGTTTTGCATTTAAACCCGGGTGCTGCCGGTCGGTCAGGCTTTCATGCAGTACGAACCGCTTTACGATTTGTAATTGATGGTACAGAGATTAAGGATATGGAGGTTATTGAGCTTGGACCAAAAACAGCTAATAGCCGTTAGCTATTAGCTTAAAATAAGGTTATTGACGAAGCAATTTTAAAGATAAAACTTCAGGATTGGTAAGCTCTAATTTTAAAAGTTTTGAATGGCTGGCTCTAACAGGACAAATATCAATTCCTCCACGACGAGTATAAATACTTGCTACCATTAATTCATTGGGTTGAAACAGGTTCCAAAGGCGTGTGTATATCATCTCACAAATCTCTTCGTGAAAATGATTTTCATTTCTTATGGAAACCAAATACTGAAGTAAACTCATCTTATCAGGTGTTTTTTTACCTTTAATATAGATGTATGCTGACCCCCAATCGGGTTGATTGGTTATTTTACAGTTGCTGCGTAGTAAATGACTACCTGCTTTTAATTCGGTTTCGGTAGATGATTGTAATAATTCAGGAGCTTCGTTAAATGCTGTAAAGCTAATTGTTGAAGCCTCTTCACAACTCTCTAATAATTCAAATCCCTTAAAATCAAATGTGGAAGAGGTTTGTTGTTGATCAAAGAAAGAAACTTCGACTTCAGTATTTAATGTTTGATTTAAATCCTTTTTGATAATCTGTTTAACCGTTTCAATTCCTTCTTTAGGATTGCTTCCATAGCGCTCCATATTAAAGGAATTTAAGTATAGTTTCAGCGACTTACTTTCAACTAAAAACTCGTTATCTGAAGGATAGACTAATTTTAATAATCCGGTAACCGGAAGTCCATTTTCAGTAAGAAAACTTAATTCGTAAGCATGCCAAACATCTAAACCCACAAATGGCAGGTTATCCTCTTGCAAATCGTATTGTTCACGATTAAGCTGACGCGGAACCGCCACCAACATTTCAGGTGCATATTGTTGTGGGTAGGTAACTTGTTTGCCCAGGAATTTTTCTTCGATCATTTCTTTCGTTTTTAGAACGCTTCGCTGTTAGATATTAGATAATAGAGGCTAGTAGCTAGAAGCCAACAGCCAGCTAGTTTTTTTAAACTCCTTGTTTCGATCCAAATAATTCGATGTGAACACGAGGAGCATATCTCCAACCATTGGCAATGGCCATTTCCAATACCATTGGTGCCGATTGGGCTATTTCCTCCCGGGTAGCTCCCAAAGGCATTAATAAAACATCGTTTGGGTTGTAATCGTTTAATTGTTCAAGGTATTCTCTTTTAATTTCCTTGAAATCGTCGTGTTTACCGGCAACAAATTTCAATTGTAATTCTTTATCTGTTTGATTACAAATGTCGATGTAGGATTGTAAAATCTTCAAATTACGACGGCGTTCAGCATGGAATTTAAAGGGTCCGGCTTCTTTTAAGTTATACGAAGCTAACTTATCGGCGTTCGGTTCAGAATTACGTAGCTTTGGAGAAATACTGAATAAATCAACCCACTTAGCTACATCTTCATCAAACAAAGTACCATTTGTTTCTATGGTGATATGAAGGTTTAGCTCTTCTTTTATCTTTTGGCATAACAAAGCCAATGGTTTCTTCTGTAGTAGTGGTTCACCTCCTGTTATCACAACATGTTTGACGGAACCTAAATTGTATTTTAACCATTGAATTATTTCATCCACTTCCAGTTCCATGGTCTGATCGGGATGAAATGAGGCATAAGTAGTGTCGCAACGGCAATAACTACCGTCTTCCATTTGCCATATGCAACGCAGGTTACAACTCGACAGACGAATGAAAAGTGAGGGCACACCAGCCAATTTTCCTTCTCCTTGAATGGTACCCGGAACTAATAAACCTGTTTGTGGCTGATCAGCAATAGGAGCACCATTTTTATCTTTCACCACAGGGAAAACCCCTTCGTTGGCTAAAACCAATTTATTCATTAATGTATTCTTAATTCTGCTCGTAATATGTGTTGATTGGAGAGTTTATTATAAGGAAGTATCAACCACTCCTGCTTCGGCAAATGCTTTGGCTCTTAAGAGGCAACTATCGCAAGTGCCACATGGTTTTTCTCCACCACGATAGCAACTCCATGTTAATCCAAAGTCAACGCCTAGTTCTGTACCTAAAGTAATTTCTTCTGCTTTAGTCATATTAATAAATGGAGCATGTATTTTAATAGGTTGATTTTTTTCAGCACCCATTACTGTACCAAGGTTGATCGTTTTTTCCATGCTATCGATAAATTCCTGACGGCAATCAACATAACCAGAATAGTCAACCTGACTTACTCCAATAAAAATGTTTTGAGCACCAATAGCTTCGGCATAGGATGCTGCTACTGATAAAAACACCATGTTTCGTGCGGGTACATATGTTACAGGAATATCAGTACGAGTAACATCGCCATTTTCAACTTCCATATTTTTATCGGTAAGAGAAGAGCCTCCCCAACGGTCTAATTTTAAGGTGACAACCTGATGATCGACAACTCCAGCGTTGCGTGCAATAGCTTTGGCTGAATCTAATTCTCGGTTATGACGTTGGCCGTAATCAAAAGATATTGCATGAACTTCTTTGGCCTTACTTTTGGCCACATAAAGCGCAACGGCTGAATCTAAACCTCCCGATAATAATACTATAGCTTTATCCATGACTTTACATTTTTGTTAACATGTAAAACGGATAGTTGAAAACCAAAAATAAACTAGCATTCAAGAATAGAATGCACAGGCATAATTACAGCATGCTGTAAGGTCCTAGTTTTGTTTACCGACAGGATGGTTTCGAACTGTCCGATTTAAATAAATCCGCGCAAATATAGGAAAAGTTTTGTTTATTTGGATCGTCGCACTGCCTGAAATAGTGTTAGAAAAGTTAAAATAACACGCAAAAAAAATCATCCCAATTTAAAGTCTGGGATGATTTATGTTTTAAACAATAGTATACGATTATTTTATAGCTTCTATAAATAAGGCCACTGAACTTCCCAAGTTATCGAAGTATTTCGGATTTCTCATTACTGGAGAAGTACTTTGCCCGGGTGCCATAATCTGTATTTTTGTAAAGCCCGCTGCTTTTAACGAGTTAATAAGTTTTTCATGATTCCACCAGTTCATATGGTTAGAACGAAATTTTCTTTGAGTTTCTATACTACATCTGGATGTACAATAGTCCAAAGCATCTTCCATTTTTAAAGAATGCATAATATGCTTGTATTCTTCATCTGAAATTTTATTCGGATTATCAATCGAGTGGATAGTTGAAGCATGAGCAGCAAAAAACACCATTGCGACTTGTTCAAACGAAGCTTTATTTAATGGAGTTTTATATCCGTAAACAGGTAAATGTCTTTGGTTACTTTGAATATCCACCCACTTGTAATAGGTTTTATCGCCGTTTAAATAAGCTCTGTAACCTAACTCAATATTAGGAGTTACAACTTTAAAAACACCACCTGGCTTAAGAGCACGATATACATCTTTCATGAAATAAGTAGCAGTGTCATTATCCATGTGCTCAATTGTATACTGAGATTGAATAATTTCTGCGGTATTACTATCAATTGGAAGAGGAGTTTTATTTAGCAGATCATGTTTGATATCTCTATGTGAATCAAATCTTTTCCAACCATCAAGAAGAATAGGTGCCTCTACATCAATATTAGTCCAGAAAGGGTGGTAAAAATATCCTCCAAAACCACCGTGACCTCCAGCGCAGATGTTATAAAAACGTCTATTTGTTACGCTTTCTTCTCCATACTGTTCAAAGTACAGGTTTGTATCACGCTTTATTCTATTGTAAGTAATTCTTAATCCCAGGTCGTTAGAAACTTTAAACCCGGTATTTGATTCAATAGCATTCAATGCTCGTAGAGCAATTGTTCTGACAGCTCTATTTTTTGGTGGTTTCATAAGTCAATTTCTATTTAAGCTACGTCTGGTTTTTTGTTGCAATTTTAAAGAAAATATTAATGTAAAGTGATATAGAAATGAGTGAGCAAAATAGTTAGTTGATTAAATATCAAATTTATTCGTTAATGTTATGGTGTATAATCGGATGTAATTGATTGAAAAATAGAATAATATAAGTTTAAATACCTGTATGTCTGATTTTGACGAAACTAAAAAATAAAAATGATGTCTCATTATTGTTAACTGCTTTATCTGTAGTTGATAATAGTTTATTACATAAAGCCATTATTGTATTTGTTTTTTGAATTGATCATAATCAAAAAATGATTTGGCAGGATATGTAGATATGAGATTGTGAATAATATCATGTTTTATCAAGATTACACAGCGTACTTTAGTAAGTTAAAAGAATTATAAATTATCACATGACACACTTATTTAAATCTTTAATGTTGGCAATAATGGTTGTATGCGCCATATTGCCAATGAAGGCTCAAACAGAGCGAAATTCAATCGAAGATCAATACAAATGGGACCTAACGCCGATTTATGCATCGGATGCAGAGTGGGATCAAAAATTGGAGGACTTCAAAACTGAAATGCAGAAAATTTCTGATTTTAAAGGTACCCTTGGAACATCGGCATCCTCATTGTTAGCTTATTTAAATTATTCAAATGATTTGATGAAAGAAGCATATAGATTGTACTTGTATGCCTCGTTAAAATCAGATATGGATTTACGCGATCAGGATAATATGGCAAGAACCAAAAAGGTACAAGAAGTATTTATCAATTTTGGGCAGTTGGCTTCCTTTGTTTCTCCTGAGTTAGCTGCTATTCCAGATGAAACTATTAAGAAATTTTTGAAAGAAGAGCCAAAATTGGAAATTCATCGTATGGCATTGGAGGATATTTCTCGTATGAAAATGCATACTTTATCTGATATGGAAGAGGCATTGATGGCAAAAACAGGTATGATCACTGGAACAGCGCAATCAGCTTTTAATGTTTTCAGTAATGCTGAAATGCCATGGGAAAATATGACTTTAAGCAATGGTGAAGAAATTGAACTGAATCGTACAGAGTTTAGCGTTGTACGTGCATCTGCCAACAGAGCTGATCGCGAAAAAGTAACTAAAATTTACTGGGATAATTACCTGAAGTTTGAAGGTACTTATGGTGAGTTCTTAAATGGTAATGTGAAAGTAGATGTTTTCAATGCAAAATCTCGTAATTACGAATCATCTTTAGAGGCAGCACTTAAACCAAATAATATTCCGGTTGAAGTTTATCATTCATTGGTTGATAATGTAAATAAGAATCTACCTACTTTTCATCGTTATCTTGCTTTGAAAAAGCGCATGTTAGGGGTGGATACTTTGAAATACTCTGATATTTATGCGCCAACAGTAAAAGGTGTTGAGTTAAAATATACATATGCCGAAGCAAAAGAGTTGGTTTTAAAAGCGCTTAAACCACTTGGTAAAGAATATGTAGGTGTTGTAGAAAAAGCGTTTGATAACCGTTGGATTGATGTTTATCCAAATACAGGTAAACGAAGTGGGGCTTATTCAAATGGGGCTGCTTACGATGTGCATCCATATATTTTATTGAACTATACCGATTCGTATAACGAGGTAAGTACTTTAGCTCATGAGCTAGGACATACCATGCACAGTTACTATTCAAACAAAACTCAACCTTTTGCTACTGCCGATTATGCTACGTTTGTTGCCGAAGTAGCTTCTACTTTTAACGAGGTTTTGTTAAATGATATGATGCAGAAAAAATTAAAAGACGATGATTTAAAACTATCTCTTTTAATGAATATGTTGGATGGGTTTAAAGGAACATTGTTCCGCCAGACTCAATTTGCCGAGTTTGAATTGAAAATTCACGAAATGGCAGAGCAAGGTATTCCTTTAACAGGACAACAATTTACTAAATTATACGGTGATATTTGTCGCAAGTATTATGGCGACGACAAAGGCGTTTGTAAAGTAGAAGATACTATTGGAATTGAATGGGCTGCTATCCCTCATTTCTATATGGGATTCTACGTTTATCAATATAGTACCTCTTTTGTAGCTTCTCAGGCTTTAGCAGCAAAAGTTTTAGCTGGTGAAAAAGGAGCTAAAGAACGTTACATGCAGTTTATCTCTTCTGGAGGATCTGATTTTCCAATTGAGATTTTAAAGAAAGCAGGTGTTGATATGACAACTTCAGAACCATTTGAAGAAGCTATTGCAACCATGAACAGCATCATGGATCAAATAGAAGTTATTCTTGATAAGAAAAAATAATAATTAAACCTTTATTCAGAGGAGGCCTGGGTGTAATGCTCAGGCCTTTTTTTGTGCGAATTTAGCGATCAAAATAATAAATACATTTTTGTTATGTAGAAAAGCCTAATTCTTACAAAATTGTAGGAATTATCATTGGTAATACAGATTGTGTCAAAGTTTAACTTGCCGAATATCAGTGTTTCTATAATGGTTTTATAGGGTTTTAGTATACTAGGGTATGCAAATTGCTTTAGGAAAAATAGCGATATAAACTAAAATGTATAACGACATTTTGGTAAATCATATTCCTATTTATTCAACCTAGTTAAAACTTTTATGATGAAACAGATTCTATTTATTTTTTCAGTATTGGTTCTTTTTAGTTCATGCGACAGTGATGAAGATTTTAAAGAAATTGTATTGGGTGATTATCCTGTAAAGGAATATTATCTCGAGCGAGATCCAAAAGTAAATGTATGGGGAGCCGGTTTGGATTTTATTAATGATGAATGTAAAGCTACAGAGACATCTTTAGATTATAAATATATGACTCAAGATGATGCATTCACTTATGATATTCAATTTTATATAGTAAAAACATACTATTATGATGATAAGGGAGATCTTCACAATCAGGGATGTCCAACTATTTTATTAGCACCGGGTGTCAAAGCTTATAAAGTAGGTGAGGGTATTGAGTTATTTAATTCTCTTACTACTATTACCGAAGATATGGTTAATGAGTTGGCTACAGAATCAGAAATTGATTTTGCATCCTATAAAGATGAAACAACCGGATTTTACGAACAAGAAGCTCTTTATGCTGCTTTGGATAATTGCATTATCGGTCAAACATTCCGAAGTGGAATTTTAGAAGTGCCGGAAGGAAAGACTGAAGAAGAAGTACAAGCCGTTTATTTGGTTCAAACCTTAGAAGGTGGTTATGCCAAGTTTATGGTAAGAGCATTTAAACCTGCTAAACCCAATGAAAAGAAAACGCTTGTTCGCTGGCAGGTAATAAGCGAATAAAAGAAGTCCTAAAAAATCACACAACTTTTCCTATTCATATTTCAGTATTCAATTAAGATGCGATTTCTGTAATGTTTCGTTTATTGCTTTTTACATATGGTCTGATGCTGTGTAAGATCGTACTCTGTCAAAATCGGTTGGCAGGTACGGTTTTTACTAGCGACGATAAAGCTATTCCTTATGCTGTCGTTAGCACACTTATGGGTAATAGCTGTATGTGCGATGCCAGCGGAAATTATCATCTTGAAATTACCACTGACGATAACTGTATTCTGGCTTCTGCTTACGGATATAAAACGGATACGCTGTTATTAACGGATGTATCAAATTCGGTTGACTTCAAATTGGAGTTAATGCGATTTGATATCAATGAAGTAAGAGTGGTTACGCGTCAGAATGTAGAACAAAAAAGCATGGTTTCAGCGGTTTCTATCGGAAAAACAGAGATGGAACCGCTGAATCCTCAAAATGTATCACAGATACTTCAAAATACACCAGGGTTTACCAATCGCACCGGGTATCAGTCGCCTCTTACGCTCCGTGGTTTTTCTGGAAAGCGCATACTGGTATTACGTAATGGTAATCGCAGATTCAGTTCTTATCCGGCCGGTGTTATGTCGCACACTATTAATGTTTACGATCTGGAACGAATTGAAGTAGAAAAAGGAGCAGCTTCGGTTGTGTATGGTGCAGGAGCCATGGCCGGAATTATTAACCTGGTAGATAAATCACCATTCAAGCAAAAAGGCTTTAACGGACGTTTTATTACTGGTTATGGATCAGTTAATAATGAGCAAAATTATCTGGCATGTGGAGGATGGAGCGATGGGAAATTTGCCGTAAAAGGAGCAGTTCGTTATCGTAAAGCAGATGATTTCCGCTTTGCCGATGGATCAATAGCCGAGAATAGTTTTTATCAGGATAACGATGTTTTTATTACTTCCGGATATCGTTTTTCAGATGATCATAGCATCGTAGTTTCGTTTGATATGCACAATGGTGGCCCATGGGGTAAACCAGTTGGTTTTAATGGTTCTGATTATATGCGAGTGCGCACCGAAAAAGAATACACCAATAATTATTCATTAAAATACGAAGGAAGAGATTTAGGATTATTCAGTCATCTGGAATGGAATCTTTTTTATTCTGATGAAAGCAGGGAGTTAGTGAAGGATTTCTATACAGCAGCTGGTTACCAATTATCATACACCGAAATCACAAACTTCTCTGATTATAATTATGGGAGTCATCTTAAAACAGATATCGATATCAATGAAAAGTTTAAGATAACAGCAGGTGCCGAAGGATATAGTTTTCATATTTCAACGCCTGTTGATGCTGTTGATTACATTGAAGAAATCGCCTTTGAAAACAGAGTGTGCAAAGATGCACGGTCATATAATTCAGGCATATATGTGGAAAATAAATATGACCTAACCAAAAATAGCAAGCTGGTTGGAGGAATCAGATATAATTATTCTGCTGTTTATGAAGGAGAATTGCATCATCCCGAAGAAGATGAACGTCAGGATGAAAAAAGTGCGGTAACAGGCAACCTGTCAGCCTCGGTTACAACAGGCAAGCGTACAAAGCTTAAAATGAATATTGCCCGATCCTTCCGTTTTCCTGAAGTGTCGGAATTATATGCTGATAGCTATACATCCAATGGAGTTGTTTATGGTAATCCTGATTTAACAGCCGAATATTGTTATAGTCTGGATTTGGCTTTTAACTATAAGAAGGAATGGTTTGGTTTTGAGTTAAGCCCTTTTATCTGGTTTATGGATGATATGATTGCCCGCACAGAATTGAAAGGCATGGTCGGAACTAATTTTACCTATACTAATATTGGTCAGACACGAATTTTTGGTGGCGAAGCACAATGTAACTTTCATTTTAAAGAGCTTCTAAAAACTAGCGACAAACTTAGTTTATGGCTTGGATTTGCATATCTGAATGGAACAGATATTACCGAATCAGCATCTTTTAAAGAAGGTGAACCACTTGATTTTGTTCCTCCATTTAACTTTAAAGCCAATCTTAATTACCAGGTTTCTTTTAATGATAAACTAAAGTTGGAGGCTGGTTTTCGTTCTATTTATTATACAGAGCAAAAGCAATTGGGCGAATTTTCGTACGCCACACCATCCTACTGGATTATGCAAGGAAACCTTGGCGCCACTTATTTGAAATCGACGATCAGACCCAAACTGAATTTATCAGTTAACAACCTTTTTAACAAGGAATATTACAGCTATCAGGCATATTTGCCTAGCGAAGGCAGAGATATACGGTTTTTTCTAACTCTTAATTTTTAGCGGTAATGGAGATAAATAAGCACACATTAATAAATGAATTGTTAGCCGAAGTCCCTGAAGCGATGGAGCAGTTATATCCATATCGCGAACAGATAAAAACGGGCAATACAATTGCAGATTTGGCTCAGACTGCTAATATCTCATGTTCAGCTTTACTATGCGGACTACAGCGGGTGATAAAAAGGGCCACTTTGGATGCTTGCGATTATGAGGTTATGAAGCGAAAACTGATTAAATCTAATGCTGTTAATGTGGCCGGGTATGTTGCTTTTTTATGGCAACATGATTTTGTTGCAGAGATGAAACGAAAAGCTGGGGAGTTAAATATTGAATTGAATATTCAGATATTTCAGAAGCATCAGAAAAAACAATTTCAAAACTATCTTGCTTTATGTGAGTCATCTGATGATTTGCCTGATCTATTGATTGGTAAAGGTTTTAGCTCATTAATGACACATCAATTTGTAGATCGTTTCGTCAATTCAGGTATCTATCAGCACTCACCCGCTTCGACTGATTGGGGAACGGTTTTCAAAGAATCAAACATAAAAGATGCCGATAATCATTATCATCCATTTGGAGTGGAAGAAATGGTAATGTTGTACGATAAAACGGCTACTTCATCAGTACCTATGCCTGAGTGTTGGAGCGATATTTTGGAAGAAAAGTATAAGGATAGCATTATGCAGATGGGAAAGAACAGGCGCGATCATTTTGGATTTAATATGATGCTGTTTCTATATGCCAATTGGGGAGAAGAAGCTATTAGGAGGTATGCTTCTAATGTAAAGGATAAAAAACATTTTTCAAGCATTATACGCAATGTGGGTTCTCATCATCAGGATTCTGCTCCATTAAGTGTTGTACATCAGTTTACCAGCTTGTTTGTTCGAAGTGATGTTCGTCAAAATGTTGAAGTAGTAAAAACAAAAGACGGTAATCCTGTAAGTTGTTATTTCTACTTGGCAAAGAACAATGCCAGTGATGAAACAATGAAGATGGCTGAGCATTTGTATTCACCCCAGGTAAAATCAATTATCGAAAAATGTGGATCAACACATATCACATCCAATGAACTTTATTCAGGAGCAAAAACAATCAATTGGATAGGATGGGACAAATTAAAAAGTTTGCCCATGCCTTTTTTGAAAGAACATCTCAGCGAAATCGCCTACGAACATTACAAGGCTGAGTATACGGAATGTTAATAGGTAGAGAATAAAAAACTAAAAATATGAGAAATATAATATTGGTCTTAGCAATGTTTTTTTGCACCAGACTTATGGCACGAACCATAACAGATATGGCTGGTCGGCAACTATCAATTCCCGATCGGTTGGATCGAGTGTTACCATACGATGCCAAAACTTCCATTTTGTTGTTTTCGGTGGCCAAAAGTATGATGGTAGCACAGGCAAATGTACCTCAAACCAAGGCTTATTTATTTATTGATGAAGCTTATGGCAACTTGCCAACCGTTGATATAAAAAATGTGGAGGCTGTTTTGTCGGTAAACCCTCAAATTATTATAGCTGGCACTTATTCTAAAAAAGATGTTTCAAGAATTCAACGCTTGCAGGATCGTACTCATATCCCGGTGGTTATTGTTGATTTATCCATCGATAAACTGGATAAGACATATGCTTTTCTGGGTGAGCTTTTTAATAACGAAGATCAATGTAAGCCTTATGTTGAGTATTTACATAAGGTTAATTCATCGGTGAGTGCTGTAATGGCGAAAAAGAGTATTGAGGATATCGGAGTTTATTACACCATTGGAGGTTCTGGTTTAATGACTGATCCATCGGGTTCGAAACACACCGAAGTGTTGGATTATTTAAAAATCAACAATGTAGCTAAAGTTGATATACCAACCGGAGGGCATGCCAACGTGAATATGGAGCAGGTTTTGGAATGGAATCCTGATGTAATATTTACGGCCGGTTTTAAATCAAATAAAAATGCCTTTAAAGCCATTACAACAAGTAGTTTATGGGCGAATGTATCGGCCGTGAAGAATGATAAAGTTTATAAAGTTCCTTCTCAACCTTTCGGATGGTTCGATCATCCACCTTCAATTAATCGTATACCTGGAATTTTGTGGTTATGTCAGATCTTTTATGGCCAGTCGCCAGAACTAACACAAAAGCAAATATGCGAGTTTTATCAGCTCTTTTATAATTATTCCTTAACGGCCGAAGAGTATCAATCCTTATTTAAATAATATGAGGCAGCGAAAGATCATATCTACTTTTACATTACTAATTGTGTTTAGTGTGGTTTTAACCTTAGCCTCACTAATGTTAGGTCGCTTTACTGTGACCTTTCATGATTTAATGAGTTTTGTAAAAGGAATTTTTGTTGGACAGGATCAGGATTCGTTAAGGATATACACGGTGTTGGTCGATATTAGATTACCTCGTGTATTGGCTGCTTTTTTAGTGGGAGGTACTTTAGCCGTAACGGGGGCTACCTATCAGGGAATGTTTCGTAACCCAATGGTTTCGCCATCGATATTGGGCGTTTCTGCCGGATCGGGCTTTGGTGCTGCATTGGCTATTCTTATTGGAATGAATGCTTTTTTTATGCAGACTTTCTCCTTTTTGTTTGGTGTAGGAGCTGTTGCTGCTGTTTATTTAATTAGTATGGCAACTGGTAAGAAACATGAAAAGTGTCTGACTTTGATTCTTTCGGGGATGATTGTAGCTACGGTGTTTGCTGCTTTAACTTCGTTGCTAAAATACATTGCTGATCCCGAAGATGCACTTCCTTCAATTGTATATTGGTTGATGGGAGGTTTATCGGATATTCAGTTACCCGATTTGAAGTTTATTACTGTTGTATCCATTGCTGGCCTGGTGATGCTATCCTTATCGGGGTGGAAACTGGATATGCTTTCTTTTGGTGATGAAGAGGCACAAACATTAGGTATTAACGTAGAACGATTCCGATTTGTTGTTGTTACAGTAGCTACTTTAATGACAGCATCGGCTGTTAGTATTAGTGGTATTATTGGTTGGGTCGGACTGGTTATTCCGCATATATCACGCATGTTGGTGGGATCGAAAAACGCGGTATTATTACCGGCTTCCTTTTTTATAGGAGGATTATTTTTACTGATAGTCGATAATTTTAGTCGCTCTGTCACTAACCTTGAAATCCCTTTGGGTATCACCACATCATTAGTGGGAGCTCCATTTTTCATTTTCATCTTAATAAAAACATCAAAAAAGCCTTGATATGATAACACTTTCAAATGTTTGTTGCGGATATGGAAGCAAGCGCGTTCTTTCGGATGTGAATGTTATTTTGAAAGAAGGCGAATTAACCTGCATATTAGGCAAGAACGGAATAGGAAAAACAACTTTGTTTAAAAGTATATTAGGTTTATTGCCTATATTAGACGGTGAAATAACGTACGACAAAAAATCACTTCATCAGTATTCGACAAAAGCCTTGGCACACTTAATAAGCTATGTGCCCCAGGCACACGGAACGCCCTTTCCGTTTTCGGTGTTGGATGTAGTATTGATGGGGCAGCATGTGCATACTTCCGGAGTATTTGGCAGGCCAGGTAGAGCCAATGTAAAAAAGGCTTTATCGTGTGTTCAAACTCTAGGGATTGAATATCTGACACATAAAAGTTTCTCGAAAATCAGTGGTGGCGAAAAGCAAATGGTTCTCATAGCCCGGGCTATGGCTCAGCAACCTCAGTTTATTGCTATGGATGAACCTACTGCCAACCTTGATATGGGAAATTGTCAGAAAGTAATGAAGGTTGCTCAGCTGTTGCGAAATCAAGGTTATGGAGTGATTATTAATACTCATTCGCCCGAGCAGGCTTTACAATATGCCGATAAAGTAATCATGCTTAAAGATGGTAAAATAGCGAGTGTGGGTGCTCCGGATGAGGTATTGAAATCAAAAACATTGAGCGAATTATACAATACTCCGGTAGAATTAATTGAAGCAAGCACGTCTGCCGGAGAAAAGCGAAAATTAATAGTAACCATATAAATCAGATCTATGATTACCGGGAATGAAAATCTATTACAAATAGCTGAAGCTTATCCTGAAATTATTAACGAATTTGAAAACCAAGGATTAGGCAACTATTTTAAGACTGATAATTTGCATAAAATTGGGAAGTTTATCAAACTAAACACTGTATTATCTTCTCACAAAATTGATCCGGTTCTTTTTATAGAATCAATAAATAAGCAACTGGAAAATCAAACTGAGCAGGATGTATTAGTTGAAACAGATTTGGGTAGCCTAGATTTTTCGGCCATGTTACCATGTGGACTTCGTAATCCTTTTAAAGAATATTGTGAGTCTTACTTTGCCAGCTATCCAACTTTATTTAGCGAATTAAAAATGCTAATTGAGGGTAATGTAAATCACGAATTATCCTATTATCCACTTTTGGATAGTATAGAAGATGTTGATGAATTGCCCGATGTTATTATGGCATCTGATATCAATAATTTCTTTCATAAGCCTTTTGTCGAAAGGTTTATCGAAAAAGGTGCGTTTGAAGCTTATCAGCCATACGATTTAAATCCTTATCTGGAAAAGGTAGATTATTCCGATCCTTTAGGATATTACACCATGTTTACAGCCAATATGTTGGTAATGGTTGTGGATAAAAAACAGTTAGGTGATAGGAAAATACCTGAGAAATGGTCGGATTTGCTGGCTCCTGAATTTGAAAATAGCATTATCATGCGCGGCGAGGATGATTTCTTCTGTAATGCGGTTCTTCTCCCTTTTTATAAAGATAATGGAATGGAAGCTATCGCTAAACTCGCTAAAAATATTGTAAAAGGCATGCACCCGGCAGAGATGGTAAAAGATGCCAATAAAAAAGATGGAGGAGAAGCGGCTGTTTACATCATGCCTTGGTTCTTTTCAAAACGAATAAAGAATGATGAGGTAGAAGTGGTATGGCCTATTGATGGAGCCATTGCCAGTCCTGTATTTTTGCTGGTAAAAAAAGGAAAAGCTGAAGAAAAAGATGCCTTGTTAAACTTTCTGATGAGTAAAGAAACAGGCGAGTTATTGCGCGATCGTTTTTTCCCATCCACTCATCCTGATTGCATAAATAATCATTTACACGATGAAGTGAAATGGTTGGGCTGGGATTTTCTGCGTCAGCACGATGTGGGGCAATTAAAAGACGAGATTAGAACAGAATTTATGAAAGTATGGGTTAATAAATAAGAATATGGCAACAAAACTGATTACTGTTTCAGGACCACCATCTTCTGGAAAAACATCGGTGATAATAAAAATGGTTGAGAGTTTACCTCAGTTGAAAGAGAAATGTGGGGTAATTAAGTTCGATTGCTTAAGTGCATTGGATGAGGAGCAATATGCAAAAAACGGAATTACTACTCAAACCGGATTGGCTGGTAATTTATGTCCTGATCATTATTTTGTTTCAAACATCGAATCTTGTTTTGTTTGGGCTCGCGATAAAGGTTTTGAAGTTTTGGTAACCGAAAGTGCCGGACTGTGTAATCGATGTGCACCTCACCTAAAAGAAGTACTGGCAGTTTGTGTTTTGGATAATTTAAGCGGTATCAATACTCCACTTAAAACAGGACCTATGGTTAAAATGGCCGATGTGGTTGTAGTGACAAAAAGCGATTTGGTTTCGCAGGCCGAAAGGGAAGTTTTTCGATTTAAAATACAGCAGGTAAATTCGAAGTGTAGGGTTTTATTTATTAATGGTATCACCGGACAGGGAGCTGATCGGTTGGCAAAACTGGTGGTTAATGCCAATGCTTTTGAAACAACCGAAAATCTTAAGTTGCGTTTCTCGATGCCGGCAGCATTGTGTTCGTATTGCCTTGGTGAGACACGTGTTGGAGAGGATTTTCAGATTGGGTTAAACCGAAAAATTAAGTTGTAGCAATGAGTGATTGTTTATCAAAATCAATAAAGATACTTCAGAAAGAATATCCGATGGTAGTAGATTTCCTATCATCGTTTAACTTGAAACCAGAAGTTGATAGTAAGAGTTTTACTGAGATTGTTAATGAATTACCTGCATCTTATTTCGAAGATCAGGCTACTGATGCAGATCAATTGTTTGAGCTATTCCAAGAGTTTATTAAAGGTTTGGAAGATACTCAAACGGTACAATCAATTGATAGTTTGGAGGTGTTACCAGGCAAGGATAAAAGCGGAAATTCAGAATCGTGCAACCTGAATTTAATTCCCGGTGAAATAACTTGTATTGTGGGGCCAACAGGTTCTGGTAAAAGTCGACTATTGGCAGATATTGAATGGCTGGCAAATAAAGATACACCTACCGGAAGAACAGTTTTGATTAATGGTGAAACAGCCGATGATAGCAAAATTGCACAAATGGGAGGTAAGCTAATAGCTCAGATTACTCAAAATATGAATTTTGTGCTGGATATGAGTGTAGAAGAATTCCTCAGGATGCATGCTCAAAGTCACTTTATGCTGAATGTGGAAGAAGTGATTACAGAGGTAATCAAACTAGCAAATGATCTTTCGGGAGAACCATTTCAGCCTGATACACCGGTTACTTTTTTAAGTGGTGGCCAATCCAGAGCCTTGATGATTGCCGATGTGGCTTGTGTTGGTCAGGCTCCCATTGTTTTAATTGACGAAATTGAAAATGCTGGAGTAAACAAAAAGAAGTCGCTTGATTTGCTGGTAAAGAAAGATAAAATTGTATTGATGGCTACCCACGATCCTCTTTTGATTCTTTTGGCTGATAAAAGAGTGGTGATCAAAAACGGAGGAATGCACAAAGTAATTGAAACCAATTCTATAGAACGCGATTTCTATTCTGAATTGGAGCAACTTGATAATAAATTACAACTCACAAAAGATTACTTCCGGTATGGGAATGAGTTAAAGAAGGTAGGGGATATTTATTAGAAGATAATTAGGCAGAGGATAGAATAGCTTTTTAGTTGTGTAATCTCTTACTGTAGCTTGCTTGGCATTAAATTTGCTTTGGATTGTTTTCAAGAAAATAATCAAATAGTATAAGTAATGAAAAGCACCATTTTACTTTCTTCTCTCATTTTGTTGACCTCATTTTTATGCCCAAGTATTGCTCGGAATAATTCAGAAGAATTCTTTATTCAAACAGAAGATATGGAAGGTATTAGTTTTGAGGTTAAAACATACATAGAAGATGATCAAAGAATGCTTCAAATTAAATCTAAAGGTTTATCTGCTGTTAATGAAAATGCCACTTTCCCTATCGATGGAAAAGTTATTAGCGCAGAAGTTGCAGACTTGAATTCGGATGGATATCCTGAACTACTTATTTTCCTTTCTTCAGAAAATAATTGTGGTGATGTACTTGCCTATTCTGTAAATAATGGAAAGTCAATGAGTCAGGTTTATTTTCCTTCTTTAGATCTTCATGGAAATCTGGATGATGGATATGAAGGGTGTGATTCATACAAAATAGTTAATAATACACTGCAGAGAGAATTTCCTATTTACAATAGTAATCATCATACAACAGGTCAGTTACGACAGATTGAATATACATTGGTTGATGGAGAAGCGTCGCGTCATCTAATAGTAAAAAGAGTGGCAATTATCTCAGAGTGGCAATAAATGGCACTGTTTTAACGACTAGGTTGTAGTCTGTAATTTTATAGAAATGTAAAAATCAGTATTTAAACAGATATATTTGCCCTCAAACTTGATTGTTTCATGAATACAGCTTTGTATTATTTCTCGGGGACCGGTAATAGTTTAAGTGTGGCGCGTTCCATTAATAATCAACTAGAAGGAAGTGAGCTATTACCAATTGTGGGGTGCTTAAAACAGAAACCTGTAAAAGTAAATGCCCAAAGAGTGGGCATTATTTTTCCTCTTCATTTTATGACTGTTCCGCGCATTGTGCACGAGTTCTTAAAAGAAGCACAATTTGTAAATGCAGAATATATTTTTGCTGTTGTAACCGGTTTAAATCCCAAAATTGGGAATGCACTATCGCAGATTGAGAAATATCTGAATAAGGCAGGGGTAAAATTTAATGCTGGTTATTTTATTCCTATGGTGGCTGCCCATTTTCCATATGTGAAACTTTCAAAAATAAAAGAACCTCAAAAACTTTATCAGGAAGCAAAGGATAAAGTATTAAAGATAAGTGAAAGTATTCTTCAGCTGAAAAACGAGTTCGATAAAGAAGCAGCTGTTTTTGGCGATCTCAAACTTCTAGTGTCAAAAAAGCAGGAACATAAAGAAAGCTTTTTGTCAGTTGGAGAGGGCTGCATACGTTGCGGATATTGCATGCAGGTTTGTCCTTTTCAGAATATAAGATTAAACGGCAAACAAGTTGAATGGCTGGATAATTGTCATCAATGTTTGGCTTGTCTGCACTTTTGCTCACGATCGGTTATAGAGTATAAAAAATTATCGATTGGCCAACCTCGAAAGCATCATCCTTCTGTTTCACTTAACGATATAGCTTTGCAGAGGCAGATTCCCTAATAAGATAGGGATCGGATCTTTATAACAAAAATGGTAATAAAGATCCGATCCTTAATATTTGATTTTTACTAGTCCCGCTAGGGACGTTTGTAACAGCATAGTACTTTAGTGCTATGGCTATAAGCAATGTAAATCCAAAGCCCGAAGGGCTGTCTGTATTAATTCTTCCAATTGGCGAATTGACTTACATAGAATAATCAAATTTTTTTCAAACCGAATGCAGCGTTTTTGTATACTTGTGTATTCTATTAGCAAAACCAAGTATAGAATAACCTAATGCCCTATATCTTCAAAAGAAATAAACAAAAACGATTCGAAGCACTTTATCGAACCTATGCAAAAAGCTTATATGTTTTGTCGTTGCGATATGTGGCAAATAGTTTTGATGCCGAAGAAGTAGTTCAACGAGCTTTTATCAAGGTATTTGAAAAGTTAGATGCATTCAAAGAAAAGAATGAAAAAGCCACAAAAGGCTGGTTGAACCGCATTGTTATTAATGAATCCCTTTTGTTGTTGCGAGAGCAAAAACGTATTCAGCTCAATGATGACAACACATTTAATGAACCTTTTACCGATTCGTTACCCGATACTGATCTGAGTTATCAGGAATGCTTATCGCTGGTGCGCAATTTGGCCGATGGTTACCGGGCCGTTTTTAACCTATACGTTATTGAAGGATACTCACACAAGGAAATAGCTGCCATGCTTGATATTTCCGAAGCTTCTTCGCGATCGCAATTAACGCGTGCACGTGCTTATTTGCAAAAACAAATTAAACAGTTGAATTATGAAACCGAAGTCATTAGATAATATATTCAAGGATCAGTTAGGAAATGATTCAGAACAACTGGAATCTATTCAGTTTAATGAAGAACGAGTATGGAATAACGTTCAAAAAGAAGTGAAACGACCTTCTATTTCCTACGGATGGGTTGCTGCTATGGCAATTGTTCTATTGTTGTCGGGATATTTTCATCTTCAGCAAAGGCAAATAATACGGAATCAACAAGGACTGATTGTAAATCAATCACGAGATATTGCACTTCTGAATGAAAAACAAAACAATATATTAGCCAACATCGATACCACCAAACAAGTAGTGGCGAAGAAAACGTTGGTATATCAAAAAATAGAATCAGCACCTGCAATAATGCCTTCTTATAAGGTTAAAGTAGTTTCGATGATGCCGGTTTATGTAGATAAACCTGTCTATGAAGAGACCTTAATGGCCGAAAAAGAAGAATCAAATATCGAACAACTTAATCTACCGGTATATTACGAAAGTGATGAATTAGCATCCGCCAGTCAGCCTCAAGTGCGCAAGAAAAGCCTGACCGGAAAAATTACAAAAATGTTAAACAATTAACCCCCAACTTATGAAAAGAGTTGTATTTATAATGCTTCTGGTTGTTATTAGCGAAAGCGTATTTAGTCAATCGAGCCGCAAAATTAGAAATTATATAGGTTACAGAGGTAATAATCTTAAAGATACCTTACGAATCGATTACGGACATGGGCAATCAATGGAAATTACCTATCAGTGGTTTCAGTTATTTACCGAAAAAGAGAAACGTTTTAATGATCTTTTTTGGGAACCAACCACTTCATTATTTCATTTGATGGAAGATAAAGTGGAGAAGATACCTTTAAAAAAAGGTGTAAAGTATCATGTTACTCTTGAAGCTCTTACTAATCGGAAATATGAAATGGAGAATTATTTTCATTATGCCGGTAGTGGTAATGAACATTCGGTAACGCATAAACTTACAATTGGAGATAGTGCAGTTGTTTCTACTAAGGTACGGCATAAAATGAAAACGAATCCAGAACAGAAGATTATTAAAGAAAAATACAAGTTTGATAATTATAAAAATGATCCTACTTTATCGCCTGAAGCAAAAAAGGATTCTATAAATAAGATGATTGATGACTTCATTAATTCTTTTTATACTAAAGAAAACATTCTTTCAGTTGAGGAACGTAAAGACGATGAACAGCAGCGTCAGTATAAAATTGAGAATGGTGAATTGGTTGGACAGTTACAATGGCAGCATATTATAGAATTAAAAAGTGGATATGCCACGGTTAAGCTGTATGTAAATGATTTATCGGATTTGAGTGCTTTTAATCTTGATCAACTGCATGGTTTTTTACGTAACGAAACGGCCAATTACATGCAAAACGAATATTATAAATACTTTACTTATTTGAATTATAAAGTAAAAGATGGTGATATCGTTTATAATTATTCTCCCTTTGAGAGAAGGAGGAAACGTAACAAAACCTATACTTTTGAATTAACTCCTGTGGTTGGTACATCTATCCAAAAAAGCCATTGGACAGCAGATGCCGGCTTGCAATATGGTCTTACTATAAATAAAGGCTTACAGGCTTCCAACAGAATTAGTGTTCGATACATGTTAAAGAGTTATGGTGATCCCCTAATAGCAGGTGCCCCGGTTAAGGTAAGTGGATTTGCCGATGCTTTGTGGGATGTTAATCTGGCCGATGATTACAAAACGCCCACTTGGGTAGGGGCCGGTTTAGGATACATGGTGCATAACAATGGTAACTTATATGGCGACCAGACTTTCAGAGTTTTCCTTAAATATCGATCGTCGCAACATTGGGGCATTCAACCCGAATTCAATTATTCAATAGATGACAAAAAAGGCTTTGTAGGAATTGGACTCTTTTTTAGTCTATAATCAGATATTAATAAATAGGAACCTTAAGCCTAATGCCCTTCGTGTAATACGGAGGGTATTTTTTTTGTCGGATTAGAGCTATTTTACTTTATGATTTTCAGTGGGATGTTTATTACTAGTCCCGCCAGGGACGTTTGTAACAGCATAGTACGTAAGTGCTATGGCTATAAATAATGTAAATCAAAAGCCTGAAGGGCTGTCTGAGTTTCTTTTAAATGATATCACTGGTAGAAGAGGACAATGCTATATCGAGTTAGGCGATACAAAGACACCCAGTTAGAGAACGAGGTGTAGTTTGATTTCTTAACGAAGGAGCAATCGTTTATTATTTAACTAGTCCCGCTAGGGACGTTTGTAACAGCATAGTACTTTAGTGCTATGACTATAAGTAATGTAAATCAAAACCTGAAGGGTTGTCTGTGTTTCTTTTGAATGATATCACTGGGAGAAGAGGACAATGCTATATCGAGTTAGGCGATACAAAGACACCCCGTTAGAGAACGAGGTGTAGGTTGAATAATATAATTGAATTAAGAAATTCAAAAACAAAGACACCTCGCTTAGAAGCGAGGTGTAAAAAATATTATAATTGAATGCGATTCAAATGTAATCCTTCTGACTGAACCGAACGAGCAAATTTAACAGCTGGTAAACCATAAACCATTATATAACCAATAGTATGATCTTCGGGAATATTAAATATGCTTTTCAATTCGGTGGCTACATGTTCCATCACCGTTTTTAAAAAGCCGTTCCAAAGAGTTCCGATACCCATAGAGTTAGCTAAAAGTTCAAAAGAACTTAGCGAAATTACACTGTCGGCTACACCATTACTATTGGCTGCTGGTGCTGTGGCAATAATCAGGTGAGGAGCATCGCGGAAAATAACATCAATGCCTTTGGTTTCCCACACATGCTGAAAAGCACCGTACAGCGATAAAGCACCTTCCAATTTACCCACTTCCTTAGCCTCTTTAATGGCATTGTAAACGACTTCACGCACTTTATCCATTTCGGCTCTGGTGTAGGTGGCCGATAATAGAACCTGGTTTTTATTATGGCCTGTTGGAGCATACGCAGCACTTTCTATTAACTTTTGAATAGTGGCTTCTTCCACTTCTGCCTTTTTGAATTTACGTACAGAACGACGGGTTTTAATCAACCGTTCCATTTCATTTGCTGAAGGAATTTCTTTGGTAACTGCTATACTGTCTTCGGGATTCTTACCAAAGATAGAAAGAGCACCCGTTGGGCAAACCGCCAAACAATGCTGACATTTAATACAGTTTTTCTCTTTCCCCTCTTTAATAACAGGTATTCCGTTTTTTCCATCAATAATCAGAGAAGGACATTCTTTAGCGCATAATGAACATTGCGTACATAAGGCTTCGTCAATTTTAAAATCAAGCATGTTTAATTAGTTTGTTCAGGCCGCGAAAATAATGAAAATATGTAAGTATAAATGACTAACAGTCCTTATGAATGTGGTTTTATTTGAACAAAAAGGGCGCTTGCTTGAATGTATTGGATATAGCTATATCAATACTGCACCAATATCTTTGTGAGCTTATAATATAAATGGAAGATCAATAATGAAAGCAGTCGTATTATTTCTGTTTGTAATAATAATTTCCTTTGATGTTAGCTCCCAGATAAAGCTTACACGGGTCCATTCTAATATGGAGGCTTATGAGTTTAATGGAGGAGAAAAAGCATTGCATTGGGTAACCAACGGGCGAATAGCTTTAAGTTCTCGCGATGCAATAAACCTTGAAGTGATTGGGGCTTATTATACACGAGACGGAATTACAGATTGGACTCCTGGCGATTTCAGTATTACCTATTCGCGCAGCTATGCTTCATCAAAAGTTGGTTCAAGTGGCTGGCAAGGATGGTCGCCTATTGTAAAATTGGTTATGCCAACAGGTGATCCGACAAATGCAGCTATCTTTGGTCACTGGATTCTGGAACCGGCAGTGCAATATAAGTGGTTGTTAAAAGATCAACGTTTTTATATCAGCAACAAATGGCGTTATAACTTTCCGCTAGCTAATACAGGAGAGTGGCCCGAGCCTCCCATTTTACTTCGCTTCGAACCTAAGTTTGGATTTACTTCAGATAAGTGGTCGGCAGCTTTCAGTTTAGATAATCGTGCTGTTTTTAATCAGGATGCATTTGTAATATATGCACGAGTAGATGCAGGATATAAATTAGGTAGTAGGAGTGGATTAAATGCCTTTTATACCAACCGTGTGAGACATCAGGTTTTATTTAAAGCCTATGGTGGAATTGGTTTTTACTACAATTTTTAAAGTTTCTGGTCTTCATTCCTAATGAATACTTTAACAGGGTTACGATTAGTTAATATTTCTGCTGGATTTTAGAGTGCTACATATTTCGGTTTGACAGTTTTGGGATACCTGATGACATTTTTGGAGTAAAAGATCATAGTGGAATCATGGATATTTGTATCAGAATAATTTTTGAAAAACAAACAATTAATAAATAAATCAATCATGAAGACGATACGTTTAACTTTAGCAGCAGCCTTAATGAGTATGGCTGTAACAGTAGGAGCGCAGTCGCCTCCAATTCAGAACAACCAGGAAGTAACCCCTGAAATTGAAAAGGAAAGAGCAGAAGCAGAAAAAGCAGAAGCCAATGCTAAAACTGATATCAAAGTTGGAAAACTGTATCTAACGGCACTTCCTGCATTAGCATCTAATCCGGCATATGGTTTTATTTATGGAGCAGCTGCATCAGGTAGTATATTTTTAGGTGATCCGTCAACTACCAATATGTCTAATTTGATGGCAATAGCCACATACACAACAAAAAATCAGTTAATGATTGCTCTACGTGGTAACTTATACACCAACGAAAATAAATGGATGTTACAGAGTGATTATAGATTTTTTGATTCTTCGCAACCCACTTTTGGCTTAGGAACAGGAGCCGATGGAAATACCTTAATCCCTGGAGTATCACCTTTGGGCGAAGATGAACTATATGAAGGAGAAGGTATGGAGTTTAATTTTATACGGGCCCACCAAACAGCACTTAGGCAAATAAAACCCTCGTTGTATTTCGGTGGAGGTATTCATTTTGATCGTTTTTCGGATATTAATGATAACATATTGGATAAAGAAAATGGTATTTATTCTAATCATTATACTTATAGTATGAAGCATGGTTATGATCCCACTGGTTATAATTTGGTGGGTGTTTCGGCAAGTGCTTTATATGATACCCGTGATAATATGGCTAATCCATATTCAGGACGTTTTGCTAACATTTCTTATAAGTACAATGCCGACTTTTTAGGTAGTGATCAAAGCTCATCTACTCTTTGGATGGAATATCGTGATTATTTTAGTGTAAGTAAGAATGTACCCCGAAATGTACTTGCTGTTTGGACCTATGCTAACATTACAACACACGGACATCTACCTTATATGTTAATGCCTGCAACTGCCTGGGATCAGATGGGAAGATCAGGTCGTGGTTATGCTCAGGGACGCTGGAGAGGTGATGATATGTTTTATGCTGAGGCTGAATACAGGTTCCGTTTACCTCTTTTGGCTAAAAACCCTGATTTATTTGGTGGTGTAGTATTTGCCGATGCTACTTCGGCCTCTGCTCGCGATGCCAATGTAAACTTATTTGACAACTGGGCTTTTGCAGCTGGTGCTGGTTTGCGTATTCAAATCCAAAAAGCAACGCGTACTAATCTTGGATTCGATTATGGTGTAGCTAATGATGGTACTGGTGCCTTTTATATAAACCTTACCGAGTATTTTTAAAATAATGGTTAATTGTTAATGATAAAAGGGTCGCAACAGTTTTGTTAGCGGCCTTTTTTGAGATATTGAAACACTTTCAATAAGTTTATGATAGGAATGTATGAATTTTATTATCCGGGAATTACTTCTTTGGGATTAACACCTTTTACTTTTTTAAACATCAGCGAGAATTTCGATACGCTGTTATATCCCATATCAAAACCTACTTCCATTACTGTATACTGGCCGGTTTTTAAGCGTCGATAGGCTTCATCCATTTTGGCATGGGTATAAAACTGGTAAACCGAGCAGTTGAACAAAGCTTTAAAATCGCGCTGAAGCTTTGATACACTTACAGCAAATTCATTGGCCAGATCTTCCAGATTGATTTTGGACTCAACGCTTTGGATTACTTTGTCTTTGATTATCATTAAGCGATTGTAATCATCAACATGTAGTCCGTGTAATTCATCTTTATTCAATAATTTCTGAACCGATTGCATTAGAGTTGTAAATAATTCAAACGCTTTGGCATGCACCAATAAAATTCTACCCGAATCGATATTATCGTAATGTAAGAGATCAAATAACAGACGATCCATCTCAGTTGTTAAATGCAGATGATAGCCTTTTGCTTCATCGTTTTCAAATAATTTATCAAAAATATCCACGGCTTCGGGCATTAATTCCTGAAGTCCCTTTCTATACAGTTTAAACGATACAGATTGATGCTGATGATTGGCATGAAATTCTGATTTTAGTGGAAATAATCCATTATATATAAAAATACCTTGAGGAGAACCAGCCTCCATCAATTGTTGTTCATTATTGTAATCCTGCACCACTTTCCCTTCTTTCACGATATTAATGTGATAATAATCGGGTATTTCGTCCGGAGTTCTGTCAATAACGATATTATAATCGTAGTTTCCCTGTACAACCATAAACTCAAACTCAGGGAAATAAGAGTAGGCAGTAATTTTCCATTCGCTATTACCTCTTTTATATATGAGTCGTTTATCTTTTACTTCGGCTTTAAAACTTTCTTCAAAAGCTCTTAAATAGGTTTGAATATCACCTTCTTTTATCTTTATGTATAAAGGATCTTGTGTTTTCATTGGTGTCAAGTTCTGGCTTTAAAGTTAATCGAAATCCTTTGTTAATAAAGAACAAAACGACTTTGTAGTAGTACTCATTTTGTTTTGATTACTTGTTAAATGCTGCAAAAGGGTTGAGGGTTGATAGAATTGGGACTGGACTGTTACAAATCTTAAATGATATTTGTAACAGTAAATTTTAAAAGCTATTAGATATGAATATAAAGCAATTTTTTTTGATGACAATTTTGGGTGTGTCGCTTTTAGTAGCGCCTAATGCCCAGGCACAGAAATCATTTTTTAATCCGGAAGTACCCGACATTGTTCAGTACGAAGTAACACCTGATGTAAAGTACGGAGAAGGCAAAGTTAATGCAAACGGCAAAGTTGCCATGAAGGACCTAACCATGGATGTATATTATCCAAAAGCCGAGTCAGGCGAGCCACGTCCTGCTATTATTTTAACTTATGGTGGAAGCTTTCACCGTGGTAATCCTCGTTCTCCTTATACGGGATTTGGAGGGCAAACAACATCAATGAGCCAGTATGCCATGCGTTATGCTGCCGAAGGTTTTGTGGTATTTACCATTAATTATCGCGTAGCTCCCGATAATCCTATTGTAGACGAATACTCAGTATACACCGAAGACGATATTGACGTAAGTATATTTACAAATCCAGCTGCGGTAGCACAAACAAATGTTATTCGCCAGCAGATGGGATTGGAGCCTTTAACAGATGAAAATGCCGAACCGGTTTTGAAAGCTACTGTTCTGGCAGCTGCCGAAGATTTACGCACAGCCATCCTCCATGTTAAAGCTGAAAACAAAACTTATAATATTAACCCTGATAAGATTGCATTGGGTGGATTCTCTGCCGGAGCAGTAACCTCTATTAATGTGGCATACGGAATGCAGGAAGATGTATCGGCTGTATTTATCAACTCAGGATTTGTGGCCGGACTGAAAGTGGCTAACAAAATTGCTGCTTCAGACAGCAATCCTCCTATTATGATGTTTATGAGTGATAATGATTACCCTGTAGTATCTATGTTTACCCAACCACTTATTCAAATTTTTAAGGCGAATAACGTAGAATACCATTTTAACTGGGTTCCGGGTTTCGGTCATTTTTATCCGGGAGGAGCAGTAACTTTATCTGATGAGGGCGATAAAGCACCACTTATAGAAAGAACGCTGGGGTTTTTAAAAGAGAAGCTGCAATAAGCATTTAAAAAAGCTAAGCCTGTACTACTTTAGTGCAGGCTGGCCTAATTAAAAATGAATGACATGAAGAAACTTGTTTTATCACTACTTATTGCAATATCAGGCTTATCGGCCTCTGCGCAATCGGATAAGAAAGAAGTTGAAGCCATAAAAAAGGTAATTGAAACAGCTTATCTCAATGGCGTTCAGAATATCGGTAATATGGACTTGATCGATGCCGGTTTTCATCCCGATTTTCGGATGCAGGTGTTGGAAAAGGACGGAAGCCTGTCAAACGTGTCCCTCGACGAATTTAAACAACGGGTAAAAAACAACATCGATAAAGGTGTACTGCCTCGCCCCGAAGGAAAACAGGTAAGCGTTGAGTTTTTAAGTATCGATGTAAGTAAATATGCGGCCACCCTAAAAATGGATTACATCCTCGAAGGAAAGTCGGTTTACATCGATTATATGCAACTGTATAAATTCCCCGAAGGATGGAAAATCGTAAATAAGATTTACTACACCGTGGGTGATTAAAAAATGATGATTGATTAAAGATTAATGAAGGCCGCAACAGATTGTTGTTGGCCTTTTCTTTTTTTAACCCGGTATCACATCACTTGGATTAATTCCTTTATTTTTTTTAAACATGATCGAGAATTTGGGAATGCTATTATACCCAAGATCGTAACCCACTTGCATTACGGTAAATTTACCTGTTTTCAGACGGCGATAGGCTTCATCCATTTTGGCTTGAGCAAAAAACTGATAGACTGAAATGTCAAATAGTGTTTTAAAGTCGCGCTGCAATTTTGATTTGCTGATAGCAAACTGTTTGGCAATTTCTTCAACATTGATTTTACCCTCAATATTATCTAACATTTCCTTTTTAATTAAAAGTAAACGATTATAGTCATCAATGTGTAAACCATGTAACTCATCTTTTTCTAATAATTGTTTAATGGAATTTAAAAGCATGGTAAATAATTCCAGCCCGCGAGATAATACCATAGTGTTTTTGCCAAAAATACCACTGTTAAATTCATAAAGTTCTGTCAAAAGCCTTTCCATCTCAATAGGTAATTGGGTGTGATAGGCAGTTGGCTCATCGTTTTCAAATAAGGTTTCAATAATCGGTATTGCTTCGGGCATTATTTCGGCTATAGCTTGTTTTGATACTTTAAAAACAATAGCCTTGTAATCCTGATTGGCTGGTATGTTTGATTTTAAAGGGAAACCACCATTGTATACAAATACACCTTTATTAGTGCCGGCTTCTGCAGTTTTCTCTTCGTTATCATAGTCCTGCATTATTTTACCCTCTTTAATCATATTAAAATGATAATAGTCGGGTCTTTCATTAGCAATTCTATCAACTACAATATTATTATAGAAGTTGGTACTAAGTACCCCCAGTTCAAAATCAGCTGCAATAAGCTGCGACGAGAGATGAAAATAGTTAGAACCTTTTTGTATCTCAAACCTGTTTTTTATTCTCTTTTGCTCAAAAACCTCCTCAACTACCTTAAAGTAGTTGTTCATTCCGCCTTCAGTAACCTTTAAAATTGTTGTGTCCAATGTGTATCTGTTTACTCACGTAAAGTTAAAGAATCATTTAGTGTTTACAATTATTTGAATAGTTTGCTCATACAATACTACCGTTATGTCTTATTTTTGGCCTTAAATTATGCTTTTGGGTTCTTTGGGAATTGGGTTGGGACAAACGGAGATGATTGTAACCTCCATAATCCTGATATTTGAATTGTTAATTTAAATACAAGTTCAGCAATGCTTTAGTAAGCCTAAATAGCTGATCAATTTTGTAACTACTAAAAATAATTGATATGAGAATTACATTATTACTTTCAGGATTGTTCCTGATATCGACAATGAGTTTTGCACAAAAGACAAGTAACAAGCTGGATGGAACCGATGGTTTGCAGCCAATTTCAGAATTTAAGGAAGATATTAATTCAACAGATGCTCAGAAGTATCGTACCGAATACAGGGCATTAAATTTTATTAAGGCCGATCAAACGGGAGCTTACGGTTTTTTAAACCTACCCGAAGTTTCGCCAACAGCAACAGTCTACAGAAACGGACAGGTTTCTTTTTTAGAAGAAAATTTGAATGAAGAGCTTTGGAATACGGTTACCAAAACCAATGCCGGAACCATGCCTTTATCTGAATTAGTACAAAACGACAGTGCCCGTATGCAGGGGTTGTTAGTTATTCATGATGGTAAAATTGCTCTTGAAAAATACATGGGCATGCGCGAAACAGATAAGCATGTGTGGTTTTCTGCATCCAAAACACTAACCGGAATATTGGTGCACATTTTAGAAGAAGAAGGAAAGATTGATCTGGAGGAATCAGTTACGCATTATATACCTGAGTTTAACAGCGCTGATTGGCAAAAAGTGAAAGTAAAACACTTATTGCATCACGTATCGGGTATGGATTATGTAGAAACAAACAAAAACTTTAAAACACCCGGACATCCATTGGCTATTGGTTTTGCTTATGCGATTGCTACGCGCCACGAGCCATCAGAAAAATCACTTTTTGATATTATGAAGGATGTAAAATTGTATAGAGAACCGGGTGAGGCTTTTGACTATTCAACCATGAATACACAGATTCTGGGTCTTATTATCGAAAAAGTAACCAATCAGAAGTTCGAAGATGTATTAAGTCAGCGCGTATGGGGAAAAAGTGGCATGGAGAGTGAAGGCCATTATGCACTAACTCCATATGGTGAGATCTTAAATGGAGCTATCTTTTCATCTCGATTGAGAGATATGGGACGTTTCGGATTGTTATTTACCGATAGTTGGAATAAGGTGTCTCAAGAGAAAGTTGTTTCGGATAGTTACTTCGAAAAAGTAAATGACAAAACATACAGCGACGCATATTTAAAAGGAGAGCAGGGTACTAACAATGCAAAATACTTTGGCGAAGTTCCTTCGCATGCAAGCTACCAGTGGGATGCAGTGTTTAATGATGGAGATATGTATAAGGCCGGTCGTTATGGTCAGGGTATTTATGTATCGCCCGAAACGAATACTGTAATTGTATGGTTCTCTACCGTATACGAAAACCTTTTATACTTCCCCGGTTTTGCACGTCAAATAATTGATCAAAATTATCGCTAAACATATTGGTAAAGGGGTTCATTAAGAACCCCTTAATTTAAAAAAATAAGTGTTGGAGATATTGAATAATCTTTGTCTCCCAGCCATACTTATGCCCAAATAATACTACCACTAACTTAAAATACGACTAGTAAATTCTTAGTTGTGCAATAGCAACAATTCAATTTGACCAAATGAGGTGATAGCTTGATCTGTTTGGAGCCTTTGTTCATGAATAGATATATCATTTTTGCATCATAAAGTGGATATCACGGAATAGAAACTATTGATTGAATTGCCATTAAGCTTATGTGAAATTAAAATAAAGCAATATATTATGAATTATCTAAAAGCATTAATACTTACAGGAATACTCGCGTTTGGTAATATCCTGAGTTTTGCTCAAACACAAGAAGAGATAGCGCAGAAATTACAAAATCCATTGTCAAACATTACTGCGCTACCTATTCAATATAACTTTGGATTAGGAACACCAGATTACGAGGGAACAACTTACACTACCTCATTTCAACCGGTAATGGCCTTTGACTATGGTAACTTTAGTATGGTACACCGAGCCGTTATTGGTACATCATACCTGCCATCTACTACTTTAGGTAATGGAAGTACTTTTGGAACAACCGATTTAAACTACTCTTTCTATTTTGCTCCTAAAAAGAAGTTGGGGAATTTAGCCTTTGGTGTTGGGCCATCTATCGATATGCCTACTGCCAGTGATCCTTTGTTAGGTAGTGGTAAGTGGAATGCCGGAGCCAGTATTGTTGCTGTGTACCAAAAAAACAAGTGGACGCTGGATATGGTATTCCGTCAGACCAATTCCTTTGCCGGAGATGACGAAAGAGCTGATGTAAACCGTTTTGTCAGTCAAACCTTAGTAGCCTACAGTTTAGGTAAAGGTTGGGTGGTAAATACTTTTCCAACTATTACTGCCAACTGGAATGCTGATAAGGGACAACAATGGACTGTTCCTGTAGGAGGAGGAGTAAGTAAGCTGGTATTTTTAGGTAAGCTTCCAACACAGTTTGGAGTTCAGTATTACAATAATGTGGTACGACCTGATTACGTTGGCAAAAGCGAACTAAGGTTTACAACAACATTTGTATTTTCTAAATAACAGCATTTAAACATTATAGACATGAAAAATATAGCAATCGTATTATTTTCAGCGCTAATTGGATTAGCATCTTGTAATGCCCCTGAAGACAAAGAAGTGGCAGCCATTAAACAGCTTGTTGAAACATCGTACCTCGAGGGAACTCAGAATATAGGCGATATGGATAAGATTGATGCTGGTTTTCATCCCGATTTTCGTATGCAGGTGCTGGAGAAAGACGGAACCTTGAACAATGTAGACCGCGAAGGATGGAAGCAAATGGCACAAGATAACATCGATAATGGAGTTCTTCCCCGTGCAGCTGATAAGCAGGTTAGTGTAAATTATTTAGATATTCAGGTTGAAAAATATGCAGCCACACTAAAAATGGAGTATATGCTGGAAGGTAAACCGGTATATATCGACTTTATGCAACTGTATAAATTTCCTGATGGATGGAAAATAGTAAATAAGATTTATTACACCGTGGGGGACTAGGAGAGGATTATTGATTAAGGATTAATGATAATTGAAAGGCCGCAATAGTTTGTTGTGGCCTTTTATTGCTACTGCAAGGGTATCACATCTTTTGGATTGATGCCCTTTACTTTTTTAAACATGCTTGAGAATTTGGCCGGGTTGGTATAGCCCATGTCATAACTTACTTCGCTCACACTGTATTTGCCTGTTTTTAAGCGACGATAGGCTTCATCGATTTTGGCATAGGTGTAAAACTTATATATCGAAGTATTGAATAAACTATTAAAATCGCGGTTTAGCTTTGAAACACTCACCCCAAATTCGCGGGCAATATCTTCAACGTTAATGGTTTCATTAAGAGAAGACAATAAACGATTTTTGATTTTTATGATGCGTTGATAATCATGGGTATGAAGCCCATTTAATTCATCGTGTTTCATCTGTGTCATCACCTTTAATAGGGTGATTAAAATTTCTTGCCCACGCACTTTTATCATAGCCCTGGAGCCAAATGAGTCTAACGAGTAAGAAAAGATATCTTCCATCAAACGGTTTATCTCAGAGGGTAAAGGAATATGATAGGCAATTCCCTCATCATTGTCAAATAATTGGTTAATAGGATTTATGGCTTCCGATAATATGTTTTGTAATCCGGTTTTTGTGAATTTGAATGATAAAGATTTATAGGAGGCATTAGCCGGAAAATCAGCCACTAATGGAAATAGTCCATTGTAAAAAAATATACCTTTCGCACTATCGGCTTCTACGTTAACAAACTGATTCTGGAAGGACTGAGCATAGCCACCTTCTTTGATCAATACCAGATGAAGCATTTCAGGATTGTTATCAGGCGTTCGATCCATTCGTACGGGAAAAGATAGTTTAGTATCCAATAACGACAGTTGAACTTCGTCAATTATCTCATGAACTGTTCCGTCGATATAGATACCATTTTTATTAAGTTGATACGATCCTTCCTCTAGTTGGCCTCCAAAACGGTCGAAAAATGCTTTATAGTAGTTGTTAACATACCCTTCTTTAAACTTAAGAGTAATCGGCTGCTGTTTCTCCATGCCTCTGTATTTTGTGTAAATATACTACAAACAAATACAGGTTTGTTTAGTTGGGTAACTATTGCTTATTGATTTGACGCCATGTCAAATGTTCTCCACTTATTAATTCAGTTTATTACTATGCACATATTGGATAAGTGTATGGTTAAAATGGTCATGTCTTTCATTTGTTCAATCTCTAGTTTTGTGCTGTAAATAGAAATTAAAGTATACAATCATGAAGACAATAAAATTAATTTTTCTGATGGCAATGATGGTCATTGCTATTAGAGTAGAGGCACAATCGCCTCCTATTCAAAACAATCAGGAAGTAACACCTGAAATTGAAAAAGAAAGAAAGGAACAGGCAGAAAAAGTGGATGCTGAAAATGTGCAACCCGATATTAAAGTGGGGAAGCTATATTTTACACCCATTCCGGCTATTGCGTCCAATCCAGCTTATGGTTTTGTATATGGAGCCGCTGCTTCGGGTAGTATATTTCTGGGCGATCCGTCAACCACAAATATGTCAAATATGATGGTAACGGCTACGCATACCAGCAAGAAACAGCTGATGATAACATTGAGAGGGAACGTGTATACCAACCAAAACAAGTGGATGTTACAAAGCGATTACCGTTTCTTTAATTCTTCGCAACCAACCTTTGGTTTAGGAACAGGGAGCGATGGCAATACCTTATTACCCGGAGTTTCTCCTTTTGATGATGAATTATACGAAGGAGAAGGAATGGATTTTAACTTTATAAGAATGCACCAAACAGGCCTGCGCAAGGTAAAACCTTCGTTATATCTTGGAGGTGGAATTCATTTCGATAGGTATTATAATATTGATGATAACCTGCTGGATTTAGAAAATGGTATTTATACCAACCATTACATCTATAGTACTAAACATGGGTTTGATCCATCGGGATATAACCTGGTAGGCGTATCGGCAAATGCATTGTACGATACACGCGATAACCTTGCTAATCCATATTCGGGACGTTTTGCCAATGTATCATTCAGATATAATGCCGAAGTCTTGGGTAGCGATCAAAGCTCTTCAACCTTATGGATGGAGTATCGCGACTATTTTTCAGTTTCAAAAGATGTGCCACGCAATGTTATCGCATTTTGGACCTATGCCAATATTACAACCCATGGCAACCTTCCTTATATGGCTTTACCGGCAACAGCCTGGGACCAAATGGGGCGCTCGGGAAGAGGATTTGCTCAGGGCCGCTGGAGAGGTAATGATATGTTCTATGCCGAAGCAGAATATCGATTCAGACTACCTTTGTTAGCTAAGAACCCTGATTTATTCGGAGGTGTAGTGTTTGCCAACGCCACTTCTGCTTCGGCCCACGATGCCAATGTAAAATTATTCGACAATTGGGCTGCCGCTGCCGGTGCAGGTTTGCGTATTCAAATTCAAAAAGCAACACGAACCAATCTGGGTATCGATTACGGTTGGGGACACGATGGTACCCGTGCCTTATATATTAACCTTACTGAGTATTTCTAAACTAGAACAATACCTAAAAAATCAAGTTGTATTACAACTCTTCAAGTTTGAAAATTATTCAATAGATAATAAGACAATTGTTTAAAGTATAATAGTATGATGCGATATAAGATAGTATTGAAAGCAATTATAATAGCACTCATTCCCATATTAGTTTTGGGGGCTTGTACAACTGAAAAAACAAAGGAATATAAATTATTTCATGGAGGAACCATTCTTACTGTTGATGCTGAATTTTCGGAAGAAGAGGCTGTTGTAGTGCAAGGTAAGGAGATAGTTGCTGTAGGGAATTTAAGTACGCTTAAAAAACAATATGGAAAGCAATCAGAAACAATAGACCTGCAAGGAAATGTGATGTTGCCAGGGTTTATTGATCCACATGCTCATGTGGTGGCTGGTGCTTCGGTAGATTATCTAATGGAGTATGTGGGAATGTCCAGTTTTAAAACAACAGATGAGGTGTTGGCTCGGTTAAAAGAAATAGCTGCTGAGAAAGAATCTGGTCAATGGATTGCGGCCCGTAACTGGGATCCATCTATTCAGGATGGTCCCGAAGAACTAACCATAAAAGAACTGGATGCAGTATCTACCGAGCATCCTATATTTGTACTCAATGCTTCAGGTCACCTGGCATATGCCAACTCTAAGGCATTTGAAGTAGCAGGTATTACCAACGACGTTACTAATCCTGAAGGTGCAGAATTTGTAAAAGATAAGAATGGTGAATTAACGGGGGTGATGAAAAATATGGCCAGCTTTTTACAAGTTTGGATGACCATGCCTGAAGCACAGACCTTAGATCCTGCTAAAGCGTTATTGGCTCTTACCAGCGACTGGAATTCAAAAGGTATCACCACCACCACTGAATTGGCTTTAGGTGTAACATCGGGTGCGGCTGAGTGGCAATTGCTTCAGGCTATCGGCCAAAATCCCAATTTAACGGCTCGTATTCGTGCTTACCCTTCTTACCTTAAAAATGATGAATGGACCGAAGCAGGCATTATGCCCAACAATGGTAACGAAATGACTCGATTAGTGGGTTTTAAATTAGTAGCTGATGGATCTAACCAGGGATATACCGGATTGCAGCGCGAACCTTATTGCTGTGGCATGCACCAGGGAACCTATGGAAAGGAATATACTTCGGTTGAGGCCTTAACTAAGTTTGCTACCCAAAGAGGTAATGAAGGCTGGCAGTTGGCCATACATGGTAATGGCGATGCAGCTATAGATAATATTATTACTGTGGTTGAAAACCTTATTGAGCAAGGTATTGATGTGGCTCCATTGCGTATTCGAATTGAGCATGCATCTATCATACATGATGAACAATTAGAAAAGATGAAGAAATATGGTATTTCAGCCAGCTTTCTTATTGGACATGTGCATTATTGGGGCGTTTGGTTACGCGATATGGTATTTGGTGAAGAAAAAGTACAACTGTTAGATCGCGCTCACTCGGCCGAATGTCACAATATCAGCTACACCCTTCACTCTGATTTTATGGTGACCAATCCCGATCCATTGGAGATGATTGAAATTGCAGTAAACCGCAGAACATTTAAAGAGCCGGATTATAAGATTTCGCCAGACGAAAGCGTTTCTGTAGAATCGGCCATTAGGGCCTTAACCAGCGAAGCAGCATGGCAATGTATGTCAGAGCACGAAATTGGTTCTATTGAAGCAGGCAAACTGGCCGACTTTGTGATACTGGAAAAAGATCCAAGAAAGGTGAATCCAGAGAAGATATCAGCTATTAAAGTATTATCTACCTGGCTAAACGGAGAACAGGTTTATGAACTTAATTAATGTAGCTTCATAATTATAACATACCTATGTTTATTTAACGACTATTCTTTTTTAAGAGTAGTCGTTTTTTTGCTTCTTATTATACGTTTTAGAGCAGCTTATTTTGGGTAAGCTTCTGCTTAATATGGGTATATCATAGTGTTACTTCTTTCTCATCTTTGCTAATGTAATCATTTAAAACAAATAGTTATGAAACGATTAAATATCATCAAAACATTATTTGCTGCGGCAATGATGATTGTAATATCATCAAACAGTATGGCACAAGAAAGAAAGGGGCCTGCACCCGTTCAAAAAGCGTTAGATGGATGGTCAGCAGAAGAAAACTTAAATTACATTCGTAACTTTAGTGTTGCAGAACTTACCTTAGGCGAGCCGGCTGCTTTATGGTTTCATGCTCATGCATCGCAAACCAATAAAACTGCTATTCTGTTACGTCGTCAGCCCATTATGGAATATCAGCAAACATTACAGCCCGAGATTGGGGCCATTGAAGTAGAAACTGATTTGGGTACTTTATCGTTGGATGAATACCTGACACACCCCCAAAGTTTTGCTCAGGGTTTTGTTGTAATTCATAAAGGACAAATAGCTTATGAGTCTTATCCCGGAATGCACGAACTAGATCCTCATTTTTGGGCCTCTACAACAAAAGTACTGGCTTCGTTGGCAGTAGATTTGCTAATTGAGGATGGGCTTATTGATGAAAATTTACCATTGGGTAATTATGTACCTGAGTTTAAGGGTTCGGCCTGGGAAGATGTAAAAGTTGTGGATGCTCTTGATATGTCGGCCGGTTTAGATGCATTGGATAATGCAACTCAGTTTGCCGATCCTGCTTCGGTTACCTCGCGTATGTTCAGAGCCGAGTTAGGTGAAGCAACAGATGGCAAAGTAGAATATATGCTGGATGTTATGCTGGATGCTAAAAAGGTAGATGAGCCAGGGAAATACTATGCTTACTCATCGGCTGTTACTCAATCGCTGGTGTTTTTGGTTGAAGCAGTTAGTGGCCAAAGCTGGTCTGATTTCTTTAACCAGCGAGTATGGTCAAAAATGGGTGTTGAGGGTCCTTTACAAATGCACCTTTCACCCGATGGTGTTGCCATTGTTCATGGTCCGGCATCCTCAAACCTTAGAGATTTGGCTCGTGTTGGTACACTTTATACCCCAAGCTGGAGTACCATATCAACAGAGCGCATAGTTACGCCTGCAATTATTGACCGTATATCAAACTCACCTCGTACACAAGAATTTTATATGGATGGAAGTGCTGGTTCGGGTCAGCGGTTTATGGATCGTTTGGGCGATACTTCCATTCGAACAGCCGCACGTCAATGGGATGCCATTTTTGAAGACGGCGATTTCTTTAAATCAGGTTTAAATGCTCAGGGTATGTATGTATCACCCGATCGCGATTTGGTTATTGCCTTTTTCTCAACAGAGCCAACACATCGTATACAAAAGTACCTTCGCCCTATCGTTAAATCCGGATTGTTTGATAAGTAATTAGTTGATACAAGCATTGAGAGACATTAAATAGGTTATAATATAGCGGTTGTTTGGCTAGTACCCGAATAACCGCTTTTAAGTTTTGTTGTAGCTTTGCAAGGCTATTGGCGAATATAACATATTTTTAATACCAATCGTTCGTTACGGCATGTTCTAGAAGTTTATTGTATCGATATAAATCAATTACTTACTAATCTTATGTAGGTATTTGATGGCAACTAAATTATAAGGTTGAAGATAACCTTGTTTATTTACTTGCCGTTCCCACTTTGATAATTGCTTTCTTTTAAATTCCTCTACATGAGCAATGTTCTTTGTTAGTCGAGCTCTTTTGTAATCTTCTTTTAACTTAGTAATAATAGATTCTCTATTTATTTGAGTGTAATACTCATTTAAATTAAGTGCACGAATGTCAGCTTCGACATCGGCATCATCATGGGTTGATATAATTTTACCATTATCAAGAAACTTAATTAAAGTTTCAATATTGGTATTTAAAGGATTTAGTTTTTTAATTTCGTAATGATAATCTCCAACATCTTTACTTTTATCACAATGGGCATTTTGTTTGGGGTTACCTTCTCCTCCTTTACAAACACCTAACATATTTTTGTAATCGAGTTGTAAATCAGGATGATTTTTTCTGCATTTTATATGTTCTATTCCCATTTGAGGTAATCCTCCTTCAACAGCATGAATTCGACAAAGACAGTAAGCACATAAACCTTTTTGTTCGAGTAATAGTTGTTGTTGAATTTCAGATTTGTCTAGTCCTTGGCCTTCATACTTTGTGCCTCCATCTCTTTTAAATTGGGTAAGAGTAGGTGGTTCCGAACCTTTAGTAATGTGCTTCATATGTTAATCTTCTTCAAATTCCATTAACGCAAATTCATAATCTCTGGTTGCTTTTACGGTATCAGGATCGTGTTCACCAAATTGAGCCATAAAAAGATCATTCAATATATTCTTTGCTTCAGTTAAGCCTTCTTTACTTTCAATTAGTTGATAGAATTTATCAATTTCTTGTTGAATACTATCTTCCCTTATTTTTACACCTTGTTCTGAGTACATTATATATTCAGGTTTTCTTCCTTTAGTGTAAATGTTGTCAGAGAATAATTTAAAGTTATCAATACGGTGTACGCATTTATTGGGAACACGAGATAAAACTAATGGAGAATGAGTTGTAACTAAAAATTGAATTCCAGGAAAGGTTGATTGAAGTGCTCTAATTATGTTAATTTGCCATTTAGGATGCAGATGAATGTCTATCTCATCTATTAATACAATGCCTGTAGAATTGGTATACGAAAATTGATTCGAATCATGTGAAGCAATTACACAGCGTCGTGCTATATCTCCAACAAGATGAATAAGAATTCGTTCACCATCGGATAGATGTTTTACTGGTATTTTAACTCCATTTTTTTCAATTAGCATAACCAAACCCTCGTCATGTTCAATAAAAGGAGATTTCCCTACAGAAATATTTCCAAAAGAATCAACATCAAGATAGTTTAGAAAGCTAATCAATGCTTGTCTTACGCATTCAACAGTTCCTTTTTTGAATTCTAAATTACCTTTCTCTAGGCGAGTACTATTTTCATCACTTTGTTCAACAATAAACCAGTTTTCAAAATCTACAAATTTAGTTTTTGCTTCAAGTGTATTGGCATAGGTTTGTAGTAATTTATTTTGTGTGATGTGTTTAATTCTAATATTGTCGTCAAAAGACCTATCTGAGCTGTAAAAAGCAAAGATGGGAACGGAACCATCAGGATCGAAGGAGTTTGCTTGTATGTCATCTGTTATTCTTTGTATATCTCCTGCGACATGATGAAATTCCGGATGGTCTCTTTGAAATTGCTTATAATAGTTGAGATTGTATGTTTGAGGAGACATTATGTCATTAACAGAGGTATCTAAACCATTTTCAAGTTCTAAATTTATCGTTGTTTCGGATGCTCCAATTTTTAAGTCTCTATAGCTTAACTTTTCTTTTTCTGCATCAGGAAAGAATTTAGACGTAATATTTTTTAATGCCCAACGTATAGCATTTAGTATAGATGTTTTTCCTGAGCCATTATCGCCAATAAAGACAGCTAGCATCTCTTTTGAATAATACTCACCATATTCACTGGCTTTATTATTCTTTCTATAACTTAAAGAAAAATCCAACTCTTCAAATCCTCTGTAATTCTCAATATGTATTTTTTTAATCTTCATTTTACTTATTATAAAAGCTAATGGCTGTTAGTGTAAAAATACACACTAATTGTTAGCACACAATAACAATGTTGAGTCTTAGTGATTTTTATTTTATTGAGTATGTAAAAAATGAAAGAGTATTTCTGGCAGAGATAAAAACACACCCCTTGTATCGATCGCCCGTTACGAAACCAGGAGTGTGTTTTTATTTTGTCTTTATTTTACGATGGCTCAACAATACCTAACATCTCAAGGTATTGTGGCTGTTCGGCCAATGCCAGCCGAGCTATTCCTATGTAGTCGGAATACCACTCCTGCAGTTCATCAACCGCCTTGTCGCGATCTTTGGTAGCAGTTTGTGCTTCACCCATTTCTTTTTTACGGGTAGCTATCGATTTTTCTACACCAAGTACCAAAGAAGATCCTGTTTCCAGCTTTTCATTGGTTTGGCCAAATTCAGCCATTCGTGCTAATGCGTCAGCATCTTCCAACAGGTTCGTATAAAATAGTTTTGTTTGCCCCAGTAATCCCGATTGGCTTTTTTTTCTGTCACCACCAAGGTCAAGTTTAACCCATCGGTTGGTATCATTTCTAAAGGCAATGCGTGCTACTTTCAAATGAGGAATGTATACCTTATAAGTAGCATCAATTGCCTCGTTAAGTTCCTTAGTAGCCGCTTGTTGCTCACCATCTTCTTTCTTTTGAATAATATTCAGTTTGTTGGCTTCATTGTGAAGATGCTCACCTGCAGCCATGCGTTCAGGTGTGTAACCGAATTCGAGGAGCAAAGCTGCTATGGCAGGCTGATTAATACCATTTTGAATGGCCACTCCTGATTGTGTAATTAATTCGTCGATTTTTTTACTCATAACTTATGTCTTTAGTAAAGGGCGATATTTGTTTATATACTTTTCTATAGGTTTGCTAATGTTGGTTTGCTATTCGTTTTTCATCCAGGGGCACATATTTTTAATATATCAGCCAATACAAATCATTCAGGAGCATCAACAAATCATTCGTCCGCTATTGTTTTTCATTCCTCAGCATCAATAAATGACTCAGGAGCATAAATATTTCATTCATCGGCACTAATAAATCATTCAGGAGCACTTACTTTTTATTAAGTGGCAATGCTGAATAAAAAGGGAGTGACTATAAACGATTATTTTGTGACCATAAATCATTTTTTCAAAGGGTTTTAATTAAAGCAATGCATTTTTATGATTTACATTTTTATTCTGTTAAAATTTTTAATCTATACTTAGTCTGGAACTTTTATGTATTAAAAAACACTTTTAAAGTAGTTAATTTATAGTCAAATACAAAGGATTGATTTGATAATAATATAAAATTATGGTTAATGTTATTCATTAAACGTTATACGGAAAGTGACTAAAATAATTTCTTAAATGCACCATTATTAAAGGGCTATAGATGCATGTGTAAAAGGAGGTAGTAGAGTTTGAGAATCTCAAAAAAATATTGACATAAAAACTTATTAATAACCGGCTAAATTTATATTCAACTGTGCTGAGGTTGCTTGACTCTATATTATGCATATCTATAAACATTTATCTTTGCCGGAGAAAATGGATCACTTTAAAAAGGTTCAATATAAAATTGAGTGGGTGAAAATTCTCAGGTAAAAGTTAGCCCTAGATCGGCCTTGTCTGGTGAGCCATAAAGCAAGGAGAAGTTGCCGTTAAAATCGGTGCTGTTTGAGCGTAGCGAGTTCAGCGATTTTAGGCAATGAACCGTAGCCTTATGAGTGAAGCAGGCGCAGCCTTGATTTTCTTTTGCTTCTGTTTTCTTGTATCAAGGCAAGAAAATGAAGTGGGGATTGGGGCAAAGCCCCATTTTAATGATTACCCTCTATAAAGCATACAGAGCCAATAATTTTAAGATCCAGAATCACCCCACTCGAAACAAAGTTTCGAACTTCGGATTGTCAGCGATAGTTGCGAACATGGCGGAATGGTGGCTTCGAGGAACGAGAAGTTGTACCTGAAGCCAATAAGTTCGACAACGTTGCGCAGCAATCGCCTCAATCCGAAAGATTTTTGATTCCTTTTTCTAAAAAAGGAATAATAGAATTCTTCGCTCAAGCCTGAATGGCTTCAACTTTTTGTTCATATATTCTTATAATTAAAAGGTATTCACGATTTTCGTTTTACTACAATTGCCTTCAGTTCTAAAGTTGACAAAAAAGCCGACGCCGACAGTACTTGCTTACCCTCTAGAGCAACGCTTCGGGAAAAATTTAAAGATTTACGGAATGTATCTAAAATTTTTCTGTGCTCCGCTTTTGCTAGTGGGTCCCAAGCTGCATTGCTGAGGTCGGAGTGACGAGATAACAATATTTATAGGAAGTTTATTGCAGCATTCTATGTCCATTTTTAAAACACAAACTTGAATTAAAGAATAGAATTTCATTTGGTGAATCTATGATTGATCCACAAGAATATAAATTGATCCGAGATAATAAAGCAATCTTGTAGAAGCTGAATCTTTATAGAATCAATATACCTGACTTATCACTAACAATCGCGGTGGGATTGCATATCGTTTAGCCGTTTCTATGTTTTTTAAGTTGGTAAGTAATCATAGATAATATAAACGATCTATTACAAGTGCTTAGCAATACAAAAAGTATAAGCGAAAATACCTGGCTTATTTCCGTCCGACTATATAAATAATTATTGTTGTTGCATGGTTACCTACCACCTGCGATATTCTAGATAAACTGAATTGACCTTTATGCATACCTAATAGTCATAAAGTTTGACTACATCGGGTATGCGTTTGAAGAAAATGGTAAAGTGCCGGAACCGGTACAAAACTAATTTTGCTGCACGTAATCAATGGTAGGTTTTACTGTAATTGATGCTCGAAATTTAAGATAAAGCAAAATGAAAAAAATAGTAACTCTATTACTGGGCTTTGCAGCGTTTATAAATGTTGTAAATGCCCAAAACGAAAATAAAGTAGTAGCTGATAGTTTATATACCAAAGAAGCCTCGAAAGCCGATTGGGATATGAGTTTGGCTCTTAAATCGCAAAATATTTTTCGTGGTTTGTTACCTTCTGCTTCTCCGGCTATGGCTACACAGGCCGGTGTTATATGGAAAGACTGGATTTTTGCCATGTACGGTGGTGTTGGTTTAAACGGTGTTTATCAGGAAACCGACTTTATTGTGGTGTATCGCCAGCCGCGTTGGAATGCTCACCTCGAGTATTATTACAACTTTACACAAGGTATTACCGATATACCAACGCCAAGCGGATTGTTCGATTTTAACAAACAAACTACACGCGGTTTGCTCGATTTGATTGTAAATGTGCAGTTAGATAAAAAAGGGCATTGGAACCTGAAATCGTCCACCTTGGTTTTCGGTCGCGATAATGTGATTGAAACCATTGGTCAGGACGATAACGGAAATGCCATCACTCGTCGTGGTGATCAGCGTTATACACAATACTTGGCTTTGGAATATGGCTGGTACTGGGGCGACAATAAAGTAAAAGCCCATGTGGGTGGATCTTTCAGTTTAAGCGATCCAACAGCAGGGCATTTTTATGGTGCTAAACCCGGGTTTAATGACATAGGTTTTGCTTTTACCCGAAAAGTAAAGGTGAACGAGAATACCAAATTGCCGGTAAAAGTAGCTGCTATATTGAATCCATTGGCACAAAAAAGCTACTTGCAGTTTTCAGTGGATCTGATACAGATTAGTAAATTGTAGAATAGCATATTGATGTGTTGTTGTTTTGATGCCATGGTGTTTGCTTTATTGCTATAGTTGGTATCAATTGTAATTAATACAAAAGACAGTTGTTAATTGAAAGATTTCATAATAACCAGATGCCAAAGGCAGCCGTGGACCTTATTGTTAGGGGCGCGATAAATAATAAAAATGATTGGATCTTCTGGTTGGTATTTGTATACAAGAGTTCACAAAGTAAAGAAGAATCAGAGTACTTAGCACTATCGTTGCATTGTTGTTAATTAAGCAGCATTACCTTACATTTTTATCGCTATGTTCATCAATTCTTTTGCACTTACTTTTCTATGGCTTTAAATAATGTTAAGTAATCATTCAATTATTTAATGACCTGATTGGGTTTATGAATGATTATTTTGGATAAGTACCTCCTTGGGGATCTGTCTTCCTTTGTTAGCTCAATTTTTATCTCAACTAATCATCATTTCAATGAAATATAAAATTGCAATTATCTTGCTGTTTGCAAGTACCATTAGTAAGGCACAGTTTACTGATGCTGGTAGCAGTACTACCAGTCTGGAAGAAACCGGTATATGGAACGGATTATACCTGAAAGCCCGTTTAAGTGATAAAATCGGGTATTATGCCGAACATCACTACAGGGTGCGTAATGCAGCCGATAATGTAACTTCATTTATTGGCAGGGACAGACAAATTTATAATCGTGCCGGTATCAATTTCTTTTTTAGTAAAAATTTTGAAGCTGTTATTGGTCCTGCCTTAATCGTTAATTATACCCCCGATCCGGGAAATGATCAGTATGAAAAAATAACATTAGAACCTCGTATATGGCATCAGTGGTTATTTAAAACAACCGATTTGGGAAGGTTTAATCTTTATCATCAGTTCAGGTTTGAGCACCGCTGGAAAAGAAACAATGATGTAGGAGCCGAATACGATTATACTAACCGATACCGATATAAGTTTTTTGCATATATCCCCATTAATTCACCAACTATTAAAGAAAAGACCTTGTACTTTTCGCCCAGTGCCGAAATTTTTATGCACTCCGGAAAATCTATTGTTGCCAATCCAATGGAGGATTTCAGAACCTATAATGGGTTTGGTTACGTGCTAAATAATAACATTACTTTTTTTGCCGGTCATATGTGGACTTTAGGACAGAAAAGTGATGGAGCCTCTTATAAAACAACCCATATATTACGTTTTAATGTATTAATCGGTCTCGACTTCCGCAAGTTAGAGAAGCGTTTACCTGGCATTAATTTAGGATACTAATTACAAACCTCAGTATTGTCAATAAGCTATTTAAGAAATTTGATAACCGAATGAACGAATAGATATGAATAAAAAATATATAATATCGGTATTGCTATTAGCCATGCTTATTTTGGTTGCCATGCTTGCTAAAAGCAAAAATGAACTGAACGAAAGGAACACATTTATAAATGATATAGCAGCAGAGCTTGATTATTATAAGATAAAATCAAAAGCCGATTCATTATTAAACCACGATGAGCTGGAATTGGCCTTGGAGCAGTTTGCTATCCTTGATCAGATCAATAATAATGAAGCTTATACCCATCATGCTAATTCTATTTTTGAAGAGCGAAATAAAACTCATCAGAATAATAGTTTCCTATCAAACAAAATTCGCGAAAGAGGAAAGGTTATCCGCCAATTGTATAAAAACAAAGATGAGCTAAACGATAGCCTGGAAAAGGTAAAAACTACCCTTTATGTATTACAAACCGAGTTTGATTCTGTACTGATATGTAATAGTAACATTGAGCTGCGTGTAAATGAATTAAACGATAGTATCAGCTCTATTCATATTACCGACACCTTAACTATTTATTGTGGCCAGGGAGTAAGTATTAAATATTTGGGAGAAGTAAAGAGTGGCAAGGCACATGGTTTTGGATATGCCATTTTTGATAATAAAGGATTTTATGAGGGCAACTGGAAAAACAGTTTGCGCAATGGGCAAGGAAAGTACTCGTGGCAAAATGGTGATGTTTATGAGGGCGAATACAGTAATGACTTAAGGAATGGTTTTGGAATCTATCAATTTAAAAGTGGAGAGCAATACATTGGCGATTGGCGTAACGATTTGCGCCACGGAAAAGGTGTACTGTTGGATAAAGATACAAAAGTACTATTTGATGGGAAATGGGAAAACGATAAACCAGACAGACACTAAAGTACGGTTAGTCTGAAATTAAAGTGCAATTGCTTTTAATTCAATATAATCATCTTGACTGTTTTGGATAAACGCTTGACCATTTTGGGTAAGAAATAACGGGCTCAGAGCCTCATCTTTGTAATGAAATTAAAACAAAGCAATTTTATAACAATTAAAACAAGTAATCATGAAAGTAAATTTTAAAAACATTTTCGTAGCAATGGCTTTTGTAGCCGGATTAGGATTCGCTTCTTGTTCAAGCGACAGCGATAACTACACTCCATCTGATGATGCAGATGTACAACTTCCAATGGCACCAGAGGTGGATTTACCAATGGCTCCAGATTTTGACAAAGTGCCACAAAACTAATTTTAGTTTAGGAACTGAAAATAAAAAACCGGGAATGTATACTTTTAGCTAGTAGGTATACATTTCCGGTTTTTTGTAAAAAAAGATATTACAGCAAGCAGATACTGCTTATTGTTCAAGAATAATTGGTTTCTTAGTTTTAATGAAAGAGGAATGTTTCCAGGAAGCACTCCTTTTTATTTTTTTGAATTACAACATTAGAAGCTAATAACCTGAGTTCGATTTAAATTTTAAAACTCAGATTGAAATAAAAAACTGATTTACAATGAATAATTTTAGAGTAATAGTGAACTATTGCGATGGAATTTGAAGCAGTTAATCAGTTCTTTATTCAAAGCTTGCTAATTTCCACTTACAAACAGCAATTTTCTTCGTGCAATCGACTCAAAATAGCCCGCTATTCTTTCGTCAATATACACTTGAAACTAACTATTTGTAAGCGTTCTGAGTTCAAAATTTTACGTCGAACTCAGGTTAATAAGCAATTGGTAAATTGCTGTATTTTCAACTATGTGCGCATATAGCTAAGAGCGAATTACAAATCTGACAGATAACTCACCAGGTTAATATCCTTACCTGTAAGATTGAGTTTTTTACGTAGTCGACCTCTGGCCACTTCTACGCTTCGCACAGTTTGATGCGTTATGGTTGAAATTTCTTTAGAACTTAGGTTTAAGCGTAGTAAGGCAGCCAGTCTTTCTTCCGATGGGGTGATGTCGCTATGTTTGTATCTTAGCTTTTTATAGAAATCGGTATGCACCATTTGAAACCGGTACTCAAACTCATTCCATATCTCATTGTCCGATTCGGCATTTAAATTATAAATAACTTCCTGTATACTTCTCTGATTTTCTTGTTTTAGATTCTTTTTTAGATTTAGCAGGCTTTTGGCTACATTGTTGATCAATTCGTTTTTCTGAACCAGGTACATTACGTTGGTGGTTAGTTCACGGTTTTTTGTATCTATTTCGAGTTCCAGGTTTTTATTCTCAAGATAAACCCTCTTTCTCTGATTTCTATAAATGATCATAGCCAAAAAGGAAATGGATAAAACAGCTGATAGAAGAAATATAAAGATGGTATATCGGTTTTTGAGCTCTAACTTTTCTAATAAGGCTTGCTCTTCAAGTTTTTCCAGTTCAAATGATATTTGCATCTGAGCCAGTTGATTCATCTTTTTTTCGTTCAGAAGGCTATCGCTAAGTGTTTTGTATAGTTTATGTTCCTCTAAGGCATCAGCTAATAGTCCTTTGTCTTCATAAATTTGATAAAGAAACATATGAGCCACTTGCTGCGATTCTAATAAACCACGCTGTTTAGCCAGTTTAAGCGATTCTTTGGCAGCCCACTCTGCACTATCCAGTAAATTAATATGGTTGTAATAATCAGATAAGAAATAGTAGGATTTAACAAGGCCTTCGGTTAAGCTATTTTCTTTTCTTATCTGTATTGCTTTATCTATATATGCTTTACCCATATTATAATTACCATTCTGAACTTCAATTTTTCCCAGGTTATTATATATCGAACTGGTTATATCAGGAAAATAATCGGCTTCAGCAGTCTTTAATGCCTTCTCATAATATTGAATAGCTCTTTTGTCTTCACCTAACTTTTCATATGCACTGGCCAGGTTATTATATATTTGAGATAAATACTTGTAATATTCTGTTTTTATCTCTTCGGGTGTTTCGTTAAATAGTTGAATACATAGTTGGTAGTAGTTAATGGCTTTGTGGAAGTTTTCTATTCGGTCGTATACCGCACCAATGTTATTAAGCGTGCGTAAACTGCCTATAAAATGCTTTTCCTTTTCAAATACTGATAAAGCCGAAAAATACAATTTTAAAGTAGCATCGTAGTTTCCCAAAAAGTAATTGGTAATACCTGACTCTAACTGAAATAAGGCAAACTGAATAATGTCATCGTTGTTATTGGCGAGTTCTTGTCCCTGATTACTATATATTATAGATTTTTTATAATCGTATGTACGTGTCAACTTCACAATCTGAGTAAGTATATCAACCTGTTCTTTGTATGAATTTGCGTTCTCTAGCAAATTGCTTAAGCTGTCTTCTTTTATAATATCCGTGTTTTGAGATTGGATGATTTGAGTGGAAAACAGAAAAATCAGGATATGTATAAACGCTTTGTGTTGGCCCATCATCTGTAAGTTTTAGGTGTGCAAAAATAACGATTATTTATCCATTTTAAGGTTGCGTTAAATATATCTAAAAGAAATAGAGCAATAGGTTAAAATTCAAAAAGAGAGGTGTTAAGATGCAGATATACAAGTATAAAAGATTTTGAAAGAGAGGTGAAGAAATCGATTATGTTATATAATAACATCTAATGCTGAGGTTTAATTGGAGGGGGGTGTGAGGTATGCTTGAGCTAAAAAACATTAAAAAATAATAAGAAATAATCTCATTTGCACTTGTAAATACGCTTTGTCAGTAGATCCAGTTTTTAAGTTAATCTAAGCGAATATGAAAGAAAATACTTCTGAAAAGGAAATAAGACGTTTAATAAGAAGAAGGGAAGAGGAGAACGAGGTTTTTAAGAAACTCTTAAAACGTTTAGATGAGAATTCAAAAAAAGCAAAGGAAAAAGGGAAAAAATAACAATAAAATCCTATTATAGAATGAATATTACTACCCAATTAAAACAAACTGTATGCCTTATCCTGATAATGCTGTTATCTGTAACAGTGCATTCTCAGGAATTACAGGTATATAAAAAAGGTGTACTTCAAGGCGAATTTAAAGTAAAAATTAAGCCACAATTGGTAGTATCACCTGTTGGACTAAAATCAACACAGATTAACGGTTATGCTAATACAGGTATACAAGGTATTGATGATTTAAATTATCAGTACGAAGCCGTTAGTTTTGAACGTTTAATTCCCTATTCCCCCAAGCACGATATTAAACATCAAAAACATGGTTTGCATTTATGGTACAAGGTAAAGGTAAATACGCAAGCCGAACTTGATCAGGTACTAAAAGCCTATAGTAATACAATAGAAATAGAAAGGGTTGAACCTTTTTATGAGAAAAGTCTGGTGCCACACACACTTACAAAGGCTGATATTACATCTGCTGCAGGTTTGAAATCGACTTCCAGTTCACCATTTGATGATCCTCAATTTGATGAACAATGGCATTATCACAATACCGCTGATAACCCGGGTACGCCAGGAGCAGATATAAACCTGTTAAAGGCGTGGGAGCGTCAAACAGGTCATCCTGATGTGATTGTAGCAGTAATTGACCAGGGGGTTGATTATAAGCACGAAGATTTGGCGGCTAATATGTGGGTAAATGAAGCAGAGCTTAATGGCACGCCAGGTGAAGATAGCGATGGTAATGGCTATATCGATGACGTTTATGGTTATGATTTTGTGAATATGGATGGCGATGTTAAAGCATTACCACATGGAACGCATGTTGCTGGAACTGTTGCTGCTGTTAATAATAATGGTATTGGTGTAGCTGGTGTTGCCGGTGGATCGGGCAATGGCGATGGTATACGCATTATGTCCTGTATGATTATGTCGGAAAGTGCGACAGGAAGTGCTGAAGCGGCATTTGTATATGCAGCAGATAATGGTGCTGTTATTGCTCAAAACAGCTGGGGATGGAATATACCAGGGGTTGTAGAGCAATCCATTTTGGATGCTATTGATTATTTTATTGAGGAAGCCGGTCAATACGAGAACAGCCCCATGAAAGGCGGGGTTGTAATTTTTGCTGCCGGAAATAATGGCGATGAGGGAGAATACTGGCCGGGTTGTTACGAACCAGTGATAGCAGTGGCTTCAACAGGACCAGATAATGAAATAACATCCTACTCCAACTATGGTGACTGGCTGGATGTGTCAGCTCCAGGAGGTAATATTAACAATGGACAAGACCATGGGGTGTTAAGCACCATGCCTGATAATAGCTATGGATTTTATGATGGTACCTCAATGGCTTGTCCCCATGTATCGGGAATTGCAGCGTTAATTGCATCAGAATATAAAGGACCTGAATTTGATGCTGGTCAGTTAACAGCCCGCCTTTTAAGTGGAGTTAATGTAATAGATACCATGGAAGTTAATTCGTCATGGGTTGGTAAAGTTGGACTCGGAGCTGTTGATGCTTATCTGGCTTTACTGGAAGATAACGGGATAGCACCGGATGCCATCACAGATTTAAGCTATCTAGGGGTGTCTGGAGAGTTTGTACTGTTAAATTGGACTGTACCTGCCGATGAGGATGACGATGCCCCCCGCTATTTCCATGTTTACTATGCTGATTACTTATTTGATAACAGCATGATTGATACAATCAGTTATGTGCGCGTCAACAGTATTCTGGATGCAGGAACAACATTTGCATATGAGCTAACCAAATTAATGCCTAACACCAATTATCATGTAGGTGTTACAGGTGTTGACCGCTGGGGTAATGAATCCCTGTTATCAAATATGGTTAGTTTTTCCACCAATGCAGGTCCGGAAATTACACTTGATAAAACCAGTATCAACTTCAATGTTGATGTAAATAATGATACTTTATCGCATCAGCAATTTACTATTTCTAACACAGGTGAAGGCTTGTTAAAGTGGAATATTGCCTCAAATCATGTTGAAAACATTGATATATACGACAATCAAAATGAGCGCGTGCTATATAAGGTCAATTATACCGGAGGACAAACCGGTATTGACTCGCAGAATCTCAAGGATAAAGCATCCATTGAGCCATTTGCACAAAAGCCATCGTTGCGCTATATGTATTATTATCATCCTGATTATTTAAATGAAACACTTGTTAAACTTGGTGAATCAAATGAAGAGCTGCCCAGCTCATCAGCAACCTATTTTAAAGTAGTTAATTCCGAAGGTTTTAACCTAACCAGCGTATTGGTAGGTGTGAGTTTTGATAAGATTACAGATGATCCGCTTTATGTTGAAGTATATAAAGGAGGTGACATTAACACTGCTAAACTGGTTCATTCGCAAATTTTTGAGATTGGATACGATAACTATTACATTGATCAAATTGTATTTGATAAGCAAATGCAGTTTAAGGAAGGTGAAGAATTTTTTATTGTATTTCATATGCCTCCAGGTCACAGGTATCCGTTGTTGGCCGCACAAGCCTATAATCTGGCCGGCACTGATCATTCTTATTTTAGTAATGACCAAGGAGTTACCTGGGTTAAATTAAAAGATATTTACTACGACTACACCAAGGTATGGGTGGTTGTAGCAGTTAACGATTTGGAACCTTTAGGAAATTATGTTGAATTATCTAATACTTCTGGCTATTTAAATCCAAATGAATCGGAAACAATTGACCTGACAGTTAATGCCGCTAAGTTAATTAATGGTGATTACGAAACTAACCTTCAGGTTTTCGGTCAAGGCTATACAAATTTATGGAAAGATGTTAATCTGAATTTTGATGTTACTGGCCAGACCAGTAAAATTGAAAGTGATGATGTAGTTAACTTTGGTAATGTATTTATAGGTACAGGAAAAGAGGAAACCATTACTATAAGTAATGTTGGACTAGGCGCATTTGATAATGGATATAATGCACTTAATATAGAAATTAGCCATCCTGACTTTAAGCTGGTCGGAACAGGTCCTAAAGTAATTCCGGCTGAACGTTCGGAAGAGCTACGCTTTTACTTCAAACCTACCACAGAGGGAGCCATTAATGCTACAGTTAAAGTCAGCGATAAAGCAGGTAAAGTGCATACATTCAGTTTGTATGGTGCTGGAACCTGGCCAGCTAAGGCGGTTGTGAGTCCACCTGTATCTAACTATGCCGACATGAATCTGGGTGATTCCTTCGAAGGAAGTTTTTTCCTACGAAATGATGGAGATTATCCGCTAAGATATTATGTGCCAAAATTTGCCGATGGTTCTAATATGCCTGATTTTGACACAAAGTCGATTCATAACTTTGGCTATGTGTCCGGGGAAAATACTCCGGCACCGGGAGAAGAAGCTTTCGAATGGGACGATATTCAATTCACTGGCACAGATATAACAGATATCTTCCGATTGGATGGTAGCGTAATGTTAACCGATGCCCAGATTGGTTTCCGCTTTCCATATTTTGGTAATAACTACGACACCTGTTATATCTCCAACTGGGGAGCTGTATCGTTAGCCAATAATGGCTGGTTTAATGCCAAGCCGGCTGGTTATAAAAATCCTGCACAGCCTTCTAAGTTAATATCGGCCTGGGGCATGCCTTTTAGTCTTAATCTGGGCGGAAAAATTTACTATCAGGCACTACCGGGTAAGTTTGTAATACAGTATCAGGATGTTGTGCACGAAAGCTACATTTACGACAATACTATCAGTTCAGGTATTGGCTGGCTTGAGGAGCCAATAACCTTCCAGATTGTATTACATCAGAATGGTGATATAGATTTTAATTATAAGGATTTGGGAGAGGTGCTTGGTACTAGAGACCTGGGTTTTAACAGAGCTTCTACTTTAATTATGATCGAAGATCAGGCCCTGGATGACCGAATTGTGTTAAATGGTTATGGTACAATTGTAGGTAGAGATCCATTTATACTTGGTACATATCCAACTACCGGGCATCAGATATATTTTAAAAATCCGGGTTATGGAGTCTTGAATGAGTTAAGTAACTCGTCTGGAACCATAGCTGTAAATGATTCAGTTGAAATTCATTTTAAAGGATCAACAGAGAATCTGTTTGTTGATGATTTTGAAGAGCGCATTAATATTGTAAGTACCGATCCGGTAAATAATCCGGTGGCGCACACCATTAAAATGAATATTACATCTGGTGGTACCGTAGGCTACGTCTTTGTTCCTGAGGAATTGGATTTTGGCAGCGTATTTCAAGGTGCTATCACCGACCTTACGCTACGCATCACCAATAATGGTTCGGCAGTGGGTACATTAACTAATGTAGTGTCGGAAAACGGAATGTTTACCGTAGACGGTTATTTGCCAGCGGAACTAAAGCCTGAAACTGTTTCCGACTATACAGTTACAGTTAATGCTACTGATCTTGGGGTTGTTTCTGATGTTATTGTAGTAATTGATGATAAGGGGCAAACATTCCGCATTCCTGTTACCTGCAATGTCGTGGAAGCACCTTTTATCTCATCCGGAAGGACTGAAATAGATGAATCACTTCAATATGGCACATCCAAAACTTTAAGCATAGATATTGTCAATGATGGAAATAACCCTATGGAAGTTACACCATCGGCTAACGAATGGTTATTTGCATGGCCTGATGACGGAACAGAAGTAAGTGGTGGTGCCGATTATGTATACACCATAGAGCATAATACAGAATCGCCATATTATAACTGGAGTAATGCCATCAAAGAAGGCACTAAGCTGGATGTGACGGAGGAAATATTTAATCCTGAGAAATTCTGGATGACTATACCTCTGCCTTATGAAATATCTTTCTATGGCGAGAAGTACGATACTATTTATGTGGGACATACAGGTGTAATTACCTTTTTGCATGATCAACCATCGCGTGAGTGGGGACCTGATCACTTTATACCCAATGAAGCATTAATTAATGGATACCTGGCACCTTTATTTGGGTTTAATGGGGTGTCGAATCCAAACTTTTACCCTGAAACAGGTATTTATACCATGGAATACAACGATAAGTTTGTGATTCGTTTTCAGGACTTAGGTTCAAATGGCGGAGGATCACCAGTATCAGTTGAAGTATGGTTGTTTAAAAACGGCATTATTAAGTACCTCTATGAAGTCAATGAACCTGAGACTGCCATGATTCTGTCTTCTTTAATTGGTATTGAAAACCAGGATGGGACTAAAGGTATTCAGGTATCGGCCCGCACAATGGGTATTATTCAGAATGGAACAGTAGTGACTTTCCTGCCTCAAAAGTCATTTACCATACCTGCTAACACTACACAAGCCTTTAATGTGTTCCTTAATGCAGAATCGCTGTATGATGGCGTTTATACTGATAAATTGATTTTTGCCAACAACACGCCTTCAGATCCTGAGTTTAGTATTCCGGTTAGCCTGCAGGTGATAGGCGAAGACAATGTGTTTGTTGAGGATACTCTTGATATGGGTGAGCTGATGATGGTTGAGCATGATAGTGCAGGGTATACATCACCATACAAACGTTACGACTTTGATTTTACTGTTAAAAATAAAGGTTCGCGAACTATTCTAATCAATAGTTTAAGGTTCTTAGAAGGCTTTAATAAGGGTGAAATTCTGGGTGACGACAACAAGTTTGGTAATGGGGATGAAGAAGATGGTTGGACTGATATTACATCCAAAAGGTTTAGATTTAATCTCAAACCGCTTGAGGAAGAGACTTTCCGTTTAAGGGTATACCCTTTATCTGAAGCCACAGTGGCTGATACAATTTTAGTTAATTGCGACATTGAAGGCGGTGTGATAAAAGTACCACTGTCTGGTATATTTACTATGCCACCACTTATTAATGTGCAGACTGAACGCATCGATTTATATACGGATACAATAAATTACGTTGACACCCGCACCATTGTGTTTGATAACCTGGCCGGTTCAGCTAACCTCGATTACGAAATTGGCATTAGCTTTAAGCGTGGTTCATCGCCTCAGCCTGCAGTAGCCAGCGTTACGCCTATGGCCTTACCATCAGAGTACGCAGGCAAGCTTAAAATTAGCAAAGCCGAAGATAGTGCGCCTGCAGCAGTGTTAAAAGCAACGGCTAATGACTTTAACCGTGTGTTACAGTATGAAAATCTGGTTACCAACGAAAGTCTGGTGGGATTCGGAGAAAGTACGTTGAATTTTACGGCTGCTACCGGGTTTTATGCGCCTGAAGATGGTTTTAACCTGTCGCATGTACAAACCTGGTACGCCTGGGGTGATGTGCTGGAGAGTGAGATAAAGGTGCAGATTCTGGGAGGTGCTGAAAAACTCGCTGACTGTCAGTTGTTATACGAGCAAAAATATCAGCATATAGCCGAAAGTGGCTCGTCAGCCGGAGCGTTTATAACCATTCCGCTTGATGATAATGTATTCTTCTTCCCCAACGAGAAATTCTTTGTGGTATTTGTATTCGACTTTAGTATTACTTATCCCTTAGGAACTTTTACAACATCTGAGCCTGTTTCAAACCGCTACTACTTTGGCGATGGCGAAACCATGTTCGAAACCGTTGAAGCCGGATATACCACATTAGGATGGATGGTCCGTGCAGCCGAATCTGAAGCAGGTGGTTTAACCTGGTGTACTATTGAATCGGAAAAACTAGGTAAACTTATGCCAGGTGAGGAATCGCAAATCGACCTTTCGTTTAACTCTACCTACGCTGAGCAAGGCGTTAATCAGGCCTTTATTATTGTGAAGAGTAACGATCCATACACGCCAACTGTTGAAGTGCCTGTAACACTTAGCCGTAATAAAGGACCTCAATACGCTGGTGGTAACGAAAGGCGTTACAGCATCAATGAAGCTGATACTTTAAGTTATGTTCTGAAAATTCATGACGAAGAAGGCGACAGTTTCACCATTAATGTGCCAGAAGAGAAGGACTACTTCACTTATACTGTCTCGGAAGATAAGGTTTATATTGAATTTACGCCTGATTACGATGGAGAAGGGCAGCATACATTTTCTGTTGAAGCCACAGATAGTCATAGTAATCAAACAACATTCCGTTTAATTGTAGATGTCGCTAATGTTAATCGTGCTCCCTATGAGTCGGTCGAAATAGGAGAACAGGTTTTCCCTCTTGAAACCGAAGACGGTTACCTGATTCATTTGAGTCATCACATTATTGATCCGGATGGCGATGAGCTTAGCTTTGAAGTAGAGGTTGATGATGAAGAGGTGGTTGAATTCTTCCATACAGGAGCTACAGCTATTTTTATGCCGGTAAAACTTGGTTATACTACCATAAAATTAAAAGCGACTGATCCGGAAGGAGCCACCTTTGAAATGGTTGTGCCGGCCTTTGTTGAGCACCGTGTAGGTATCGACGATGTTGAGCAAAATGCCATTCGTTTGTATCCTAACCCGGCCGATAAGGAAGTGCGATTGTCCTTTGATCTTTCAGGTGAAACGCCAACACGTTGCGATATACTCAATACTACCGGTGAGTTGGTTAAGAGCTTTAGCATAAAGGGGACTAATTCTACAGAGGTACTTAATGTTAGCGATCTGAATCCGGGACTCTATATGCTGAAGGTACATACGACATCAGCTACATACGTGAAAAAACTTATTAAAAACTAACCCTTGGCTACCCGGCTGGTGCAAGCTGGCCGGTAGCCTCTTACATTGCTTTATTACAAGGTTGCAATGGCAACTAATTTTGTTAACCATTAAATATTAAATCATGAAAAGATTTACTTTATTATTACTGGGAGCCTGTTTGTTCAGTTTCTCAACGATTGCACAGTTTGCACCAACTTCTGATGTGTTTGCTCCTATAACGAAAGCAGGTGCTATTACTGATGTTGCTAAATATGGAACCGGTCTTGTTTTTGTGAGTACTACAGAAACCAACGATGTTATTTCATTTACAACTGACGGTAGTAGCTTTACCGATGTAGAAACACTAATAACAGGTACCACCAAAGCATTATATGGTTGGTCTGATTCAGAAATAGCTTTTTACCTTGGTGAAAGTGAAACTGATGGCTTGGGTAAAGAGCTTCGTAAGCTTGAAAGTGGAACAGCTGCAGCTATCAAAGATCATGAGGAAGAATATGATCCGGAAAAAGGAGGTTTAGTGAAAGGCGTGCTTACAAGTGTAGGTCGATATTTTAATAACGATTTAGGCGCCTATGATTATCATTATTTTTATCAAAGTAATGTTGGTGGTTTAGGTACTGCAGTTATTAAACCATCCGTCTATGAAACTGCTACCGGTGATATATATTCAATGCAGGCACCTGGCAATTTTTCAATACCGTATATTCAAACTCAAACCGGTCATTTCAATGGCGTTGCTTTTAATGGTAGTTATTACTACACAGGAGGCGTGCCATCAGGCTGGGGAGCTGCTCAAGCCCTTTTTGAGGTAGACTACGATAACTATACATTGATTCAGAGGTTTGTAGCCGATGATGATTTACTTGGATTGTACAGTTTTAAGGCCACAAATAATCGTATGTTTTTTCTGCAAGGTATGAATGATTGGGCAGATGCTCGCTTGTTTTACATGGATACCGATGGCCTTGTTGAGAGTTTGATGATCAATGGTATGGATGTTATGGTAGATGATGCTGTTCCTATGCATGTTTTCAATAATAAACTATATGCCGTTGTTGAAGATAAGTTAACATCCATTGCCTGGGATATGGATTATGCTACTACTAGTTGGGGCTGGGTGATAAAGAAATATCATATCAATGCTGAAGGTGAATCGGATAATATTACTGGTTTGGCAGTTTCAGGAGACAATATCTTTGTTTTAGCTGCCAAATCAGGTGGTGAAGCTGAATTGTTTGCATTAAATCCTAATGAAGGCGAGTATGTTAGTGCCATGCCTGATAATATTGCTCCAAGCGATGCATTTCACTCGTTAACAGCTATTGAAGGCGGTGTTGCCTTTTTAGGTAATAATGGTACATCAGATGTGGTATATGTATCGGATGGTAATGATGGTAACACTAAGCAATTACTGTTTGAAGGACAACCAACTCTATCAATTAATGAAATGTACAGTGCTGGAGGTAAAGTATATATGTTTGCCGAAAATGGAACAGATACAGATATATATCAGTACAGCCCTTCCTTTGCTACACAAGCTGTTACCGTAACTATTCTTGATGAGGCGACAAGTGAGCCTATTCAATATGTAAACGTGGTATTTAATACTGGTTTAATGAGATATTCAGGTACAACTGATGAAAACGGACAGGTAATTATAGAAAATGTACCTAATGGATATTTAAATGTAACTGTTGATGCAAGTGGTTCATCAATGCCTTATGTGGGTGTTAATCAGGAGTATTACGTAGGTGCATACACTACAGAAGTAACTTATTCATTGCAAACCGGAAAGCAGTTTATGATTACTGTACTTGATGCCAATACCAGCTCAGAAGTATATGATGTAACTCTAACTTTTGTTGATCAAACTGATGAGTCTGAATATAGTACAACTATAGGTTATAATAATTTTACAAATATGGTAACAGGTAATACCCCAATTTTACCATTGGGTACTTATACGGTAACCATTGTATGTGATGGATATGATACATATACTGAAACTGACTTTTTAGTTGATGACAATATAAGTTCTGTCTCTTTTACAATTTCTGAAATATCAACAGGTATGGATAAAACCAAAGATAATGGTATATCAATTTATCCAAATCCAGCTTCAGATGTGATTAATATTACTACAGATAAAGAAATTGTATCCGTTGACGTTATTGCTATTAACGGTGCAAAAGTAAAACAAGTTACAAGAGGTGATATCACTCAAATAAATATTTCTGATTTGGCTAAAGGAATTTATATCGTAGTAACTACTGATGTAAATGGAGCTAAAGCATGGACAAAGGTTAATAAACTCTAAAGAGTTATTGTGCCGGATAGAAGCACCCGCTAACGAGCGGGGCTTCTTCCTTTATAATTGCTAGCAAAAACGTAGCTACTAAATGAATATAGTTTTAGCGTGCCATTATACAGAATTGTCAACAAAAAGAATTGAACCCCATCAATAAATACCCAATGAAGATGATAAAAGTGAATAGAAAATTAATGTTATTGGCAATGAGCCTTCTGTTATTTGTGGCATGTGATAAAGATGAAACAACAGACACAACCGCACCAGTTGCTACTGTAACAGCTCCTCAGGCTCAAACTTATTACAGGGGAAATACCCTTATGTTTTCAGCTACATTCACCGACGATACAGAATTGAAAGAATGTACTGTTTATCTTACCCAACAACAAACAAAAAATAGCAGGGGATGGGATGATCCCTATAATCCCGACGCAGTTACTTTTCCATTATCAGGAAAAGAAGATGTGATCAGTGATCAATATTTATTTGAAACATCCATTCCTTTAGACATTATGGCGGGCGACTATTATGTAGTGGTAGTTACGTCCGATCAGAGTTTAAATTATAGTACTGTTCAAATTCCCATATATATAAAGTAAATCCGTCTATTTGAATAAATAAGGCAAAGGCAGTTCATCGTTAGGGATGAACGAATACATAAACTCAAAATCTACAAAATTACATTATAATGAGGCAATTATTAATTTATTTGTCGTTGGTTCTCTTTATTTCAACCGGATCGGTTTGGGCGCAAACAACTACCCTTACCGGTACCATCACAGATAAATCCAATGGAGAGCCAATGATAGGTGTAACCATTTTAGTAAAAGGCACTACGGTTGGAACCGTTACCAATATTGATGGTGCCTATAACCTGCAGGTTCCAACTGATGCACAGGTGTTGGTATACTCTTTTATTGGCTATGAAACACAGGAGATAGCGTATATCGGCCAGAAAGAGCTAAATATCCAAATGCAGGATGATTCAGAAAAACTGGGTGAAGTAGTTGTAAACGGTGGGTATGTAAAGCAAAAAAAAGGTGCCTATACCGGTGCTGTAGAAGTTGTTGAAGCCGAAAAACTGGAACAAGTTCCTGTTGTAAGTTTCGATCAGGCATTACAAGGACAGGCTGCAGGTGTGGTAGCAACCAGTTCATCAGGGGCACCCGGAGCTTCTGCTACTATTAGGGTGCGAGGAACCAGTTCTGTTAACGCAGGCAACGATCCACTTTATATTATGGATGGTATCCAAATTACGGCCGGACAGTTCAGTTCAATTAATACTAACGATATTAAAACTCTGACTATACTTAAAGATGCTACAGCCACTTCGTTATATGGTTCAAGAGCTAGTAATGGTGTAATTTTAATCGAAACCAAAAGAGGTGCCGGAGATGGTAAAACAACCATTCAGTATCGCGGTCAATTTGGTTTAAGCCAGGTTGTACGCGATAATTTTGAGATGATGAATACTGCCGAAAAGATTCAGTACGAAGAAGAGATTGGCATTAAATCATACACTCCAGAAGAAAAGTTACAATTATTAAAATACGATACTAATTGGTTTAACGAAGCATTGCATAATGCCATGTCTGAGTCACATGAATTATCTGTAAGTGGAGGTAATGAAACAACACGCTTTTACCTTTCTGGAGGATATATGTTTCAGGATGGAATCATGCCACGTTCAGATTTTGAACGAATGACTTTACGTCTGAACCTCGATAACAAAATATCAGATAAAAGTAATTTTGGTTTGAACCTGATGCTTGGTCAGGAGATGAAGAATAATACCAATACTATATCTAATAGCTTGTTAAATCCAATTTTTGCATCGCGTATGTTAAATCCGTATTTATATAATAAAAACGAAGATGGTTCATACAATAGCAATGGTTTTCCATATGCGGTTAATCCTTTTGAAGAGTTGGATTTGAATGAGAATGATGAGCAAACATTAAAAATTGTTGGTGGTGGATTTTTCGATGTTGAGTTAATTAATAATTTGGTATACAGGTTTAATGTAGGTATCGATTACTACTACAGAACAGGCCGTGGTTATATCAATCCTCTTGCTTATGGTGGCCAGGGTATTAAAGGTTCAACAACTGAAGCCTTTGTAAGAAACTACAGACTTACACCAACCAATACTTTAACCTATAAGTTAAATTTAAAAGAGAGTCATAATTTCACTTTTCTACTGGGGCAGGAAGCCGTAATGAATCAATCAAAATCATTTAGTGTTTCAGCCAAAAATCTGCCTGCAAATGGATTAAAGCAAGTATCGCTTGGAACGCAAATTGCAAGTTGGGGTGGTGGAATGAGTGACTATACCATGGCCTCATTCTTTGGCAATGTAAATTACAATTATAAGTATAAATATTTGGCTGATTTTAGTTTGCGTCGCGACGGTTCTTCTCGTTTTGGGGTAGATAATCGTTGGGGTACATTCTGGAGTGCCGGTTTAGGATGGAATATTCAGGAAGAGGAGTTAATTAAAGGTATTCACTGGATTGATCAGTTAAAACTTAGAGCCAGTATTGGTGAAACAGGAAATAATAATATTGGTAACTATCAACATCTTGATTTATTTAATTTTGGTTCTTACCAGAATCAGCAAGCTATTTATTTTGGACAATATGGAAATCCTGATCTTACCTGGGAGAGAAAAATTAAAACCAATGTAGCTTTAGATTTAGCCATTTTTAAACGTTACAGAACTAAAATTGAATTGTATCAGGAAGATACGAAAGATATGTTGTTCTTTTTACCCTATTCTTGGTCAAGTGGACTTGGTGGACGCATGGAAAATATAGGTGAAATGACCAATAAAGGAATTGAAGTTGAATTTGATTTGGACTTGATTCAAACCAAAGACTTTAATTTAAATGTTAACACCAATTTTGCTTATAATAGAAATGAAGTTACCAAACTTTATGGTGGACTTAAGGAACTTGATCAGGTTTCAACGTTAATGCAGGTTGGCCAGCCTTTGGGTACCTTCTATCTGACTCGTTGGGCTGGTGTTGATGCTGCCACAGGTAAAGGTTTATGGTATAAAAAAGATGATTCTGTAACCGATTTTTATTCAGATAGTGATAGAGTATTGCAAGAAGGTAAATCATTTATTGCTCCCTGGAATGGAGGTATGAGAACTACCGCTACTTACAAGAATTTGTCTTGTTCGGTATTCTTTACCTGGATGGCTAATAAATACCTGGTAAATAACACGCGTTATTTTACCGAAAGCCAGGGAATGTTTACTTCTTATAACCAAAGTAAGGAAATGCTGGATTACTGGAAAAAGCCGGGTGATAAAGCCAAGCATCCGTCGCCCGAATACCAGGATAATCAATTTGATACACGCTTGTTAGAGAATGCCTCTTTTCTTCGTTTAAAAAATATAAACCTTTCGTATAATGTTAATCTAAATAAACTAACACGTAGTAAGGTGTTTAGCGCGGCTAAAATATATGTTCAAGGTCAGAACCTCCTAACTTTTACAGGTTATACAGGTATTGACCCTGAGTTTCATGGTGCCAATGAACTTAACATGTATCCCAATGTGAAAACGTATACCGTTGGTATTGATTTAAGTTTCTAATTAAAAAATTTAAAGAAGTGATGATGAAAAATATAAAGTTCATAGCCATATTAGTTTTAACCATCCCTTTTATGGTTGGGTGTGAAGACTTTTTTAATTTAACACCGCATGATTCTATTCCTAAAGACGAAGCGTTACAAACTACAGATGATGCGCAGATGCTAATGAATGGAGTGTATGCAACCTTTATGGGGAGCGATTCATATGGCTTCGGTTTAACAATATTTCCGGCTCTTATGACGGATGCGGCCTTTGCAACCACTTTCTATAGTAACCAATATGGTAATGTATACGCATGGAAACTAAATCCAGGAACATCAGAGGTTGGTAATATGTGGGCTGCCTCTTATGCGGCTATTTATAATGCAACTTACCTTATAAATAACATCGATGCTGTAACCGGAGATTCTGCTCTTATTAGTAATTTAAAAGGAGAGGCTTATATAGCCAGAGCGCTGATACATTATAATTTGGTTAGATTGTATGGAAAGGCTTATTCACAAGCTGATGAAAAGGATTTAGGTATTCCTTACGTTACTTATAATGAAGTAACAAATCCTGAACGAAATACAGTTAAAGATGTGTATACATTTATATTGGAAGATATAGAGAAAGCTTTTGAACATATACCCTCAATATATAACAATACATTTTTCTCACTTGAATTTGCATATGGTCTGAGAGCAAGAGTAGCTCTGGATATGGAAGATTATGAAAGCGCTATTCTTTACGCTTCAAAACTGATTGACGATGAAATGTTTGCCTTATCAAATGGTCGCGATTATCTGGATATGTTTTTAGAAGATGAAGGAACCGAGATTATTTGGAAAGTGGGTTATACTCTAACAGATTTTGGTGCAACACCCGGATATAACTTTTATAATAGAAATGGGTCTGACGAATTGCCGTCGCCCGATTATATTCCGGGTCAATGGTGGATTGATTTACTAACCGAAAGAGAAGATATCAGAGCCTATCACCTGCAATATACTCAAACCAACTTTGGCTGGGCCGGATATTTAATGTTTAAGTATCCTACAAATCCAATGTTTGATCAACAAGGCCTTAATATGCCTAAACCTATGCGTTTAGCCGAAATGTATTTGATCAGAGCCGAAGCATATGCTTATTTAAATGAAGATGAACTGGCACAGGCTGATTTAATGTCATTATTGGAAAACAGAATAAAAACGGTGTCTGCTATTAACCAGGTGGGTGATGCACTGAAAGAGCTCATTAAAACAGAACGAAAAAAAGAGCTGATGTTCGAAGGGTTTTATTGGTTTGACTTAAAGCGTTATGGCGAAGGATTTGTTCGTGTACCCCAAGCTAATACCAATGTGGCCAATGATCTGGAGATTACACCTGATGATTATCGTTGGCAATGGCCTATTCCAACCATTGAGCTAAATGCTAACAAGAATATTGAGCAAAATCCGGGTTATTAATCTTATTATAAAAAAGCAATGAAATTATATAAATATCTTAGTTTGGTAGCAGTCGGACTCTTATTGTGGAATTGCCAACCCAATGAGGTAGCTACATATGATGGCCCGTCGCAAATTCATTTTATCGAGAGTAGAGGAAGTATGATTATTGATGGCAATAATCCTGAATATAATATTAAGGTTGGCGTCAATAGGGCAGTTGATACTGATCGGATTTTTACCGTTGTTATTGATGAAGAAAACACATCTTCGGTTGAAGGAGTAGATTTTGAATTTGTTAATAAGGAGATAACAATTGCTGCAGGTGAAGTTTTAGGTGAAGTAACAATTAAAGGAATATTTGAAGGAGCTGAACCTTTAGGAACCCAATTGAGCCTTCGGTTAAATAGCAGTATTAGCAACGAGGTGGCAGAGTATAGTAATGAGTATACATTACAATTATATAAATTCTGCGACTTCGATAGAGATGCTTTTATTGGTACCTATATGGTGTACGAGCATTCAACCTACGGAGAGTTTGAGTATACAGCCAAAGTAACTGCCGGCGATGATCCATACTCGGTATATATAGATGGTTTTTGGGATGTTTCGGGTTCGAAGGTCGAAATTCGTTTCGATCGGAAGGCTACCAACTGTAATATACCCTCACAGTTTTTCTATTTTGATGGGAGTTATGAACCACAATATCAGAATTTTTGGTTGAGAAGTACTTCGCCTGGTATTTATAACAGTTGTTTAGGAAGTATTGAAGGAATGGCCTACCATGTATATCCTCAAGATATGTTAAACTCTTATTGGGATTACGGTACTTTTGATATGTATAAGATAACAGATTAGGTAGATAGCAACCTATATTTTATGGGCTTCAGACTTTAGTTGGTTATTTCAACTGGTTTGGAGCCCTTTTTTTAAGCCAATGATTGAAAATATAGCTATAGAGTTGACATGCGGTGTTACCTAGAGTACTTCTTAATAGGACTTAAGCATAAGTGCTAAGGTGTTTCTTTACTAAGTTATTATCAAGATTATATTTTTGCCAACAAGGTTAATTGTACTTGTAAGAAATTACATCTGGTTTTTAATTGAGATGTGAGAGGAGGTAGTGGTCAGTAAATCAAGTCGTAGCATTGTTGTGCGAGAGGTGTGTGTGTTAATTGCTAAGGATTAATTAATTCTATGTTGAGGTTATCATGAGGCAATGTACGCGTCTTTATCGAAGTGATTGGGGTAAGTTTATTCTTTATTAAGTAAAAATAATCTAAACTCAATTAGAGTCTATTTTATGACTCTTATTAGTTGCAAACACTTCTTAAAGTCATTCGTATGAAAAGAATTTTATCTTTATTTCTCATTTTGTTAACTTATTTATCTGCTTTTTCTCAGGCTAATGAAATTGTACCTGATACTTATATTAAAAAGACAGAAGCCGGTACTTTTATCGATGCCAATATCTACAATACTGGAATTGTGTATGGAATTAATAATGGCACCAACGATCTGATATTTTATAGTACAGATACGGAAAACTATACTGAGGCCGATGCTCTTGATTTAGATATGATGCAATATCTGCAGGGATGGTCGGGAGATCCGATTGCGTTTTATCAAGGCAAAATTAGCTCTGAGTCGGATTTTGCAATGGTTAGAGCTATCAATAATGGTACTGCTTCCAGTGTGTTTGTTAGTGCTGATGGATCAAACTTAAATGTTGCAAAAATTGTTCAGGCACCGTATCAAACAGGCGCCAGATATTATGATTTCTTTAAAGGGGCTTATGATTTTACGTCTTATTCATTTCTATGCGGCGTACAAGAGACAGATGGTACAAGCGCTAGTAATATAGTTTTAGAAGAAGATCCTGCCTTTGGTGGTATCAGACATAGTAGTAAAACATTTACTACAGGAGAAATGCCAACTGTATTTGTTGATCAAAGTCTGTATTTCGCTGGAATATCAAACGTTTCTGGTTTTGATGGCATTTTTAAAATTAATTATGACGCTGAAGGTAGTACTATCTCAAAATATGCTGAACGACAGTCTGCATCAACAGCTCATTGGAGTCATCTTACCAATAACGGCAGTTACATCTTTGCTACTAATTACGACGTGTCTTATCAGCAATCTGAGCCCATTACTTGTATAGCATTAGCTGATCCTACTCAAATCACAACTGTTTTGGATTATAATTTCTATGATACAGAACTAATTGAGAGTAATAATAAAATATATGCCGTTAGCGAGCCCACTGTAAACAGCGAGAGGTCTGGATTTAAAAAGTTAACTGTTATTTCAAGCCCTACAGAAGTGTTGGTTGTTAACGTTAACGGTGTTGATGAAGATGATCATGTAGATAACCTGGTTTTATCGGGTAATAAATTGTTCTTTACAGCAACCACTCCCGAGGGTAATAATGGCATATACGTTATTAGAACCGATATTGATAATCCAACTCCGGTATTGGCCGCCGGTACTAATAATCAGGATATCATTCAAGTAGTGCCAACATCTTATGGTGTCGTTTATAGTTATTATGATTCAGCCTGGCAGCAATATAAAATTCAGTGTTTAACAGGTATAAGTAATAATAATTACCAGTTATCGCGTAATCCTTCCGATGGAGCTTATTACTTTGGCAAAATAGAAGAGCTGGTTGTTAACGACAATACCTTGTATATTTTTGAAAACGATGGGAATGGCAATACGGTTATTTCAACAAGTGATTTGTCAAGTACTAAATTTAAAACCGGTACAGTAACTTTTGAGGTTACGCATAATTCTACCGGCGATGTTGTGGCAGGTGCAACTATTGTGCTCAATAACGGTTTGGAAGAGTTTGTATTAACAACAGACGAAGCCGGAATAGCTGTTCTTTCGGATGTTGAAACCGGTAAATATGACATCACTGTTTCGGCAGATGGCTTTATCACTTATGAAATACTAATTTCAGATGATTTACCATATCAGATTTATGATGGAGAATCCACTAAATCAATATCTCTAGATATGACAAGTGAGGTAGCTTCATTTGATTTTACCATACAGGATGGTCAGGGTAATTTGCTTGAAGGTGCTGAAGTAAAATTATTGGATGACGATTACATCTATAGTTGGTCAGCTGTTTCTGATGCATCCGGACTGGCTAGTTTCGATGGTGTGGTATACAGCTCCTATTCTTACGAGGTTTCAAAGGATGGTTATGCATCGGCTGAGGGTACTTTTGAGGTTACAGATGCAACAACAGTTGGAGAGACCGTTGTATTAATACCTTCGCGGAACCTGGTATTTAAAGTATATGATGAAGATATTTATAATGATTTTTCTGGAGAAGGATTATTGAAATCAGCAAGGGTAGTATTAACCAATACAGCTACAGCTGAAACTTACAGCGATTATACTGGCAGTGGTGATGATTTTGGAATTGCCTATATCGATGAAATTCCTTACGGCAAATATACCGTATCAATCACAAAAGGCGGTTACGAACCATTGGATGTATTTGGTAATTTTACTGTTGATGGCTCCACTGATTTAGAGCATATGTATACCCTTGTTGCCCTGACAAGAGACATCAATATTACTGTTTACGACATTGCTACCCGCGGATCTAACAATGATGGTGGTGAACTGGGGGGTGCATCTGTTGTTTTGGAAGACGATTATTACAGATATGAGAATATGTCTTCTGATGATGATTTTACACCTGGATTAACCGAGTTCACTAATATTCGTTACGGGTCGTATACGCTAACCATTACTTTAGACGGTTATGATATTTATAGTACCTCATTCTCGCTAAATCAATATACTAAGGATAAGGAATATGGATTAGATCAGGTGGCAACATCTATCAAAAAAGTGGATAAGAATGCTATGGTGGTCTATCCTAATCCGGTTGACGATCTTCTTACTATTGTTTCAGAAACACCTGTTATTGAAGCTAAGATTTACGATTTGGCTGGAGTTCAGCGGATGGTAGTTACCGGAAATGCAATTTCAACGGTTAATGTGTCATCCTTGCCAAACGGTGTTTATTTACTTTCAACAAAAGCAGTAAATGGATATAGAAGTACAATAAAGATTAGTAAAAAGTAAATATTTTAATAACGGGGTTGCATTAATGCAACCCCGTTTTAAAAAGAATTGAGATAACTAACCAAATTAATATTCTTCCCGGTTAAACCCAATCGTTTTCTCAGTCGGCTTCTGGCAACTTCTACACCTCTAATAGTTTGATTGGTAATAGCAGCAATTTCTTTTGATGACATGTCTAGCCGTAATAAAGCACACAGTCGTCTTTCGGTGGTTGTAATAGTAGGGTGCTCTTTTTTCAGGTTGTCAAAAAAATGATTGTGTACCTGATTAAAACGAAGCTCAAATTCATTCCATATTTCCTGATTTGATTGGGATTGGAGTTTGAATATTAAGGTTTGAATTTTAGTTCCTACTTTATTGTTTGTATCTTTTTTTAAGTGGGTTAGATCTTTTACTGTATCAGTAATTATCTGATGGTTTTGCACTAATTGCATAACATTGGTGGTAAGTTCCCGATCTTTTGTATCAGCATTTAACTTTAGCAGCTTATACTTCTTTTTTAGTTTACTTTTTTGCGATTTATATACTTGTGCTATTACAATGGCAATAGTACCTAAAGTTGTTAGAAGGAGTAAAAGAATTGTGTATTTGTATTTTAATTTTTCTTGTTCAGTTTTGTTTTGTGTTTCAATTTGTTCGAGTTCATGCGAAGTTTCTAACTGAGCCAGTCGGTTTAGTTTATGCTCGTTACTAATGCTGTCGCTGATAAGCTTAAAGTTTTTATGTTGCTGAAGAGCTTCTTTATAGAGGGCTTTGTGTTCATATACCTCAAACAATAAAGCATAGGAAGACTTTTGCAATTCAAGTAAATTCGATTTAACAGATATATCAAGCGATAATTCACTTGCCCACAAAGAACTGTCCAGTTGATTATTTAGTAAATAATAATTGGCAAGTACATTATATGTTTTGGCCATGTTTAAAGTGTCGCTGTTATTGTTTCGTATTGTAAGAGCCCTGTCTAGATAAATTTTGGCTTCAGTTAGGTTGTTTTGTTCTAGTTTAATGATACCCAGGTTGGTGTAGATAGCCCCTAAAATAGGGTCAAAGCTAATTCTTTCAGCTTCCTGCAGTGCTTTTTCATAATATTCAATGGCATAATCAGTTTGCTTTAGTTTATTATATGCACTTGCTATATTGTTATACAACTGAGGAATAAATCGATTAAATTCATCTTTATTTTTAGTGTCTAATTGTTTGAATTCCTCAACGGCATCCTGATAGTAATTAACAGCCTTCTCATATTGTTCGATTCTATCGTAAATCATTCCAATATTATTGTAGCATTTAATAAGATTAACATAGTCATCAATAGATTTAAAGTTATTGGTAGCTTTAAAATATTTGTTTAATGCCTTATCATAAGCTGAAAGGTAATAATGTGTTACGCCATTTTCAAACTGAAATCTGGCCTTCCAGTACATATCATCTTCGTTTGAGGCTTGTATTTCGCCTTGTTTTCCGTAAAGTATCGATTTTTTATGATCGTATTTACGTGTATGCTCAATCAATTGAATTAAAGAATTGAAACGATCCTCTTTTTTGGCTGCTTTTTTATAAGCTATAATGAGGCTGTCTTCTTTAAAAATAGTTTTTGCTGATGAAAGGGGTGCAAAAACATATAGGCATGCAAAAATAATCAAGTACTTTTTGTTTGAGTATCGACTCATTTTAATTGGGGATTAAAAAAACTCTATTTGTTGATTTTCAAAAATACCTTAAAAAGCCTAAGAATTCCATGTGAAAAATCAAAACATTAAACCAATGTGTTTACTCTTCTTATTCGAAAAATGAGAGGTGCAATATACCAGAATATCAAGGCAAAAAGTGTTAATGTGTGATGTTTAATATGTTAATAATGTTCTTGTGCTGAGGATTAATTAGGGTTAAGATGAGGTTCTACTGGGGCTTAAAAATTGGCAAATAAAGTTAAAAAGATCTGATTTGCGAATTGGAGTAGAAAGTATACTAGCATAAACCTTGCCAAAAATATTGCCTGAAAATGTAGCACGGATATTAATGCGTGGTCTATTGATAGTTATGAATTGATATTGTTAACCTATTTAATTTCGAAGATGAACATAGTACGAAGTTGTTTTTGGATATGTTTCTTTATACTTCTTGCTGAAGTTGGAAATGCTCAGCAGGTTTTTGAAGAAGGATATCTGCAAGGAGTCTTTAGAGTAAAACTAAAGCCCGATGTTGAATTGATGACCTTAAAATCCACATCAAGTGGTCAGGCTTTGCTAGGTATTACCGAGATTGATGAAGCATTAACCTTCTATAGGGCGTCACAATTAAAAAGAGTTTTTCCGTATAATGCTAAATATGATGAAAGACACCGGAAGCATGGCTTGCATTTGTGGTACGAAATAAATTATTCGTCAGAGGCCTCATTGAATCAGGTGATAGAAACATTTGAGAATATTTCATCCATTCAAACAGCTGAGCGAATTAGAGAAAAAAGTTTTGATGGAGGTAGAGTTATTCGCTATAATCCTGAGAAGAATGTTGCTAAATTAAAATCTACACAGCAGGATTTCATGTTTGATGATGAGTTGATGGAACAACATTATCACTACGGACCAACTGGTACTTTAGATCGTTTTGATCTGGCTCATATCAACCTTTGGGAAGCCTGGGAGAAGTGTGCAGGTCATCCATCGGTAATTGTTTCGGTGCATGATTTAGGTATTTCTTATACCCATCCTGATTTGAGTGCCAATATGTGGGTAAATGAAAAAGAACTGAATGGAACTACTGGTAAAGACAGTGACTTAAATGGATATACCGATGATGTTTACGGATATAACTTTGCTTCGGCAACAGGTCAGATTGCACCGGGTAATCATGGAACACATGTTGCCGGTACTATTAGTGCAGTAAATAACAATGGGATTGGTTCGGCTGGTATAGCCGGAGGTACAGGTAACTCAGACGGTGTTAAGTTGATGAGCTGTCAGATTTTTGACGGAACAACCCAAGGAGGTTTTGCAGCTTCGTATGTATATGCTGCAGATAACGGTGCTGTGATATCTCAAAACAGCTGGGGGTATTCAACTGCCGGTACACGCGAGGAGTCGGTTGAAGCAGGTATTTAATATTTTATTGAGGAAGCCGGTATGTATGAAGGAAGCCCGATGCAAGGGGGTGTGGTAATATTTGCCGCAGGTAATTCAAATGCTGATGGCGAGTACTACCCCGGATACCTTTCTAATGTGATAACGGTGGCTGCTATTCATCAGAATAAGACCAAGGCTGCATATTCCAATTATGGTCAGTGGATTGATGTTTCGGCCCCGGGAGGCGATATGGATTTAGATGAAGAAATGAATAAAGAAGAAATAGAAGCTCCATATCATCATGGTATTTTTAGTACGTTGCCCAACGGTGGTTATGGTTGGCTCGAAGGAACTTCAATGGCTTGTCCGCATGTGTCGGGTGTGGCTGCTTTGATTGTATCCAATAACATTGGAAAAGATCTTACCAATACCGAGGTGTTTTCTATTCTAAAAGGATCGGTTTACAATGTTTATGGTGATAATGCTGAAGAACACAAGTATTACAATAAACTCGGAACTGGAAATATCAATGCCTTGTATGCCTTAGATGAAAAAACAACTACCGGTCCTGCAACCATTACTGATCTTGCGGTAGCTTCGTCAACCCAGGATAAGGTGAATCTAACATTTACTGTACCTGAAACAGGTTATGGGCGAAAACCGGATTATTACAAAGTGTACTTTTCCAAAACATCAATCGATGGAGCTCAGTTAGCGAATTATCCATTTCAAAAATACAATTCCTTGTCAACAGATGCAGTTGGGGCCGAGGCTCAGTATTATGTTGAGGAATTGGATGCACTTACTACTTATTACATTGGAGTAGTATCGGTTGATAAATGGGGTAATGAATCAGTATTGTCCAATGTATTACAAGCTGAAACAACAGCTGGTCCAACTGCTGAGTTGATTGTTGACTTTAATGCGGGTTCGCCATTAAGCTATGTTCAGCATGTATTGAATGCTCAGGAAAATACAAGTATTGAAGATCAGTTTATATTACAAAATTCAGGAGCAGGATCATTACGCTGGTTGACCAACTTTGATTTAAATATTGAGGATAACGAAGATTTTATAGCAGCCAATAATAGCAGTAGTTATGCTTATTCAACGGAGAGTAATATTCAGGTTTATCAAACCAGTCCTTACGAAACGCTTGTGGAGTTTAATCAGCATGCCGATACCAGTATTTTTAAAGGGTATTTAACGGCATCATCTTATTATCAAATAGGGGAAGCCAATCCTGAAACACCTAGTTCATCGGCCACTCGATATCATGTAAATTTAGAAGATGGATTTAACTTAACACATATTGCTGCTCGCTTAAATTTTGTATTGGCCGATTACGAGCGAATTGTAATTGAAATATTCGAAGGGGCTGATATTGCCACAGCCAAATTACGTCATCGACAAGAGTTACGCGACAATACGGTGGGACAGACAGCAAAACACGAGTTGTCGAATAACCTGTATTTTCAGAATGGATCGTATTTCTGGGTAGTTATTCACCCGCCAACAGGTCATAAATATCCTTTATCAGTTGCTTTTGAAGCCGAAGAAGGTTGGGGTCGCGAAAATAACTATTACAGCTCAAACAATGGATCGACCTGGAAATCGTTAGGCGATGTTTATATCGAAGGATTTTCGTTTATGGTAGAGGCTATCAGTTACTTTTCCAAAGGGAATAGCTTTATCACCTTACCACGGGAAAGTGGCGAAGTGAGCAGTACCGCAGGTGAGAATCAGGATACCGTAATCTACAATATTGATATCTCTGATGTAATCAACGGAACTTATAATTTCAATGTAAATATTCAAACCAACGATACAGAAAATCAACTGTTAAGTTTTCCGTTGCAAACAATTGTTGAAGGTCATAAACCAAAATTGTCCGGAACAACCTTGCTTGATTTCGGCCGCGTGGTTATCGGAAATGAAAAAGTATTGGAGGCCCATATCTCTAACACTGGTTTGGCTGATTTAATTCTGGGGCGTCAGGAAGAGGCTACCGGAACTATTAGGTTGAAAGGAGACATGGTTAAGAAAGTAGAAGCTCTGTCATCTGTTATCTTTAACCTGAGTTATACACCCAAAGAGGCCGGATCGCTAAATACTGAGTTCCGCTTATACGATCTCGATCAGACTGGCGAGTATATTATTAAAGTAACGGGGCAGGCGGTAAATCCACCTAACGCTGCTTTTTCACCAAAATCGGCTTCATTCGCTGATGTTACCATTGGCGATACCCTTACCGGAACGCTAATGATGAAAAACCTGGGTGAACAACCTTTGCAATATTTTATACCAAAATTTGCTGACCGACCAGATGATTTTGAAGGTGAGACATCTGATATAAGTCGTTTTGGATATTTTGTTGAAACTGATGAAACACCGGATACCTGGATCGATATTACTACCACAGGTGAAGTAATCGAAAATCTGGCAACCATTACCGATCAAACCTGGATGCATGAGGTTGATCTTTCATTCGGATTTCCATTTTTTGGGGAGAAACAACGTAAGGCATATATATCACCAAAGGGATTAATAGCCTTTACCAACGACGGAACGTTTAATCAGTATCCAATGGCTCCGTTAAATGAATATAGCCCAACCAAAGCTTTTTGTGCATTAGGCGAATCGGTGTTGTATAGCAATACAATTGATAGTAAAATTTATTACCAGGATTTTGGTGATAAGTTTGTAGTACTGTTTAAGAATATACCTATGGGAAGCCTTGATAGCGAGTCCTTCTCTATTATTTATCACCTGCTTGAATTTGAAATGATAATTGATAAAGGTGGTAATATGCAGGTTATTTACAATGATTTGGATGGATTCACCAATACTACTTTTTGGTCGGTATGGGCACACGATTTGGAGGAGAATGATGCCATTGTAGCCAATTATATCCTAAGCAATCAAACAAACATTACAACCAATACCAATATTACCATGGTTAATCCTGGTTTAGGTTTGTTTCATTCAATTACCAATCCTTCAGGTGTGTTGTTGCCGGATGAGATTGTAACCATGGAATACTCATTACTAACAGATAAGCTAAATGAAGACACGTACGTTGAATATCTGCCGATATTAACTAATATGCCTACCAAGCCATACATCAACTATGCAGCTAATATTGATGTAACAGCAGGTGGAGAGTCTGACTTATTGCTTGATCAGGAAGCCATTGATTTTGGAGATAATTTTCATTTGGCCAATATCGAGCGCAAGCTAAGAGTAATAAATGACGGAACCGCTCCGGGTGAGATTACCAGTATGGTAATAAAAGGTGCCAATGCTGATCAGTTCCAGCTTATTACCGATCAAATATTGCCAGTGAGTGTGGGTGCCGAAACCATCGAAACTTTTATAATTAAAGCTTTAAGTGATGTTGTGGGTAGCTATACCGCAACGCTTGAAATTGTATTTAATACGAATGAAACAATTTCGGTTGAATTACAAAGTAATATTGTGGAGGCCCCATTAATATCAACTAATGTTCAGGAGTTTAATATTAACCTTAATGCTGGCGAACAAACCAATGTTGAGCTTACTATTTCAAATACCGGTAATAGTAATCTTGAGTATGCATTAAAGGCAAGTAGTATTGTTTTTGAAGATAAATCAATTCTTAAATCATCAAGAGTGGTTAAAGATTACGAATATCAATTCTTTAATAGTAACGATCATAAATCGATTTTTTACGATTGGGTTGATATAACAAAAACTGGAACTAAGCTGGTATCAATGGATGTAACCAATTACAGTAATTATTGGAATACTATTGAGTTGCCATGGGATTTCGAGTTTTATGGCAATGACTATTCCGAGATATTTATTGGTTATACCGGAGTAATTGCCTTCTCCGATACCAGTGAAGTCTATCCTCGAGGTGATGTACAGATTCCTTCTACCGATGGATTGAATAATTACTTTGCTCCGATGTTTGGTTTCAGCTACAATGATTTATATAGTGACGAGCTGGCGGGCGTTTATTATCAGCAAAATGAAGATGAGCTTATTATTACCTGGCGTTCGTTTACCGATGGTTTTGGTATGTCAATGGGACCTATGTCATGGCAAGCTATTCTTTACAAAGACGGTAGAATTAAAACGCAATATAATTTTGATCTTACCGATTTTTCAATGGTACCTGGAATTTCCGGTATTGGAGTTGAAAACATAGATGGTACCCAAGGGTTAAATGTTGCCTACGGATCGTCATATATCAGCAATAACTGTGCGCTTGAGTTCTTCCCTATTAAGAAAGAGGTTCTTGAACCCGGAGCCACAGCAAGGCATCAGATAACAGTGGATGCAACTCATATTTATGCCGGCGAATATACCGAGTACATTACCATACTGAACAATACGGTAGGTGACGGGATGTTGAAGTTACCTTTCAATATAAGTATTGCAGGAGAGCACGATGTGCAAATTGATGATATCGATTTCGGAAATATTTACGTGGTTGATCAGGATGGATATGTTAACCAACATCAACCATTGGACGATAACTGGGTATATTATTTTACCTGGGAGAACAACGGATTGAGAGACTTTAGAGTGGGAAAGTTCTTTATTACTAGTCTTGAAAGTAACTTTAAAGCGCAGATGGAGACATGGGTTCCAATGCGATCAGGAACACTTACGTGGGGTTACATGGACATTGAATATCTGCCGACTTATACGCCGGATATTATTAACCCGGAACCTATTCCACTGGTAATTCCTGCCGAAGGTGAATTGGAAGGACGAATTTGGTTATTCAAACGCCCCAATACAGTAGCAGATCTAAGCGGCGAAATTATAATTGTGGATTATGAGGCAGTTAAAGATCTGACGAAGGAAGAGCTGGATAATTTGCAGGAAGCAGATGTAGATGAGCAATATAAAATCAGAGTTCAGTGTCGTGCACACATTCAGGAAGCTCCTGCTATCTCAGTTGATGCTGATAACATTAGTGCCTATGCAGTAGACAGTGAAACCATTAAAACAAAAACAGTAACCATTGATAATTCCGGTAAAAATGACCTGGATTTTAATCTGAATATTAAATATGCCTATGACTTTATGTCGTTGAGCGATACTTATTCGATGGGCGATGCTGTACCCTTAAACAGTAGCTCGGTGGAGTTAAAAAGCACCGGAAAAGTAAAAAGCACAGCCGGTGATGATATTAATGATGATGCAAGGGTATTAACTCAATTACTTTCAGAAGAAGTGAAACATACTTTTGGATGGGGTGCTGGTGGTTATCCGGTGCATACAGTAACTCAGTTGATTGCCCCTGAAGATGGATTCTGTTTCTCGCACCTGATCCATTATTATACTTATCGAAGCTTAGTAGAGGGATATTATACTGTTCAGATATTTGCTGGAGATGAAGAATTCTTGAAAACCGGATTGATATACTCACAGAAGGTCAACTACAGTTACGAAAAACCACTTTATAATAGTCAGGTGGTGAAAGAAATAGTCACTTTCGACCGACCTGTTATGATACAGGGTGGTGAGTCTTTCTTTATCCGAATTATTTATCCGGGAGAGATGGATGCACCTGCCGCATTGGGTGAAATTTCCCCAGAATTACAAGCTGGTAATATGTTTGGATCAACCGGTACTGAATATATGCCGATAACCGATTTGCCTGTAACCAATGTGGGCTGGATGGTTAAGGCCGTAGAAAACGAACAAATCAGTCCTGAGTGGTTAGAAGCTTCAACTTCATCAGGTACTATAGCACCGGGCGAATCTGCCACGGTTGATTTTACTTTTTATGGCTCACGTGTATTTAATAGTGATAACTCAGCTGTTATTACTATCAACTCAAACGATCCTAATAATAAAGTAAAGAAAGTAGGTGCTGAGTTTACTCGTAACAATGGGCCTTCTTATAATATCAGTAACAATTTTGCTCTTACCATTGCCGAAAATGAAGAATACGATTTTACCTTATTTGCATCGCACAAGGGTGGTATCGATTACACATTAACGCTGGCAGAAGAATATGATATTGTTACCGGTGAGTTCGATGGTCGGAATATGGTACTGAAATTCAGACCTGATTATGACAGTAATGGCATATATCGTATAGTTGTTAATGGTGAAGATACCAAAGGCAATGTAAACACCTTCACGTTTATAGTAACGGTTACAAATACCAATCGTGCTCCTGAACTAATTCAGGAGATGGATTTTACGGTTCATTTGGACAAGCATCTGGAATATCATTTGGATCTGAAAGAATACATCAGCGATCCTGATGGTGATGAAGTAACCTATACCGTATCAAAAGACAACGACAATATTGAGTTGTTTCAAAACGAGGATCTGTTAATTATTAAACCTGCAATTATTGGAAATACAGTGTTAAGCATTTCGGCGGCAGATCCAGAAGGAGCCACCTTGACTACAGAGGCAAATGTTAATGTGTTGCTTCGTGTAGGAATTGATGAGGTTGAATTAAGTTCTATCACTATTTATCCAAATCCAGTGCAGGATTATATCCAATTATCAAACGATGTGGTTAATGGAGCCAATTATCGAATTGTTGCCATTACTGGTGAAACGATCAAGACAGGAATAATCAATGCTACTAAAATTAATGCATCTGATTTAAAAGCGGGTGTTTATGTGCTGGAGATTACGGTGAATGATAACCTCATTAAAAGAAAGTTTAACAAGCTGTAATACTGATCTAATTTATGATGATAATGAAAAAATATATAAGTCTGTTTTGGGTCTTTTTTATGGCAGGCATCACTGTCTGTGTAGCCCAAACCAAAACAATTACCGGTGTGGTAATTGAGAAAGAAACAGATATGGGAATGCCCGGAGTAACAGTTGTTATTCCGGGAACTACCACCGGAACAGTTACTGATATGGATGGTAATTTTAGTCTTACCATTGATGAAAATACTGCCACCCTGCAGGTTAGTTTTGTGGGTATGCAAACGCAGATGATTCAGTTGGATGCCCGCAAACATTATGTAGTAATGCTCGAAAATGAATCGGTTGGCTTGGATGAGGTGATTGCAGTAGCTTACGGTACAACTAAAAAGAGTTCGTTTACCGGAGCTGCCAGTGTGGTGAAAGGTGAAAGTTTAACCAAGATGCAATCGGCCAACCTGGCAAAATCCCTTGAAGGTAGTTTGGCGGGTGTTCAGGTAACACAAAGTTCTGGTCAGCCGGGCTCAGGAGGAAGCATTATTGTGCGTGGATTAGGTTCTATTTCAGCTTCGAAATCGCCTTTGATTGTATTGGATGGAGTACCTTACGAAGGATCGCTGAATTCGATTCCGGCACAGGATATCGAAAATATGTCGGTGTTAAAAGATGCTGCAGCCAACTCAATGTATGGTGCACGTGGCGCAAACGGAGTGATACTAATAACCACTAAAAAAGGTAAGTCCGGTGCTTTGAGTATTAATTTCGATTCGAGGGTTGGAGTCAACAGCAGGGGAGTACCTAACTACGATATCGTTACTGATCCGGCTGAATACTACCAGCTAAGTTGGGAGGCATTGCGCAATAGTTATTTAAATAAATATGGATATGCCGAAGCCGGCATGCAGGCATCGCAGGATTTAATTGATAATAGCTTAATATATAATGTTTACAGGGGTGTTTCCAATACCGAATTAATCGATCCGTTTACGGGTATGATTAATCCAAATGCCACAGAAACCAAATGGGGAAACGAGTGGGCAACAGTTCCCTTTAAAACAGGTATCCGACAAGAATATAACCTTAGCTTAAGCGGAGGTAGCGATATGTCAACCTACTATGCTTCATTCGGGTATTTGTCTGACGAAGGTATTATCGACGGTTCGGAGTTTGAACGTTTAAACGCGCGTTTCCAGATTGATCAGAAGTTTGGCAGCCTGTTTAAGCTTTCCGGAAATATTGCATATACCGGTACTATTCAGAATTCGGCTGCTGCTGGTGGTGCAAGTCAGGGCAACCTGTTTATGTTTACCCAATCGGTAGCGCCTATTTATCCGGTATACTTGTATGATCTTGAAACCGGTGAGAAACAGTATCAGGCCAATGGCCAGCCGGCATACGATTATGGCGAAAGTACGGGCCGTCCTTTTGCTTCGTTAGCCAATCCGGTTGCCACAACCAAGGCCGACATCAACGATAATAAAGCCGATAACCTTACATTGCGCGGATCAGCTTTATTTAATATTATCGATGGATTAACCCTAACCGTAAACGGTGCTTACGATTTGTATTTTAATTACATGTCTACATTTATGACACCTATTGGGGGTGATGCCCAGGGCGTTGGCGGTTTAGGTTATAAAACGTCTCAGCGATATGTGTCAACAAACTACAACCAGTTATTGAACTACGAAAAAACAATTGGTTCGCATACCGTAAAGGCATTATTGGGGCATGAGTCGAAGAAGAATAAAAACAACAACCTTTCTGGTAGCATGGCTAATTTCTACGATCCGTATAACCCTGAATTTGCCAATGCTACTTCATACCGAAGTCTTACATCAGGTTATAGCGAATATGTTTTAGAAGGTTATTTAAGCCGGTTAGAATACAATTTTGATAACAAATACTATTTGTCCGGAAGTTTCCGTCGCGATGGTACATCGGTATTTCATCCCGATAGCCGCTGGGGTAATTTCTGGTCTACCGGTGCATCGTGGCGTATTAGTCAGGAAGAGTGGATGAAAGAATATGCTTTTGTAAACGATCTTAAATTACGAGCCAGTTATGGTACACAGGGTAACGATAACATTGGAACCTGGTATGCATACGAAGATCAGTATGTGGTTGCTGATATTGGTGGAAAACCGGGTATCAGCTTTAACTCAAGAGGTAATAAAGATTTAACCTGGGAGAAAAGTGAAAACTTTAATGTGGGTATCGAAACCTTTTTGTTTGATAAGCTAAATGTTAGTTTCGATTATTTTATCAAAACAACCCGTGATCTTCTTTTTCAGTATCAATTGCCTCTTTCCGAAGGCTTACCATCAACACAGTGGCGCAATTACCTTGATATGCGCAACAATGGAGTTGAGCTGGATATGACTGTTCATTTAATTAAGAAGGCTGGCTTGCACTGGAGTGTTGGTTTTAATGCTTTACATTATAAAAATGAGCTGTTGACTTTGCCGCCAAATAAGGATCAGAATGGTTATTCCGATGGCTCTTTCTGGCGCGAGTTGGGTGGCTCTATTTATGATTTCTACGATTATAAATCGGCCGGTGTGGATGCCGAAACGGGTAAGGCATTGTATTACCGATATGAGTACGATCATTATAACAATGCCATTATTACAGTGGTTGATAATACCGAAGATGCCAGTTTTGTAAAGACCGGAAAAAGCTCCATTCCGGATGTAACAGGAGGTGTAAACTCGCAAGTATCATACAAAAACTTCGACTTTTCGGTTCAAACCGCTTTTCAGATTGGCGGTACGGTAATGGATAGTAATTATCAATCACTAATGGGAAGTAAAGTGGGCGGTAATTATCACCGCGATATGCTGAAGAGATGGACGCCTCGAAATACAAATACCGATGTACCGATTTTATCACACGATTACAATGATATCAATGCTTCGTCAGATCGTTTTTATACCGATGCATCGTATTTCAGCTTGCGTAATATTACCCTGGGCTACACTTTGGGTAATCAGATGCTATCTAAATTCCATTTGAAAAGTGCTCGCATTTATCTAACCGGAGATAACCTGTGGTTGAAAAGTGCTCGCAAAGGTTTAGATCCGCGTCAGAGTTTAAACGGGGCAGTAGGCTTTAATTATTCAGCCATGAGAACAATGTCTGTAGGTTTATCAATTAACATGTAAAAGCAAACACAATGTGTAGATTAAAATATATAAAAATAGGGTTGATGATGCTGGTACTATCATTGGCCTCGTGTAGCAAAGATTATTTAGATACCGAGTATACAACCGGCGTGGGAGAGAACGATTTGAAAGAAATCATTAAAGATGATCCTACCAAGTTAAAAGCACTGGTAGACGGATTGTATGCTTTTATGGTCAGTTACCAGGATGGCGGTAGTCACGACTCGTTTAATTTTACGGCTGTATTGCATGCTACCGATATGATGTGTCAGGATATTTCGCAGCCGGTCAGCCATTATTTCTCATGGGATTACCTGCACCAATATCGTTCGGCACCATACATACGCACAGCTTATAACTGGAATACATTTTATACGCTAATAGCCAATGCCAACCGAATTATCGATTTGGTTGACAGAGATACCGAGGATAGCTTTTTCTTGAATTGCCTTGGAGAGACCTACACCATAAGAGGTATGTCGTATTTGTATCTGATACAGTTATATCAGGAGGTGATAACCAAAGAAACCATTAATTGGAATAAGCCGGGTGTGCCTATATACGTTGCCGACGGAGATTCTATTTCGAAGGAACAGCGCGAAGTATTAAAAGGGCGAAATACCGTTGAAATGGTTTTAAAACAAGCTGAACAGGATCTTTTATTAGGATTGAAACTGATTGATGGATTTGACCGATCAACCAGCAAAAGATATGTTAATTCCGATGTTGTTCATGGTTTACTGGCTCGTTATTATTTATTAATTCAGGATTGGGATCAAGCAGCTGAACATTCGCAATTAGCACGACATGGCTATGAGTTAATGAGTGAGAAAGAACTGAAAAGCGGTTTTTTGGATTTAAGCAATAATGAATGGATATGGGGTTTTGATCACAGTAACGAAACGCAAACAACTCTGGTTTCGTGGTTTTCGCATATCTCCAATAACAGTCCCGGTTATGCCGGTATTCTTTCGGTTCGTGAAATAGACTATGCCTTGTATCAGGTAATACCCAATGATGATGTTCGCAAAGGCTTGTTTAATAGCCCGGATGGGATGTCGGCTGAAGACTCAGTACGTTTTGAATCCTATTTCGAAACTGCCCCGAATATTACCCAGGAGCTGGCCAGTTTAAAATTTGGCTGGGCCAACGACTGGACTCAGGATTACCCGTATATGCGTGCGGCTGAAATGTATCTGATCGAAGCAGAAGCCTACGCACACAAAGGTGAGTATGCTATGGCTGCAGAAGCCATTCGTCCATTAATGGAAAACCGTCAGCCGGGATGGGATATGAATGAGGTAGATGTAGAGTACGTTTATCTGCAACGCCGGATTGAATTATGGGGCGAGGGCTTTTCGTATTTCGATTTAAAACGCTTGTACCGCGGCATCAACCGTAATTACACCAATTCGAACCATAGTATTTCGGGACAAATAAGTGTGCCGGCAGGTGCTAAAAACTGGGTGTTTCAAATTCCAACCCGCGAAATACAGGATAATGTTCATATCAGCGAAGGCGAACAAAACGATTAAAGTTTAAATTATGAAGAACGTGATGAAAAATAGATTTAGTTTATTCCTACTTATCCTCTTTGCCATGATCACTTTTACATCGTGCGAAGAAGAAGTTGATGCTGATAAGTATAACCATTTATCAACACAAGATTTACCTGTGTTGAGTGCCTATTACGATAGTTTAACTTTCGATCGTGTTTACCTAACAACCGATATGGAACTCAAAGGTGATACTAATATTATCGAACATGGTTTTTTTATGAGTACACAAGAGGATTTTCCGACTGAGTCAACTCGTATCATCCAACATAATAAGGCAGGAGCCACTTTTTCTATGTTGATTGATAAACTAATTGGCAGTACAACCTATTATTACAAAGCTTATACGTTTTCTGAGAACGGGTTTTCTTTTAGCCGGGCAGATAGTTTTACCACCGATGAGCCACCTGTATTTGAAGATACCTATTTGTTTGGTTCGTATAACCAAATAGACAATAGTATTCAGTACGGTCAGATTGATGGTGAGGAAAATGGTTACTGGGATCAATATGGATATTTAACCATTAGTCAGGTTGAGAACACCTATAACCAAATTGAGATCTATAACTTTTGGGGTTATGGTCGCACAATTATTGGGGTTATTGATTTTGAAAAGAAAGAAATTAGTATTAGTCCTCAGGAGATAGCAGCCAGCGCTAATCATGGCAGTATAATAATGTATCTATGGTCTTATTCAGAAGGGAATATGCAAATTCATCTGGAAGAAAATGTGGTTGCCACCTATGATGAAGAAGGAAATATAATTATGCCTTACTGGGGAGGTTTTGCATTTTATGAAGGTAGCTATTATACCTACGAAGCCTGTTACGAGACCATACTAATTAAAAAAGATTTGTAATGAAGAAGATAAAATATATAGCCGGTTTATGTTTGTTATTAGTGATGCTTGCTTGTGGTAAGGAGGATGGAGACACAACGCCACCTACCATTATTGTAAATGCTCCGGTGGCAGATCAGTATTTTTACAGAGGAAATGCCATAAAGCTCGATGCCATTTTTCAGGATGATATTGCCTTGAAAGATTGCAGGGTTAACCTGATTTTTGTTGAACCGTTGGAACCTGGTATTGGAAATTTATCATTAAAAGGGATTGATACGCCATGGCAACCCAATGAAATGAAGATTCCCTTGGGAGAAACCTATCATGAGATAAAAGATTTGGTATTATTTAACGATTATATTCCTTACGAAATTCAATCGGGGTATTATACCTTAAAATTTGATCTGTACGATTTGGCAACTAATCCGGCCCGATATACAGTAAACATTATTATAGAATAGCTTATTCTAACATAGCTTAATTGAAGAGCCTGGCACGAGCCAGGCTTTTTGTTTGTATAATGCCATTATAACCAGGTTTTTAAACAGTTTGCTCTGTTGGCAATGGAGTATAAGATTTCTGATTTATAAGTATGTGCTTATGCACGCAAGGTGTTCGCGCTTATGCACGCAAGGTGTATGCGCTTATGCACGCAAGGTGTATGCGCTTATGCGCGCAAGATGTTTGCGCAACAAACAGGCAATTGAATAGTAAAAAAGAGCACCACAGGTGCGGTGCTCTTCTATACATTCTACAAAATTCTTTGAAACCATTAACACTAATTACTTATCTCTTTTACGTCGGAACTTAGGGTTTTGATCTCCGCGTTTTTTGTTACGGTTGGCAAAAAACTCTTGTTTGCGTCGTTGTTTTTCTTTCTCAAATTCCTTTTTCTCTTCGGCATTCATTGGTTTGTCGGTCTGAGGGAAAGGATTATCGCTTACAACATCTATTTTTTTCTTTATCAGCTTTTCAATATCGCGTACAAAAGCATTTTCTTCGGGTTCGCACAGCGATATGGCAACACCTTCTTCACCTGCCCGCCCGCAGCGTCCAATTCGATGCACATAGGTTTCGGGCTCGTTAGGTATATCGTAATTAATCACAAAGCGTAATTTGTCAATATCAATACCACGTGCAGCAATATCGGTAGCTACCAATACACGAATAGAACCCTCTTTAAATTGCTTTAATGCTTTTTGACGTTGGTTCTGGTTTTTATCGCCATGTATGGCAGCACTGTTAATTTTTTTATTGTGCAAATTACGCACAATGCGGTCGGCCCCATGCTTGGTGCGCGAAAACATCAACACTTGCTTCATCTCATCGTTAGCCAAAATATGGAACAGCAGATTCTTTTTCGTGTCTTTATTGGTGGTGTACAGTTGTTGTTGTATGGTTTCGGCAGTTGATGATACCGGGTTAACCGTTACTTTTTCAGGCTTTACTAATATTTGTTGCGAAAGCTTTAAAATTTTAGGAGGCATAGTTGCCGAAAAGAATAAGGACTGACGCTCTTTTGGCAACTTAAGCAATAGCTTTTTAATATCATGAATAAAGCCCATGTCTAACATACGATCGGCTTCATCCAAAACAAAGTACTTAATTTCTTTTAACGATATATGTCCCTGATCCATCAAATCGAGTAATCGTCCGGGTGTTGCAATTAATATATCAATGCCTTTACGTAACTGTCTTATTTGCGGGTTCTGCGGCACTCCACCAAAAATAACAGTATTGTGTAAATTACAATATTTGCTGTATGCTTTAAAATTATCGCCAATTTGAATGGCAAGTTCACGGGTTGGTGTAACAATTAATGCTTTAATACGTCTTTTGCCTTTTTGCTCCTCTTTATTGTTAAGCAAATGCTGAATAATAGGAATAGCAAAAGCGGCTGTTTTTCCGGTTCCGGTTTGTGCACTTCCCAGTACATCGTTGTGCTTTAATACCAACGGAATAGCCTGTGCTTGTATAGTGGTGGGTTCGGTATAGTTCTGATCCTTTAACGCCTTTAAAATGGCAGGATGTAATTTTAAATCTTCAAATTTCATTCTTGATAGTAGTTGTTAACAAGAGCTCACAATATAATAGAGGTGAATAAGAGCACTTGCTACCATCGCCGCCTTGTTGTTTCAATTAAGCCGCAAAGATACGACAAATTATGACTATAATAGCATAGTTTATTATTACCTGTTAAGGTTGATGTTCTACGCTGTTATAGTCATAAAATATAGGTGAGAAAGAGTTATGCTGCATTAACCGAAGGTTTTTCCAAACCATGGCCTTTGGGGCCCGTTTCAGTTTTGTATAGCAAAAAGCTAAAGATTAAACCTATAATACCCAAAACACTAAAAATCCACATCCCCATGTTATAACCTTCGGGATTGGTTGCCGAAGCATTTGATATATCATTGGCTTTACCTACCAGCCAAACAAAGCCGGCAACTCCAATTTGCTGTATCAAGGTCATTAGAGCATATGCTGTTCCCAGTTTCTTTTCGTCAACAATATATGCAACCGATGGCCACATAACTGCAGGAATTAATGAGAAGGCTATACCCATCATGGTAACGGGTATAAAAAGGTTGATATGCGAGTATATTAAAAGAAGATATACAGGTAATATTATTATCGATCCCATAAACATAATTTGAGCTCGTCGTCCTATTTTATCAATCAATAAGCCAATAAAAGGAGTAGCCCACATCGAAGCAACAATTACCATACTGTTTAGCTGTCCGGCTAAGGCGCTGGATGCACCATGAGCATTTTCAAAAAAGGTGGGGGCAAAGCCTCTGAATGGAAATATGGCTGAATAAAAAGTCATGCATAGTATTACAACAAACCAAAAAGAAGGCGAGAATTTAAATATTTCCTTAATATTTAAACGATCGGGCTCATCTCCTTGTCCTAAAGTATATTTAGCTGATGCTCTTTTTTCAAGTATAAAATATACAATACCGCCTAAACCACATAATATGCCTATTAAACTAGCTAAAAGTAAAGCATGTTGCCATCCTTGCTCATAAAAATGTTTGGCCCACGTAGGAGACCAGTCGGCTGCATAAGATCCGGCTCGTGCAATAAATAAATTAACACCTAAAGCAAAACCGAGTTCCTTGCCTTTAAACCACTTGGCCAAAACAACGGTAATAGCCACAATTAAAGGTTCGGCACTAAAGCCCAATAAAAACCTACCAATGAGCATAACGGTTAAATTATCGGTAGCTGCCATTACAAAACCCGATATAGTGCAGATTATTCCGGTAAAAAGTATAACGAGTCGGGCCCCAAGCCTGTCAACTAGTATTCCACTAAAGGTAAGTACGATTACAGCAGCAATGCTATATATGGAATATAATCGGCTAAAGTCCTCGTTTGAAAAACCAAGTACATCCATTAAGTCTTTTCCTACATAGGCAACACTGTCGTAGAGGTAATAATTGCCAAACATTGCTAAACTGGCAATTAGCAGGGCGGTCCATCTTAAACCGCCCGGAATTCGTTCTTGTTTCATAAGTTCAATTTTAACCCGCAAATAATTTTAGGTAAGTATTATTCTTGGTAATGTAAAAGTACACTTAAATTGAATATGAACTGAACCAAAGAATATATGATTATTTTCTTCTTTTATACCTTACGATTTTACCTCTTTTGTTCCATCTGCATAAATAGCATACCTGCCTTGATTACGAGGTTGAACCACATCATAATTGGGCCACGGCCAGCCACCAAACTGTGTTTTTTGATAATCCATGAATGCTTGTCTTATTCCGGCTTCATCATTCATAACAAATGGACCGTGCTGCACAACTGGTTCGTTAATGGGCTTACCTTGTAGAACTAACATGTAGGCATCTTCATTGCCATTTTTAATGGTTACTTCTTCGGTTACATTAAGATCAACCGAATGATACGAGGAAATCTTTTGGTCTTCAATAGTTATTTCAGAACCTTTATAAAAATATGCTGCACGATTTACATCAGCCGGAGCTGTGGGTAAGGAAACTGTACCATTAGCTTCCATTTTAATCAACCAAATGCCAACGTTATTTTCTTCAGTGGCTGCCCATGAATCAGGTGCCGGATCAGGTGCTTTAACCTGATTGAAATTACCTGCAATAACCGTAACTTCTGTACTTTTACCATTTGCATCTGTTATGCGGTGCTTAGGTATATCTTCCGACCACAGCATGTTGTAATAGGGCGTAACCTGTTTATTGGCCTTTGGCAGATTAAGCCATATCTGAAACAATTCTAAAGGATTGGGTTTATCGTTATTTACTAGAGGAAACATCTCGGCATGTTGCAATCCCGATCCGGCTGTCATCCATTGTACGTCACCATTACCATATCTACCGGTAGAACCATTAGAATCGGAATGATCAACAAAGCCTTCGAGTACCACCGTTACGGTTTCAAATCCTCTATGCGGGTGAGCCGGAAAACCGGGCACCTTTGTACCGTGATACATTCTCCATTCGTTTTGAGGATCAAAATCCTGACCTATATTTCGTTGTGCCAATGATGCATCGGGTCCAAGTTCATCATTACCCTTGGGGTATTTATCGCGATGATGAACAGAGAATAAAAAAGGATCGTTTGTTACCCAAGTGAATCCCAAGGGTTTTATGTTTTTTATTGATGAATTATTCATGATTTTTTTGAATTAAAAGGAAACGTAGACTATGTTTGTTCAATTGATGTAATTAAATTAGTAATGGGGCTATGATTTAATCCAGTTTATATGTTTATTAAAAGAACGCATTCGGCAGATATTGCCTTTATAGAGTTAGTGAAACAGTTAGATGCTGATCTGGCATTGAGAGATGGGGAAGAGCATGGTTTTTATGCTCAGTTTAATAAAACAGACGAAATAAAACATGTTGTGGTTATTTTTAATAATGAGCGAGCAGTTGCTTGTGGAGCTCTTAAACAATATGATGAGCAAACCATGGAGGTGAAGCGAATGTATACGCAACCTACCGAAAGAGGAAATGGTTTTGCATCGTTGGTTCTTCAAGAACTCGAAATTTGGGCTGCACAGTTGGGCTATTCAAAGTGTATTCTCGAAACCGGTATTCGTCAACCCGAAGCAATAGCCTTATATAATAAAAATGGCTATTCATTAATCCCTAATTATGGGCAATATAAGACGGTTGAGGATAGTAGATGTTTTGAAAAACGTGTGAAGTAAACAAAGCAAGAAAGTGATATGGATAATATCACTTTCTTGCTTTTGTATAGATTGTTGTTTAATTACTCTGCTAAACCTAGTTGACGCATATAGGTTAAGTTATCCCAGTATAAATATTCTTCATACATTACGCCTTCGTCGTTCCATAAACCAATGGTTACCATCGATATTTTATATGAGTTGCCATTTGGCTGAATAAACTGACCATTACCAATTGGCATAGGCTCGGTAAAAGTACCTTCCATAACACCCATAACAGCAGTAATATTACCTGATCCTATTGCAATCGGATGCTGCTCAATTCGTGTGTCCGGAGCATAAACAAACATAGCCGATAAATCCTGAATGTGACGCTCTAAACCTGTTGTTGTGCTTCCATCGGGCCAGTGAACCAAAATATCTTCAGCGTGGCTTTCGTGCAATCTTGTCCACTCTTGATTAGTGAATACTTCAAAATCAAGGTCATCGAATTTGGCTAGTAAGGCATCAATGTTAGCATCTTCGGCTGCGTATTTAGCTAATTCTGCTTGTAGTGCTTCAATTTCAGCTTTGTATTTATCTTCTTTTTCTTTGTCAATATCATCTTTACAACTTACAGCAAAAACAGATACAAATAATAATAAACTCAATGTTCTGAAAATCCAATTTGTTTTCATAATTCAAATATTTAATAATTAATAAATTTTTTGTTGTTATTCCTCCGATGAGGTTATTTGTTCTTTTGTACACTGCAAATGTAGGGTAGCTAAGGCTCTCAGTAACTTGACGTAGGGTAAGAAATAAAATTGATCTATGTTAAGTGGCGAAGGGAAGTGCTCTGTTTTGCAAAGTATAGGCACAAAAAAAGCCCGGCAACAATGCCGGGCTTGATCATAAATTAGTAAGCTATTTTTTTATGGTCGCTTCCCATCTTTTAAAGCAGGAAACCATACTTTATCTCTCATATGATTAAATGGTTCTTGTGATCCATTCACGTTTTGATGAGGTGAATCAACCAATATCATTACTTCTTTATTCTTTTCTTTTAATTGATTTAGTCCGGCAATAATTCCAGCCAGTGGACATACTTCGTCGATTAAACCAACCCCCACATAAACCGGACATTTAATATTGCGGACAAAGTTGGCAACATCGTAATATTTGCTGGCTTCATGTACCTTATCAGCATCGCGTCCTCCCCAGGTACAATCGTACCATTGTGGCCATCCGCCTCTTCTGCCAACAGTTGGTCCCATCATATCGAAACCTGCAGGAACCAATGCAACACATGCGGTAATGCCTGGGAAAAATCCAGCTGTCATTAAGGCTTGCATACCACCTTGCGAAGTCCCGGTAACAATTAACGTTTCTCCATTCCAATCATCTCGGTTAGTTAAATATTCAGCCGCACGATAGCACGAAAGGTACATACGAAGAAAATAGCTTTCGTTTTTATCTTCATTACCAATCATCCAATAATCTTTCAACTCGTTTTTAAACTGATCGTCGTAAAACTGTTTTTCGTTGTCGATGGGTAGATCGTGAGCAAGAATATTCAAAACCAACCAACCTTCTTTCGCATAGTATTGCACCCAATCTTTTTCGAGCGGATAGACACCTGCCCATTGTACAACCAACATGGCGGGTAGTTTTTTACCTCCTGAAGGTTTTACAAGCTGGCCTTGTATCTTTGATCCGCGAATATTATCCATGCTGATTTTATAATAATCAACACCTTCAACGTCGCATGAGCCTTTTTGAAGTTGTGCATTAACAGGTACCTTCTCAAGCTCTTCGACTTTTGACTCCCAAAAGGCATCAAAATCCTTTGGTTTTTTGTCTGATAGTTTAAGTTTTTGAGGATCTGCAATGGCACCACCTATGGCATATTCAATTTTGTTTTCCGCATTTTTCCAGCCAATCTTCAATAATACAGATTCCGGTGATTTGAATGTATAAGTAATCACAGTATCTTTTAAGGATAAAAGGTTTTCTTGTGTGGCTTTCAGTGCTCCGGGTAATATCATGTAATGTAACGAATCGAGCTTACTCGTATCAGCAAAACTAACTGTCCAGCTAACCGTTTCACCTTTTTTATATACTCCGTCCTCATGATCAGGTTTAACGGTAACCTGTGCATGCAGGTAGCTATTTAATAACGCACTAATTAGTAGAAATGAGATGGAAAATATTTTTTTCATTATTATTATAATTTAAGTTACGAATTTACAATTCCCACTTAAAATGATCAAAGTTGTTTGAATACAATGAATGTATGAATAGTACAAATTCACATACTTTTTAGTCATATGAAAAAGGCTTAATTACTCGAAATTCGTATTGTTTCACATTTCTTAGCTTCTGTATTCTATTGATTATACTATTTTAGCGAAAAAAAGAATGAAGAGAGTTTTATTTATACTAATAGCTGTTTTTAGTTTAATGTCATGTAATAAAGATGATGATGGATCGGCACAAGCTGCCATTGATGATCAGTTGATTAGTGATTATCTTGAAGAGCATGATTTAAATGCCACAAAAGATCCTTCTGGTTTATATTATCGTATTATTAAACAAGGTAGTAGTTTTCCGGCCGGTGTATCTTTAAAAATCAAATATACAGGTATGCTTTTAGATAAAACTGTATTTGATTCAGGTACTACTACCGGACCATTAAGCTATTATATTAAAGGATGGAAAATAGGTATTCCTAAGATTGGTGTGGGAGGTTCAGGAGTTTTATATATTCCTTCTGCTCTTGCATATGGTTCAAGTGCTAAAAATGGAATACCTGCAAATTCTGTATTAATATTTCAGGTAGAAGTTTTAGGCATCAATTAATAATCACTCATTAACAGTTCTAGAATTTATTTTTCAAAACTGATTTTAATCATACCTACATCTCAAAAGCCTTTTGCAACTTTGTTATTCAAATTGTATCTTTTAATTAGTAAGGTTTAAACAGTTCAAATACATATAATAATGGCAACAATGAAAGCACTTGTGAAATCAAAAGCCGAGAAAGGCATTTGGATGGAAGAGGTGAATATTCCGGAAATCGGACCCAATGATGTATTGATAAAAGTGAAGAAGTCTGCAATTTGCGGTACCGATTTACATATATATAAATGGGACGAATGGGCGCAAAAGACGATACCTTTAGGAATGACAATTGGTCATGAATATGTGGGTACGGTAGCTCAGGTTGGTAGCGAGGTAAAAGAATTTAAAGAAGGCGATCGTGTTACAGGCGAAGGGCATATTGCTTGTGGGCATTGCCGAAATTGTCGCAGGGGACGTCAGCATATCTGTGAACGTACCATTGGAATTGGTGTAAATATAAATGGCTCTTTTGCTGAATATGTTAAAGTACCATCAAGCAATGTGATGAAAATTAATAAACAGATTCCTGATGATATTCTTGCTATCATGGATCCGTTTGGTAATGCCACTCATACAGCTTTATCATTTCCATTAATTGGCGAAGATGTGCTTATTACAGGGGCAGGTTTAATTGGAAGTATGGCAGTATCGGTTGCCCGTTTTGCTGGTGCTCGTTATGTTGTGGCTACCGAAACTAATGAATACAGAGCTGAGCTTGCCCGTAAAATGGGAGCTACACGCGTTGTAAATCCTATTAAAGAAGATTTGAAGCAAGTGATGAACGATTTAGGCATGATTGGTTTCGATATAGGTCTCGAATGTTCTGGTTCACCTATTGCTTTTAATCAACTGGTTTCTAGTATGTATAATTCAGGTAAGATTTCATTACTTGGAATACTACCTTCAACAACAACTGTTGATTGGAATAATATCATATTTAAAGGCTTAACATTAAAAGGCATATATGGGCGCGAAATGTTTGAAACCTGGTATCATATGGAGCAAATGCTTATGTCGGGTTTAGACTTATCGCCAATTATTACTCATCGTTTTGAAATTGATGAATTCCAAAAGGGATTCGATGTAATGGACGATGGAAATTGTGGTAAAGTATTACTCAACTGGGAATAAAATTTACTGTAAAAGCTTAGTGTTGCGCTAAGCTTTTATTATTTTATAGTCCACACAATGCCAATAATACTTCCGTAAATAATGCTATTTGTTGGATCGGAGGTTATAGGGCATGATCCGGAATTGCACCCAATAAAATGATAATATGCATAACCTCCAATCGCTCCCAGAACCAAGCCAATGAGATTTCTAAGCTTAAGGTTTCGTTTTATTTTCTCCCAAATCTTCATTACTTTCGATTTATATTTAAAATATATACAAATATATAAAAATCTATATATGTATAGGCGACTTTTCATTTTACTTTTCATCTTTACTTCGTTAACACTTACAGCTCAGAAGCAACAATTAAATGTGTCATTACTTGATAGTATGCATCTTGAAAAGGATTTTAATAAGAAGAAATTCAATTTAAATGCCATTTCGGATGAGATTAAAAAATTATGGAGTACCAATAGTTTAGAAGAAATTCAGGCGTTAAGTAGTCAAGTTGTAACGGCTAAAAGTATTAATGGAAATATCGAAGTTGTTGCTTTTTCGGGTATAACCTATGCAAATACTTTACAAATAGAATGGTTAGTAAAAGAAAATAGTACAGATGAAGGTGCTGTTTGGCAATTTGAAGAAGAAATTCGTATTAAACCTTCTAAGACTAAACCCAAGCTATTTATCAATTTAGATTATGATGCTAACAACGATTTATTCAAGTTGAAAATAGCGAATAATTCAGGAGTAACGTATGTTGGTTGTGAGGATTTATTAACTAAATGTTGGTTCGAAAAACTCTATGAGCAAAAAACGGATGCAGGAAAAGACAGTGTAAATGAGGTTTTAAAAGTTCGTTTAAATAAGCTGTGGAAAAATCCTGTTGTATTTGAGTCTGAATTGACAGGTTTAAAGCGAATGAAAACTATTTTGTCGAAAGATAAAAAGGTGAAAATAGCTACTTATAATATTCAAAAAGATGGTTTCAACCACGAGTTTTATGGGGCTGTTATAACGAAAGAGCAAGGTGTTGTTTTGGTTCATACATTAAATGATGCAAGCAACGACATTCGTTCGCCGGAACGAGCTACTCTTAATGAGAAGAAATGGTATGGAGCCATTTACATCGATATGATCGAGACTAAGGTTAAAGATAAAATATATTATACCTTAATTGGTTATAAAGGCTATGATGAATTTGTCAAAACCAGATTACTTGATGTTTTAATTATTCAAAATAATCGATTAAGGTTTGGGGCTCCCATATTTAAAGAAGATCGCTTAACACGCAACAGGGTAATTTATCAATACTCGGCTGGCGCTACCATGATGATGCGTTACGATAGTGATATGAAGATGATTGTAATGGATAATCTCGAACCAACAGAATCTTTTTATAGAGGCGTATACCGGTTTTATGGACCCGATTTTTCGTATAACGGTTTTAAATTTCAAAAAGGAAAGTGGGAGTTACAAGAAGATATTGACCTGCGAAATCCTAAAGCTCATAACTAGAATATTACCTTGTGAATTGACAAATTTGCAAAAGAAACTGTCATTTCTTCTACTGCTTTTTTGACATAACTGTCGCTTTGGCATAAATTGGCATTTGGCATATGGTTTGAAATGCTAGATGCGTTAAATAGATTCATTAAAAAACTTAAATAATAGTAACGATGCAAAAAGGAAGTATTGGGGTTACTACCGAGAACATTTTTCCCATCATTAAAAAGTATTTGTATTCCGATCACGAAATTTTCTTGCGTGAGTTGGTTTCTAACGCAGTTGATGCAACTCAAAAATTAAAAACATTAGCTTCGGTTGGTGAATTTAAAGGCGAATTGGGCGAAACTGCCGTTAAAGTTATCTTGGATGAGAAGAAAAAAACAGTAACTATTTCTGATAGGGGTGTTGGTATGACAGCCGAAGAAATTGATAAGTATATCAATCAGGTTGCTTTCTCTGGAGCCAATGAGTTTCTTGAAAAATATAAGAAAGATGCCAATGCAATTATCGGTCATTTTGGATTAGGTTTCTATTCTTCTTTCATGGTTTCGAAAAAAGTAGAAATCATTACCAAATCGTTTAAAGACGATACACAAGCTGTTAAATGGAGTTGTGATGGTAGTCCTGAGTATACATTAGAAGAAACAACTAAAGAAAGCCGTGGTACTGATATTGTTTTATATATCGACGACGAAAATCAACAATATGCTACTAAAGCTGAGATTGATAAGTTATTGAAAAAATACTGTCGTTTCTTACCTGTTGAAGTTGTTTTTGGTAAAAAATCGGAATGGAAAGACGGTAAAGAAGTTGAGACAGAAGAGGATAATGTTGTTAACGAAACTAAGCCTCTTTGGACTCGTACTCCATCTGAATTAAAAGATGAAGACTACAATAAATTCTACCGCGATTTATATCCAATGTCCGAAGATCCATTATTCAATATTCATTTGAATGTGGATTATCCATTCAACTTAACGGGTGTTTTGTATTTTCCTAAGTTGAAAAACAATGTAGAAGTACAAAAAAACAAAATTCAATTATACTGTAACCAGGTATATGTAACCGATTCGGTTGAAGGTATTGTTCCTGAATTCTTAACATTGTTGCATGGTGTTATTGATTCACCAGATATTCCATTGAACGTTTCGCGTTCGTACTTGCAAAGTGATGGAAATGTTAAGAAGATTTCAAGCCATATTACAAAAAAAGTAGCTGATCGTTTAGAAGAAATTTTCAAAAAAGATCGAAATAACTTTGAGGAAAAATGGGATGATCTAAAGATTTTTGTTGAATATGGTATGCTTACCGAAGAGAAATTCTATGATCGTGCTAAAAAATATACTTTATTAAAAAACACCGAAGGTAAATACTTTACTTTCGATGAATACAAAGATATTATTAGCGGTAATCAAACGGATAAGAATAAGCAGTTAATATATCTATACACTACTGATTTAGAAGGTCAGTATAGTTTTATTGAAGCGGCTAAAAACAAAGGTTACGATGTATTAGTAATGGATGGTCAGTTAGACAGCCACTTTATTAATCATTTGGAAAGTAAGTTTGAAAATTCAAGCTTTGTTCGTGTTGATGGTGATGTAGTTGATAAATTGATTCAAAAAGAAGATGCTGCTACATTAAACTTATCTGAAGATCAAAAAGCCGATTTAACTACTATTTTTAGCTCGCAGGTTCCTAATGTTGATAAGGCAAATTTTATTGTAACTTTTGAAGCTCTTAGCGAAACTGATGCACCTGTTATGATTACACAGCAAGAGTTTATGCGTCGTATGAAAGAAATGAGCGCCATGGGTGGCGGTGGAATGAACTTCTACGGTGAAATGCCAGATAGCTACAATTTAGTTGTGAATGGTAACCACTCATTAGTAAAACAAGTACTAGATGCTGAAGAGAAAGAAGTAGGAGAGAAGGTAAATTCTACTCGCAGTAAAGTGCAAAGTCTCGAAAAGAAAAAAGCTGAGCTTGAAAAAGCGAAAGAAGGTAAAAAAGACGAAGAAATACCTCAGGCTGATAAAGATGAGTTGGATGATTTAACTAAAAAAATTACCGATTTGAATAAAAAGAAAGATGAAGAACTTTCTGGTTTTGCAAATGGTAACAAAGTTGTTTCACAATTAATTGATTTGGCTTTATTATCTAATAATATGCTAAAAGGAGAAGCGTTGACTAAATTTGTTAAACGTAGTATCGATTTAATTTAATAGCAGTTAGATTTATCATATTTATAAAGGGTTTTCCTGATTATCAGGAAAACCCTTTATTTATTGGTATTAGCCAATAAATAATATATACTCATCAATTAGAGGTTTGCATTACAAAATTGATTGTTATTTTTAAAATAACCTAACATTCATAATAATAAAAATTTCTACTTGATGTTATTATTATGATTATTTGTCTGATTTTATAAGATAGTTTATTCATTTATGAAACATTTGGAAAGTGCCCTAAAAACAAAAAATGATTGGTGGGCTTATTTAGTTGTAATTTTAGTGGCGTTTGTACTTGCTCAGTTGATTGGTTCTATTCCAGTATCAATTTTAGTTTTGTTAAAGGGTGGAATAGCTGCAGCACAAAGTGGAGCTATTGATTTTTCGGCTATTGGAGTTAATTCGTCACTTGGATTAGCATTGCTGGTTTTACCTTTTATTATTTGTTTTTTTACCTTAAAGCTTTTGGTAAAACCGTTACATAATAGAACATTAACGCAGGTAATTAATGGAAGATCAAAGGTGCGTTACGGTCGCATTTTATATGGTTTTCTTATATGGGGTGTTATTATAGTATTCTCAACAGCTGTTGATTATTATTTGAATATCAATGATTATGAACTTAGGTTTGAGCCTCTAAAGCTACTTCTTTTAATTTTAGTTTCATTTTTAGTCTTGCCTTTTCAAACGTTTTTCGAAGAGATTTTCTTTCGAGGTTATTTAGCTCAGGGTATTGGAGTTTTAACTCGTAGTCGTATCGCAGTGTTGATTATTCCATCGCTACTATTTGCCTTAATGCATGGTCTTAATCCCGAAGTTACTAAACATGGTTTTTGGTTGATGATGTCACAATATCTTACTATTGGTTTAGTTTTTGCTGCAAGTTCTCTTTTGGATGATGGTATTGAATTAGCCATGGGAGCGCATGCTGCTAACAATATTTTTATAAGTATTTTCGTCACAACAGAAAGTAGTGCTCTTCAAACAGATTCTTTATTACGAGATTTAAATGATGTAATTAGTTGGTCAGATACATTAGGAGCTTTATTGGCAGGTGCCTTCTTTATTGCCTTTTTTAGTTTTAAATATAAATGGACAATGAAGGCATTAACCAAAAAAATTGAAATATAAGATAGAATTGGATATAACAAAGCCGGCATTACAAAGGTATTGCCGGCTTTTATTTTTTTGATTGGTTACTGTATTATCGAACGCTTCCAGAAATAGTTGAGATGTTTTTGTTGCCTTTTAAATTGGTAATTCTAAAATCTCCGGAAATAGATGAGCCGTTAAAATTTCCATCAACATCGGTAATAGATTGATCTCCTGAAACAGAACTAAGCTTTAGGTTTCCTTTGATATTTGTGATTTCGATATCGCCTGAAACCGTGTTACCTTTCATATCGCTTCCAATTTTTTCAGCATATAAATCACCCGAAACAGTATTTACTTTTACCATTTTCTGCCCAACACCATTGATTACAACATTTCCACTTACTGTATTAATGTCTACATCAGTCATTGAAGGCATTGTAATATTAAATTTACCTGATACATTACCTTTCGATCGTTTAGGATATTTTACCGAAACATACAAAGTAGTACCTTTCATGTAGGCTTCGATTTCATATTGTTCTTTAGCTTGTGAATAACGTATGTATCCTTCAACTTGAACAGAATTTCCCGATGTGCTGGTAATGTCAATGTCGCTAGAAATTGTATTGACTACCACATCTGTTACATTATCAAACGATTGGTTGATGGTAACTTCTTGCGCTTTTCCCAACGTTGCAATTATCATCAGTAAAGCAAATAATAAGACTTTTTGCATTTTTTGAGTTTTTTTGTTTAATGATACGACGCCCTAAAGTCTATTAAAGTTACAGCGAATTAGTCTTTAATTGATATCCACTCCCATGGATGTTGATGATTTCAACGTCAGGTACATCTTTTAAATATTTCCTGAGTTTGGTAATGTAAACATCCATACTTCTTGTTGTGAAATATCCGGTTTCGCCCCATACTTGTTTTAGAGCAGTGTCACGCGCAAGTACCTTGTTTTCAGTTTGGCAAAGTAGTAGTAATAAATCTCCTTCTTTTGGCGAAAGCTTGTAAAACTGATCGCGGAATTCAATGGTTCGTAACGATGAATTGAATTTAGCTTCACCAATTTCGTAAATCTCTTTAAGCTTAGTGTTTTCTGTAGACTTATGACGGTTGAGAATAGCATTAATCTTACAAATTAAAATTTCTGAGTCAAATGGCTTGGTAATATAATCGTCGGCGCCTGTTCTAAATCCTTCCAAAACATCTTCTTTCATCACCTTGGCCGTAAGAAATACGATAGGAATATCAGGTGTGTCTTCCTTAATTTGGCGTGCAATGGTGAATCCATCAACATTTGGTAGCATAACATCCAATACACATATGTCATATTCCGATTCTTTAAATTTAGTAAACGCCAGCATTCCATCCTGTACCCATGTAACTGAAAATTTGTTTATTTCAAGATAAGCTTTCATAACCGTACCAAAATTGCGGTCATCTTCTACCATAAAAACTCTCTTAACTTCTGCCATCTGTATTTAATTAAAGGGTAGATAAATACTAAATTCTGTCCCTTGGTTGATTTTACTTTTTACTGAGATGGTTCCATTATGTGCATCAACTACTGCTTTAACATAGCTCAAGCCTAAACCAAATCCTTTTATATTATGAATATTTCCACCTGTAGCCCGATAGAATTTTTCAAATATTTTGCTCTGTTGTTCTTTACTCATCCCAATTCCTTTATCCCTAACATTTATGATAATACCATTGTTGGAGTTTTGCGTTGATACATAAACTTCTGGTGCTTTATCGGAGTATTTAAGAGCATTTTCCAATAAATTCACCACTAAGTTACCAAAATGTACCTGATCTACGTTAAAAACCGATAATTCCGCTTTGAGTTCATGTGTTATGATTCCTCCTGTATCGTTCATTAATAGCTGAATACTGTCGATGGCTTGCAAAATAATATCGTGCACATCCTGTGAGGATTTAACAACGGTAAAATCTTTCTTTTCAATTAACGACATTTGTAAAACCCTCTCTACATGACTGTTCATTCTACTGTTTTCTTCTTTAATAATTTTAAGAAAACTTTTCATCTGTTCTTGATTACCCATTATAACTGGGTTTAAAATGCTATCGGTAGCCAAACTGATGGTTGCAATAGGAGTTTTAAACTCGTGTGTCATATTATTGATAAAGTCCGTCTTTATTTGCGACACTTTCTTCTGATTCAGAATCATTCTGATAGTTAAGAAAAAAGTAATCAAAATAAAAATGGTAAAAATGGTTGAAAAAAACAGGAGCCAACCTTGTGTCTTATATAAATAAGTTGCCATATCAGGGAAATATACAACCAACTCGTAAGGCGAAATGCCTCTAAAAATATCCCTAGGAAACAGATTAACTGCAATCGCTGAATTTTCTTTGGCCTGATTTAAATCAAATTTATCGGAATGATATTTTAAAAGTCGACGAGATAATTGGTCAAAAACTCCATATTCAAAATCAGTATCGATACCATTCTGAGCCAGTTCATCACTTAAAACCTTTGTAATGTTGGTAAGATCCAGTCTATTTTGCAATGGATTATGTCGATTCTTAATCTCGTACTGCATCTGATTGAATATTTCCATCAATGCATTTTTCTCTTGTTCCATACCACCCATGGCGTTGGTAATTGAATCTTCTATATGATCCATTTGAATTTCAAGATCCTGTAGGTTAATAGAAGGTCCACCTGCGCTTATCCATACTTTATGTTCGCTGCTATTTGGACCTATTTCAACATGTGCTTCAATGCGTGCACCATTTGAATTGATTACAGTATCTTGCTTAAACTGAAAGGTACCGTCAAAATTTTTACTTTTAATTTTAGGTTTGATAGCTAGCTTGGAAGTGTCTTGCTTATTTGGAGTCTGACGAAGCGCATTCATGCTAGGAAAAAAACGGTTGTATAATAATTGTGCATTGTATTCTTTTTCGATCCGTTTAACGGTATTATCCAATGCATCGTAAGCACTAACATGAAACTTTTCTTTCTGTACTTTAAGCGATTGCCTGATCCATAAGTATTGTGCAGCAATAATACCTAAAAGCGAAAGACTCATTAATAATATTAATCCCAGTATCGATTTTCTCTTCATAAAAATTTCCTTTCAGATGTAAAGATAATAGATTACCTTATGTGGCTGATATACATTAACTTTTCCTTAACTCTTTTTAACCCGAGCTTAACCGTATCGAAATCAATGTGTTTGTAGATTTGTATCATGAAAGAAAGTTTTTCATTTAAACACCAAATTATGACAAGAAATTACAAAGGAGCTAATTTAGGGTCGATACTATTTGTCGCTCTGTTAATACTTAGTTGTTCAACAGCTATGGCTCAAAAAAAAGTTGTAAAAGTAAAAGTAGTTACCAATGGTGACTCAAGTACTGTAGAGGTGGATACAACCTTAACTAATGAGGTGATGATTTTTGATTTTGATGACTTTGATTCGATGAATATCGATAGTATTATTCAAGCGCATACAAAAGATTTGGATCAAAAAATGAAAGTGATGGCTTTTAAGATGGATTCATTATCTGACATGGATTTCAATTTTAATTTCGACTTTGATAGCAATATGGAGGAGATGCAGAAAGAGGTTGAAAGAATTATGAAGGAGAAGGGAATTGAAATGAAAGATTGGGAAGGCTTTAATATGTCTGATCCTCATAAAATGATTTTTATTGGCGATGGTGATGGTGAAAACACAGTAGATGTAGAAAGTTTTATAGATGAAGATGGAAATCATGTAAAAGTGATTAAGAAAAGTGTAGTGGTTAGAGGTACAGGAGATGAAGAAGTAAATAATGAAAAAAAGGTAATTGTAAAGTCGTTGAAGGATGACGTTCCGGTTAAGTGGAATACAAAAGCCACAATTTCAGTTGAACCGATTCCAATTGAAGAAGTAGCTTTTCTTCAGAAAATAGGAATCTCAACTAAAAAGCTATTAAATGAGCCTTTAAAAGTTAAGGATTTCAAAATTAAGCTTGACAAGAAGATTGATAATGATATAAAACATACTTTTTTGCATGTTGAGTGTATTTTGCCTGAAGGAGGTAAGTACGATATGGAAATGATTAAAAAAGATGGAGAAGTCAAAATGAAGGAGGAGAAAATTCCTTTTGGAGAAATGAAGAAAGAAGTTGAAGTGCAAGAAGATGATTCACCTTATTATTTAATTCTATCTAAAAACAATAAAATCTTCGGACGGAAGATTACTTTATAGGTTTATGGTTTAAGTTTAGAAGAACGTTTGTAAATTCATCATGTAATTTACAAGCGTTTTTTTTATGAGATCAATTTTATTACTAAGCACTGCATTATTGCTACTTGTTTCTTGTAATAGTGCCAAAAAATCAGAGAAGAAATGGAAATTTGAAAATAAATCCATTTCTAATGAGTCCGATATTATGACTCAAACTATTCAATATCCTGTTTTTGCAAATGATTTTGTAAATAGAGAGATTACAAATATCATTACCGAATGGAGTAATGAGTTTAAATCCGAAATTGGAACAGAATCTGTTTCCGAAAATTGGAAAAGCGAACAATCTATTAATGCAGAGGTTTTTACTTCGAATAAAGGAGAGCTTTCTATCCTCTTTTCAAACTATTTATTTACAGGTGGAGCACATGGGAACACATTACTAAAATCGTGTTCGTTTGATTCGGAAGGAAAAGAAGTACTCAATTTGTCCAGCATTATTAAAGGTAAGTACTTTGGTAAACTTCAGGAATTAAGCCGTAAGAAGCTTAAGGAGCAACTCGGATATGAAGGGTTTGTAGATGATGGAACTCAAACCATTGGTGATTTTTCAGTATTTGTACTATCGTCTGATTCAATTAGTTTTTACTTTCCTCAGTACCAGGTTGCATCGTATGCTGATGGTATTCAAAAAGTATCATTCCAATGGTCGACTTTTGCACCTAATAAAGAAGTGAACTAATAATATTTGGATATATTCCATAAAATAAACATTCTTCCAATATGTGGAACTATATAATTAGGATGAAAGTGTTAAGTAGTTTATATAAAGCGTTTAAGGTGTTTTGGCAAGGCAATTGAATTAACCATATCAAACAATTAAGATATGGTTTCAATAACAATAGTCGGAATAGTTTTAAGCATGTTAGTATGCTGGTATTTTGTAGATGAACTAATTATAAGTAAAGATAAATAGATTGCGGTTGACCACGCTCGTGGTCCCTCAATCGGTAGTTTGGGTGTTTTATGAAAAACCTCTTCATCAACGGATGAAAGAGGTTTTTTACTTTTAATACGATAGCTTGTTAGACTAAGAAATATATTACACTGCATTAAAAGAAAAAACAAAAAGACCTGTCAATGTGTACTCACAAAGTGACAGGTCTTCTATACTCTAAGATCTATTGATCTATGTATTTTTATTTCTTAGATTATTGTAATGGCATCTTCTTTTATCCATCCAACATTACCATTACCCATCTCAATTTCTTTCCAAGTTCCTAATGTACTTTTTACTTCAACCTTTGTTCCTTCGTGCAGAATAAATATTTCTGTTCCACTTTCGTCAGGCGAGCTTTTTACAGCAACCGTAGGACTGAAAACAATGGCATGGTCACGATTAATTAATTTGGCTCTTTGCCTATAACTAAACGAAACAGTTACAACAACGTGAAAAAGGAAAATAATACCTAGGTAAAAGCCAATTTTCTTTAGAACTACTGAGCGCGAATAAATGTACAAGGCTGCAGCAATCAATGTTAAAATAAAAAAGCCAATACCTGCATAAGCCCAAAAATCGGATGTTGCTTTGTTACGGAACGAAGCAATCCATTTTATAAAGATAAATTCACCAACATCATCAATTTTATCAGCTGTTTGACTATAAGCTAACTCAAGATTATACTGAATATCTTTATCGTGAGGCTTTAATAGACGGGCACGTTCGTAATTTAAAATGGCATTTGCCAATTCTCCGTTTTTATAATAAGCATTACCTAAGTTATAATACAAATTGCCACTTTCCATTCCGGTTTGCAAAATCTCATTATAGGTTGTTATAGCTTCGTCAAATTCGCCATTGATATAATGATTGTTTGCTTCTTCAAATCTTCCGTCTTGAGCAAATAAAGCAAGCGGAATAAATAACAGTAGGGATATAATATATCGTTTCATTACTTTCTTTTTATTTGATTTTCCAACTTACTTATTGTATCAATAGTTTTTTGGTAGAGTTTGTCCATTTCGCTGGTTCCTGAAGCAGGAGCATATCGGGCAAACTCGCAAGTATCCATGATATCAATTATATCTGTTATTAAGTCGTTTTCTACGTTTGATTTACTTAATTCATCACTGATATTATCTTTGGATAGCTTGGCTAATGGAATGGTTAATTTATCACTCATATAACCCCAAAGAGCTCTAAGTAATTCTTCGTAGAAAGCTTCTTTCGCGCCAGTTTTTAAGAAATGAGCCGATTGTTTCAAACGTTTCTTAGCAACTTTATTAGCTCGTTTCGTCTTTGTTAACTGAATGTTTGCATTCTCTTTAATTCGTTTTTGATAGATGATGAAAAACAAAATAAATAATAGCAATGGAGCCAATAACAGTGAATAAAAACTTAAACTACCGAAAATAAATGTTCCACTAGGTTTTAATTTTAGATTACCGGTTTTGATAAAGCGAATATCTTTTCCAATAAACTTCACATTTTCTTTATTAACAGTTGATCGTACAACCGTACTAGTTCCCGTTTCTCCGCCTTCGCCTTTAGCAACTTCAATTGTAATATCTTTCGAATTAGTGGTTTTATAAGTTCCACTCGAAGGATCGAAGTAACTAAATTTGATTGAAGGAATAGTAAAAGTTCCGGCATGACGTGGAATAAGCAAATACTCGTATGTTTTGCTCCCTTTCATTCCCGCAATTGAATTAGTTATGCTATTGGAAATTTTAGGATCGAAATCATCGAAATCAGCCGGGAATTTAACCTCTGGGTCTTCAATAAATTTATGGTTACCCGTTCCGTGTACTGTTACTTTTAATGTAATACCGTCGTTAATTTCAGCTTCAGTTTTGTTAACCGATACTGTCATGTTTAATTTACCAACGCCACCCGAAAAACCTTGTGGTTTACCTGCGGGTAACGGTTTAACATTAATAGTAACAGGTTTTGATTTCACCCGTTTTTTTACACTGCGATAATTCGATTCAAAGAAATCATCGAAAATACTGCGCGATTGACGGGCTACTCTTTGGCGAACCAAAAATTCAATTTCTGTTGGATCAATGGTTAACTTCCCTGTTTTTTGGGGAAAGAGTAACTTTTGCTGATATGTACCGACATTGTAAGTGCGCCCCTTGATATTTTCCATTGTCCAATTTATACCATCAGGCTGTTTAAGTTCCTGAGTGATAAAGGAACTCATGTTGGGTTGTTTAATGTCTGATAATCCATCTAAGTTAAGTTTGGTATATATCTTAGTGGTTAAAACTAACGATTCACCTTGATAAACCGATTTTTTAGATGGAGTAACCGTAATAAACAAATCATCATCGGACGCAGCGCTGGCCGGAGCACTATTGCCGCTTTGAGTTTGTTGTTGAGTAGCGGTGCCCGATTTAATCACATCAATTGAAACATCGTTCGAAGTGATTTTTTTACCATCAACAATGATTGTAGCACCTGGTATGGTATAGCTTCCTTCCTTATCTGCTTTTAAAACATAGGTAAACGAGTAAGTAGTTTCGCGGGTAACTTTACCATTAATTATAGATGTGCTTTGAGAGTACGAGGTACTTGGGCCCATCAATATCTGAAAATTATCAGTATTCCCAAGTCGAATGTCCGACCCTTCAGCATTTAATGTGTAAACCAACTGAAACTTGTCTCCGGCAACCACTGCCTGAGGAGCACGAGCTATGAAACTAGCATCTTGCGCGCTCAAAGGCTTGGCTATACCTGCAATCATCAGTGTTAAGAGGAAGATTATTCTCATTTTTCAATTCTTTTGTGCAAAAATAGTACTTCTACCAGTTTTTCTCAGTATTTGTTTGTTGAGCTGCTTTTGCTTTTTCTAATTTTTTACGCAAAGCATCTTCATCTTGCTGAATAGCATTCAACAAGCGTTGAGCATCTTCTTGCGACATTTGTTCTTTTGGCTGTTGTTGCTGTTGGTTTTGTCGCTGTTGTTGATTCTGTTGGTCTTGCTGATCTTTATTCTGATCCTGGTTTTGTTGTTGATCTTTGTTCTGCTGATCTTGTTTTTGCTGTTGATCCTTATTTTTGTCTTTATTCTGATCTTTGTTTTGGTCCTTATTCTGATCTTGTTGATCTTTGTTTTGATCCTTATTCTGGTCCTTATTCTGGTCCTTGTTTTGCTGATCTTGATTTTTTTGTTGATCATCCAACATTTTCTGAGCTGCTATCAGGTTGTAACGTGTATCGTTATCTAACGGATTATTACGTAATGCGTTTTTATATGCTTCAATAGCTTCTTTCACTTTTTTAGTAGCCATATACGTATTACCGATGTTGTGATATAACTGAGATAAACGTTCGGGATCTTTTTCTGTACCCGCTAAAGCCTGATATTGGTTCAGAGCATCATCGTATTTTTCTTGCTTAAACAAAGCATCACCCAGGTTAAATTGACCTTCATAAGATGCTTGTTTTTTATCAAGTGCTTTACGGTATTCAATTTCCGATTCTAGGTAATTCTCATCAGTAAAATGAGTATTTCCTTTACGAATGAATTTTCGTTCTTGCTGCGCATGAACAGACGCAAACGAAACTACCAGTAATATTGTAACTATAAAATATCTCATAATCTTTACTATTATTGAATCTACATCTGTTCTTTATCTTCTTTTTTCACTTCGAAAATATCGATGTGTTTCAATCTTCTATTCTTACGTTCCAATATCAAAAATTCTCCAATCACTAATAAAAGTACAAATCCAACAAACCATTGGAACTGATCTTCGTAATCGGCATAAACTTTTGCCTCAAACTCGGTTTTTTCCATTCCTCCCAACTCATCCATAAGGTTATTGATTCCATTGCGGATATTATTGGCAGGAATATAAGCGCCGTTACCGGTTATTGCAACTTGTTGTAATGTGGCTTCATCTAATTTAGTAATAACAACATTTCCATCTTTATCTTTCATAAAGTCGTTGCTTTTACCTCCTTTGGCCGGGATTGGAGCCCCTTTGGGTAAACCCATTCCAACAGTATACACTTTAATGCCTTTTTCGGCTGCAGCTGCAGCTGCTGCCACCGGATCGTCCTCGTGGTTTTCACCATCGGTAATAACAATGATAGCACGGTTTACCTTTTCATCTGATGTAAAAGACTGGATACCTTTGTAGATTGCCGATCCTATTGCGGTACCTTGTTTGGTAACAGCATCTGTGGTAATGGTATTTAAAAACATTTTAGCCGAAGCGTAGTCTGTTGTGATAGGTAATTGTACATATGAATCACCTGCAAAAACAATAAAACCTACGCGATCGTTTTGCAATTTATCAACCAATCGAGAAATAGCGCGTTTAGCTCTGTCAAGACGATTAGGTTGAATGTCTTCAGCCATCATACTATTAGAAACGTCAAGGGCAATCATCAATTCAATACCCTTTCGTTTAACTGTTTGAAGTTTGGAACCGAATTGAGGTCCTGCAATGGCAAAAATTAAAACAACTAAAGCCAGAAGCAGAAAGTAGAACTTAATACCCGGACGTTTAAAACTAACGTTAGGCATTAATTCTTCTAAAAGTTCCATGTTTCCAAACTCTTCCAATGCTTTTTTTCTGCGATTGGTCAGATATAAATGTATAAAAGCCAATACAGGAATCAGTACTAAAAGATAAAGAAATATGGGATGTTCAAACCTGAAAATATCCATTTTTAATTCTTTAATTCATTAACAATTAAGGCAGATTACGGAAAACAGTGTTACGAAGGAATACTTCTAATAACAGGAATAATCCAGCTAAAAGAGCAAAGGGAAGATATTCTTCTTTGCGTTTAGTGTATTCTTTTACTTCGATACGCGTTTTCTCCATTTTGTCAATTTCAGAGTAAATTTCTTTCAACTTTTCTTTGTTGGTTGCTCTGAAATATTTTCCGCCTGTCATATCTGCTACATCTTGCAGAAGTTCTTCATCAATTTTTACTTCTACATTCTGATATTTGGTTCCAAAAACAGTTTCGATAGGCATTGGGGCCATACCAATAGTACCCACGCCAACCGTGTAGACGCGTACACCAAATGTTTTAGCAATTTCGGCTGCTGTACGAGGTGCAATTTCTCCTCGGTTATTTTCACCATCGGAAAGTAATATAATTACTTTACTTTTTGCTTCACTGTCTTTTATGCGTTGAACCGCTGTTGCAAGTCCCATTCCAATGGCAGTACCATCTTCGAGCATACCAAAGGTAATATCCTGCATTAGATTGTGCAGCACTGTATGATCGGTGGTAAGTGGACATTGGGTAAAACTTTCGGCAGCATAAATAACCATTCCTATTTTATCGTTAGGTCGTCCTTTGATAAAATCTGTTGCTACATCTTTGGCTGCTTCCAAACGATTAGGTTTAAAATCCTCTGCACGCATACTTCCCGAAATATCCAAGGCCATCATAATGTCGATACCTTCAGTAATCTCGTTGCGAAAGCTGTTGCTCGATTGAGGACGCGCCAATACAACGATTAATAATAGGATAGTGAGCATGCGGAAAGCAAACAACGAATGTCGGAAATACACCTTTTTTGATACAGGAGCTTTTGCAAATGCTTTGATGCTTGAAATTTGCAACGAAGCTTGCAGTCCTTTTTGTTTCCATACATACCAAGCTATATAGAATGGCACTATTAGCAGCAACCAGAAAAAATAGGGATGTAAAAATGTTATATCACTCATGATCCTTTTGTCTATTTATTAGGTACAGCTTTTTCGTTTTGTTCCTCTTCCGCCTGCATCATGGCTTCTTTTTCTTCTTCCAACGATTTTATTTCAACTCGTTTTGTTTGATTGATGAAGAAATATGCATTAATCATATTTAAGTCATTTTCATCGGGAAGAGGCTCGTGTTTGGCAAACTTCACCAAATCGGCTGTTGTTAATATAGTTTTCAGATTTTCCAACGATTTTTTATCGATGTCTTCAATTCCTTTGAACGACTCCAGAATTTCATCTGAGGTTTGCTCCATGGTACTGAATTCATATCTATCTTCAATATATCGACGAAGAGTATCTGTAACTCTCGAATAGTATGCCTTTTCTAAATGACGTTGCCAAAGTTTCTCTTCCTTAATCTTATCCAACTCTTGAATGGCAATTTCATGTGGCGGCAATTGAGGTTCTTCTTTTTTGAAGATATTGGCCGATACTTTTTTGCCCGTAAGCTTCATAACAACCAAGGTAATAATACCTGCCAAAATAATTACCCCTAACAACCAAGGCCAGTATTTTAGCAATTCCGATAGATGGAATGGTGTGTTTAAAGGCATTTTAATATCGGTAATCCCTTTTTGAGGATCTACTTCTTCAAAGGGATTTACCACCATTAACGACAAGTGATTGGTTTCGATTTTCTGCCCCAATTTTTTACTTGCCTCTTCAAAAACAATTGGCGGAATGTAATGCAAACCACTGTCGAAAGATGTAATTGTATAAGTTTGCTGGATAAGTAAGCGTTGGTTTTCGCGACTTAATGTATCCAGTCTGCTGGCTTTTACAATTTCAATTTCTTTGATAATCGTGTCGGTCAAGAGTGGGAAATCAACCTGTATATCGGCTGGCTGACTCATTTGCAGTCGCAAATCAATCTGGCCTCCGATAAAAATCAAAGTCGAATCCATTTCGGCTGATACCGTTACATTTTGTGCGTTGTTAGACTGGATAAAGGCTGTCAGTCCAATAATCGCCAGTAGTAACCGGTATTTCATATTGAAAAATGTCAATTTAGCATTAACCATTATATTCTCTTTTTAAATAAAGCAATCAGTGCTTTAACATAGTCTTCGTCGGTTCTAACCGATACATTATCAACGCCACATTTACTAAATAATGTTTTGGTTGATGCATCTGTGTCGCGCCACCATTTAGAGTAGGCATCTCTCACCGCTCTGTTTGATGTATCGGCCCATTGATATTGGCCCGATTCGGCATCTTTCAGTTTAATTAATCCGATCGAAGGAATTTCGGTTTCGCGTTTATCGTAAACCTTCAAAGCCACAACATCGTGTTTTTGATTGGCAATTTTCAGAGCATCTTCAAAATTCTCATCCATAAAATCGGAGATGATAAAAGCTGTACAACGCTTTTTGATGGCGTTGGTCAGGTATTTCAATGCTTCTGATAAATTGGTCTCGCGATGTTCGGGTTTAATCGAAATCAGTTCGCGGATAATATGCAGAATGTGTTTACGACCTTTTTTAGGAGGGATGAATTTTTCAATACGATCACTAAAAAAGACAACACCAATCTTATCATTATTTTGGATGGCTGAAAAGGCCAAAACAGCAGCCATCTCAGTTATCACATTCTTTTTGAACTTAAATGAAGTACCAAACTCGCGCGAACCAGAAACGTCAATCATCAACAAAACAGTTAGTTCCCTTTCTTCTTCAAAAACCTTGATGTAAGGGTGATTGAAGCGGGCCGTAACATTCCAGTCGATATTTCTAATGTCGTCGCCATATTGATATTCGCGCACCTCGCTAAAGGTCATACCACGACCTTTGAAAGCCGAGTGGTATTCTCCTGCAAATATATTGCTGGATAAACCTCGCGTCTTTATCTCAATCTGACGAACTTTTTTTATGATATCCGTTGCTTCCAAGTTTCTTTTTTTTAGCTGCTAGCCGCTAGCTTATAGCTGTTAGCTAGGTAGGTTGTTGAAAATAAGCTTTTAAACAAAAAGTCATTTTAGCTAGTAGCCAGAAGCTAGTAGCTTATGGCTAAACCTACGGTACTTCAACTTGGTTAAGGATTTCGCTAATAATCTCCACCGAAGTAATATTATTTGCTTCAGCTTCGTATGATAATCCAATACGGTGACGCATTACATCATGACAAACAGCACGCACATCTTCTGGAATTACATATCCACGACGTTTGATAAATGCATAAGCTTTTGATGCCATCGACAAGCTGATACTAGCACGTGGAGAAGCTCCGTATGAGATCATATCTTTGAATTTATCCAAACCGTATTGTTCAGGGAAACGAGTGGCGAAAATGATATCTACGATATATTTCTCAATCTTTTCGTCCATATATACTTCCTTCACTACGTTACGGGCGCGGATAATATCTTCAGGCTTAAGAATAGAAGAAGCTCTTGGGAACGTTTTAGCCAGGTTATGGCGAATAATCATTTGCTCTTCATCCTTTTTAGGATAATCCAAAACAAGTTTCAACATAAAACGGTCGACCTGTGCTTCTGGAAGTGGGTAAGTACCTTCTTGTTCAATCGGGTTTTGTGTTGCCATAACCAGGAAGGGTTCCTCTAGCTTGAAAGTATTTTCACCAATGGTAACCTGACGTTCTTGCATGGCTTCCAATAATGCACTCTGAACTTTTGCTGGGGCACGGTTAATCTCATCGGCCAATACAAAGTTGGTGAAAATAGGACCTTGTTTAACAATGAATTCTTCTTTTTTCTGACTGTAAATCATTGTACCTAGCAAGTCGGCAGGTAACAAGTCAGGTGTAAACTGTATACGAGAGAATTTAGCATCAACAATGGTAGCAAGTGTATTGATTGCTAATGTCTTTGCTAATCCCGGAACACCTTCTAACAAAATGTGTCCGTCGGACAATAAACCAATCAATAAACCTTCAACAAGGTGTTTTTGACCAACAATAACCTTATTCATTTCAATGGTTAACATGTCAACAAACGAACTCTCTTGTTGAATTTTCTCATTGATAGCTCTTATATCTACATTTTGATCCATGATATTATGGTTTTATTCTTAATTTTTAAGTTATATATGCTTGTTTTTGCGTTCTACTTCAAAATAACAATATGTCAAGTGATTTCAGTATTCGAAAGTCGTTAAAATTTGTTAATATCAACGGACTTTAACCTCTTGTTAACGATTCTTATTTTTAGTGAAAACGTATAATTATGGTTTTTTCAAGGTTCGAAATCGAACAAAAATAGCAGGATTTTAAGATACTCCACATAAATCAGCTATGATAAATGAACACTGATAGAAAGATTCTAACCCTTAATTGGTCTTTTAAGGAAATATTAACACTTTTGTTGCCGATTCTACTTAGCAATCCTAATTATCCTACAAATTTTATAAAAGCTTATTGAATGAACTATTTCAGTTTTCATACTCATTCTCATTTTTGCGATGGTAAAACTCATATGAAAGATGTTTGTAAGAAGGCAGTAGCAGAAGGTTTGAGTGCGATTGGATTTTCGAGTCATGCACCGGTTCCTTTTTCAAGTACCTGGGCAATGAAGTTTGAAGATGCCTTAGAATACAGAAAAGCAATTGATCATTTTAAAGAAGAGTATAACGATCAACTAAATATTTATGCCGCACTGGAGGCTGATTACATTCCTTTGGGTACATCAATCAGCTATGATGCATGGAGAAAGATGCTGAATTTGGATTACATAATTGGTTCGGTGCATTTGGTAATGAATCCTGAAATTCCGGATGAGCTATGGTTTTTAGATGGACCGCCAGAAAATTATGAAAAGGGTATTAACAATTGTTTTGATGGCGATACCCAAAAAGCGGTAACACAATATTATCATCAAATTCAAGAAATGGTAATGACACAAAAACCAGATGTGATTGCGCATATGGATAAAGTTATTATGAACAACAAAGGGCGTTTTTTTAATGAAGAGGATGAGTGGTATCAAGAGCTTGTTGCTGAAACATTGCAGGTGATTTCTGAAAGCGAAACTATTATTGAAGTAAACACAAGAGGTATCTATCGGGGAAAGTATCATACATTCTTTCCGAATGAGAAGATTATTGAACGATGTGTTGTGTTAGGAATACCATTGACAATTTCGGTAGATGCACATCATCCTGATGAACTTAAAAGTGAGTTTGATCATGCATTAGAAGTAATTAAGCAGGCTGGAGGTAAAGAGGTTTCGTACTTTGATAATGGGAAATGGGAACAATTATCCATTGATGGTGTTTAATAGCAAACTAAATAATTTAAGACCAATGTTTGAAGAAAATGATTTTGTATGTCGCCATATGCGAATGACTAAAGCTGAAATTATTAAAGTAATTCGCGAAAAAAATATCACTTCATTTGATGATTTACAGGACGAAACAGATGTAGCCACCATCTGTGGAAGTTGTGTTGCTGATATTGAGGAAATTCTGGAAGAAGAAATTGCGAAGCGAGACGCTTAAATATCCAATAGCTAATAGCTTCTAGTAAAATTGCTTATAAAAAACTAATTACTAGAAGCTAACAGCTGGTAGCTTTATTAATCAATCATCAACAAAGAGCTATCGCCATAACTCAAAAAACGGAAGTCATTATCCAAGGCGTATTGATAAATCTCTTTCCATTTCATACCCACTATAGCACTTATAAGCAACAATAAGGTACTTTGTGGTTGATGAAAGTTGGTTACTAAACCATTGATCATCTTAAACTGATAGCCGGTTACAATAATAATGGATGTGCGACCCGATAAGGTGTTGATCTTGTTTTCGATCATAAAGTCTAACAAGGCTGTTAAAGCTTCTTTTCTACTGTAATTGCCATTCAGGTTATAAGGATCCCATTGCTGTACACCTTTTTCAATAGAAAGATTTTCAAGAATTCGTACGCCATACCAATATAAGCTTTCGAGCGTACGCACCGAAGTGGTTCCCACAGCAATGGTTGGGTTTGTGTTATTAATAAGGCTGGCTAACGATTGCTGGGTAATCACAAAATGTTCAGTGTGCATGTCGTGTTCGGCAATCTTCTCTGATTTTACCGGTTTAAATGTGCCGGCACCCACATGTAAGGTAATATTAAGTAACTCGTGACCATCGGCCTGAAGATTACTCAATATTTCGTTGGTAAAATGTAAACCAGCTGTTGGAGCTGCCACCGATCCTTTGTGCTCGGAATAAACAGTTTGGTAACGATCCAAATCAATTTCTTCCGTTTCACGATTTAAATAAGGAGGAATAGGCGTTAATCCGATATTCTCGATAATCTCGGCAAACGAAAAATCATTGTTATCCCAATTAAATACAATGGAATAGGCATCGCTTAACTGTTCTCCTTTTTCAACGGTAATAACAATTTCTTCACCATCAATAGTAATGGTTTTGGTTAAAGGATCATTTTTCCATTTTCGGGCATTACCCACAATGCATTTCCAGGTAGTGGTTTCGCGGCTGTCAAAAGCCATTTGTACTTCAACCGGGCTAAGTGGCTCTAAACAAAAAATCTCAATCTCTGCACCTGTGGCCTTTTTAAACTTTAGTCGGGCCTGAATAACTTTGGTATTATTGAAAACTAACATAGCGTTAGCCGGTAATACCGATTTGATATCCGGAAATTGCTTTTGATCAATCGTACCATTCTTAAAAACCAATAGTTTAGATAAATCACGATTTTCGAGTGGGTATTTGGCAATACGTTCATCAGGAAGGTTATAAGTAAAATCTTCAATAGCAATATCCGGCTTAATCATCTTTTGTTGTTTTTGAGGCCGCAAATTTAGTTAACTTTATGCGATTTTTAGAAACGGTAATTATAAAATACAGAGATTTGACATTGAAATAAGTAGAGTTTTGTTTGGCCTCAGTGAGAATGGTAGTTGTTTTGAAGTTAAATAATAGTAAGACCGGGAAGTTGAGAGCTTTGCTCGAAAATCGCCCGGCCGCACTTAAATTTAATAAATAAACAAATGGTATTCTCAATGTAGCCTTGATTTTCTTTGTTTCAGTTTCTTGCATCAAGGCAAGAAATGAAAAGCCTTCGCGGCTTGAGCGATAAAATTAAGTTATTGTGGTAAGGCCTTTATTGTGAATTGTTTCAAATGTTGTCTCTCATTAAAAAATATTAATCATGAAAGTAAAATCTGGCGATATAGTTCGCTTTTTAAATACCAGTGGAGGCGGAACGGTAACCCGAGTGGATGGTAAACTAGTTTATGTTGAAGATGAAGATGGTTTCGAAGTTCCGGTAATGTTGAACGAGGTTGTTGTGATTGAAGATGCCAAGCCGGCTGTTTCACCACAAAGTACAGCAGAGCCTATTGAAGAAATTGAAGAAGAAAACTACGAATTTGTGGAGGAAGAGGGTGATGATGATAATCCAAGATTTTTCGTTGCTTTTCTTCCTGGTGAGAAAAAAGGAGTGGAGTCAGGGCACTTGCGTATTCAATTGGTTAACGATAGTAATTACTTTGCCTATTATACTATTTCGAAAAAACAAAAAGACGAAACACTGGAATTGCAATTCAATGGCATGGTTGAACCCAATACTAAGATTAGTTTGGATAAAATGACAGTGTTGCAACTAGATGATCGTACCTGGAAGGTATCTATTATGCTGTTTAAAAAAGGACGCGCGTATACAGAACTACCAGCAATATCAACCGAAATAAAGATTAAAGCAGCTCGTTTTTTTAAAGAAAATAGTTTTGCTGATAATGACTACTATCACGAAAAAGCTGTTTTAATGCCTATTATTAAAGGTGATTTTGAAAAGAAGCTGGAGCAGTTAACTAAGAAGGAAGTGGATCAGTTTTTACGCGAAAAGGAACCAAAACCAGCACGTAAAAAATATGCAAAACGTGATGAGCCAGGAATTCTGGAAGTAGATCTACATATTGATGAGTTGATTGACACTACCGCTGGATTGAGTAATGGAGAGATATTAAATATTCAGATTGATAAGTTTAAGCAAGTGATGAAAGATAATGCCAAGTTTAAAGGTAAGAAACTGGTATTTATTCATGGCGTGGGAGCGGGAACTTTAAAGAACGAGATTCGTCGTTTGTTAGAGCGTCAGTATAAAAAACACAATTATCAGGATGCTTCTTTCCGCGAGTATGGTTATGGAGCCACTATGGTAATTATCTAAAAAACATCCCTAAAACTTGGGAAATTATTGAATTATGGATAAGTACTGTTAAGATTACTTATCCATTTTTTGTATACTTGCATCAATGAATAGTTACAGAAAAATATTTGCGTATTTATTGTTAGCAGTATACGGTATTGTATTTGCTCACAATATTATTCCGCATCATCATCATTACGAAGGTGGCGTGGACGACTGTTCTATTCAGCTGGTAGAAAATGAGCATCATCATTTGGGCGCATGTGAGCATACCCATCATGTTGAGTTGGCAGAGAATGATAATGACAATGCAGAACATCATGTTTGCGAATTTGATGTGAAACCAGTTGTTAATAATGAAATTAGTTTCGCTATTTACTATTTGCCCAATTCAATAGAAGAGTTACAGACTCCTTTAAAGCAAAGTGTAAAACCCGAATGTCAATATTATCCTCAAAAACTTCTTGAAAGTTATTGTTCAGCAGTTCCGCTGCGGGCACCCCCGGTTGCTTAATGATTAATGAATTTTCGAAACCATTATCAATTTTGATGAATGGTATTAACTATAATCATTTCAATCGACGAATCATGAAGAATTTATTAATGGCTTTTGCTGTAATGGCTTTTATTTTAACATCGTGTGGATCAAAGCAACAAAAAACCACAGGTGAGCATACTCATGCTGATGGAACAACTCACGATTGTTCGGCTCACGAACATGCCGATGTAAAACAAGAATCATTTGAAGTAACTGCTGATAGCACTGCTACTAAAACTAATTGTCAAAGTGAAGAAGGATGTAGTGGGGCTTGTGGTGGATGCGAACACGCAAACTAAAAGCTAGAAAGTATATGGGAAGGGTGTTTATGCACCTTTCCCAATGATTCTTTGATTGAATACCCCAAAAAACATACTGATTTACCAATAGGTAAATCACAAAATGAATCTATATAATGAGAAAGAACATTTATGTAGTTCTTATTAGCATATTATATATTGCTAGTAGCTGCGTGCACCATCCACACAGCGAAGAGGATCATGATCATGATCATGATCACGAATCAGTGGCTATTCCCTATAGTGCTTATAATAACGATGTGGAAGTGTATATTAAATCTCAACCACTAGCTAAAGATAGATTGGCGAAATTGATAGTACACCTTACAAATTTAAAAGATTTTAAACCCTTAACAACCAGTGGAGTAACTTTAAAGCTCGTTGTTGGATCGAAAGGTCTAAAACAATTTCAGAAGAAAGCTAATGAAGAAGGTGTGTATACTTTCGAAATTAAGCCTACAGAAAGTGGTAATGGCTATTTTTTGATTGAATTTTCATCGAAAGACAAGCCTCAGGAAATAAGAGTTGACAATGTAAAAGTGTACGGTGATGCTCATGAAGCGATCCACGAAGCTGAAGAGGAAGTGCCCCATGTTGCGGGAGCTATTAATTTTAGTAAGGAACAAGGCTCGAAGGTGAATTTTGCAACAGCTCATCCTGAATTAAAGGAATTTGGTTCTGTTATTAAAACGACAGCTTCGGTGGATGTTTCTCCTATTGATGGAGTTGTGGTGTCGGCAAAAACTAGCGGGTTTGTCAATTTTTCAAACGGAATTATAAGTGTTGGTAAGGAGCTGGCTAAACACGATCGTGTTTTTATGGTGAAAGGAGATGGCATTTCGGATAACAATGCCGAGGTGATGCTTAAAAAAGCCAAAGCTGAACTGGAATTATCAAAGGCTGAATACGATAGAGATAAATTATTGGCTGAGAAGCAAATTGTTTCGAACAAGGAAATGCTTGAAACACAGGCTCGTTTTCAGAAAGCCAAAAGTGAATATAATAACCTGATTAAAACCATTAGTGAAGATGGCGAAAATATAATTGCTCCGGTTACAGGGTTTATCAGTGAGGTTTTTGTAAATAATGGTCAGTTTGTGCAAGCCGGAAGTCCTGTGTTTAGTATGGTTGAAAATCAACGTTTGATGCTAACGGCTATGGTGAGTCAGCGTTACTTGAAAGATTTACAAGGCATTATAGATGTTAATGTTCAGGTGGGAGACCAAATACTGACATTAGCTGAATTGAAGGGAAAAATTCTTTCTGTAGGTAAATCCATTAGTCAAAGCAACCATTTATTACCCGTAGTTTTTGAAGTTGATTTGCACGATGAATTGTTGAGCGGCGGTTTTACCAATGTGTTTATTAAAACTAAAGGGGCTGAAACTCTAATTATTCCTGAAACAGCACTAACCGAAGAACAAGGAGTGTATTTTGTCTATGTACAAGTAACTCCAGAGATGTTCGAAAAACGGCAGGTTAATGTGGGTGCTACCGATGGTAAGTACAGGGCTATTATTAGTGGTATCAGCAAAGATGAAAGAGTGGTGATTAAAGGAGCTGTTTTGGTGAAGCTTGCCGCTGTATCTAATTCTATTGATCCACATGCTGGACATGTTCATTAAAAAGGAGGTGTAAGATGCTGAATAGAATCATTTATTTTTCCCTTCATAACAAGTTACTTGTGTTGCTGGGAGCTGCCTTGTTAATGATATGGGGCGTGTACAGTGCCCGAACCATGGATGTGGATGTGTTTCCGGATTTAACGGCACCAACTGTGATTGTAATGACTGATGCTCATGGTATGGCTGCTGAGGAAGTAGAGAGACTGGTTACCTTTCCTATTGAGACGGCTGTAAACGGAGCCACTGATGTGCGAAGGGTTCGTTCCAATAGTTCGCATGGTTTTTCATTTATATGGGTTGAGTTTGATTGGGGTACGGATGTATTTAAGGCGCGTCAGATAGTTAGTGAGAAGTTGGTGACCTTGTCCGGGCAGTTACCTTTAGGTATTTCGCAACCTGTTTTGGCTCCTCAGTCAAGTGTAATGGGCGAGATCTTGTTTATTGGTTTACACTCCGATAGCACGGATAATATGACACTTAGAACCATTGCCGACTGGCAGATTAAACCATTGCTATTGGCAACTGGTGGAGTATCGCAGGTTACCATTATTGGTGGTGATTATAAGCAATACCAGGTTTTGGCCGATCCTTATAAGATGATGCAATATAATGTTTCGTTGGATGATATGATTGCCGTGTGTCAGTCGGCTAGTCAGAATAGTACAGGCGGTGTGGTTCGTCAGTATGGAAATGAATATGTGGTAAGAGGTATTGCACGTACGTCTGATATTAATGAATTAGGTCGAACACTAATAAAGCAAAACCAAGGGCTTCCTATCTATCTTGAAGATGTTGCGGAAGTAAAAATTGGGAGTGCAGTTAAAATGGGTTATGCATCGCAGAATGCCAAACCTGCTATAATTATATCGGTTTCGAAGCAACCCAATACCAATACATTAGATCTGACAGAAAGGATTGAAGCTAATTTGAGTGATTTGGTGAAGACATTGCCTCCAAATGTAACTTTAGATACTAAGATCTTCCGTCAGGCTGATTTCATCGAAACATCTGTAAACAATGTACAGGAATCGCTGATAGAAGGCGGTTTGTTTGTTGTGATCATTCTATTCCTGTTTTTGGGAAGTTTTCGTACAACAATCATCTCGCTTTTGGCTATTCCGTTGTCGTTGTTGGGAGCTATTATCACACTAAAATACCTGAATCTGAATATCAATACTATGAGTTTGGGTGGTATGGCTATTGCCATTGGTTCATTGGTGGATGATGCCATTATTGATGTGGAGAACGTATACAAGCGATTGCGACAAAACTATGAAAAGCCCAAAGAAGAAAGAGAAAGTGCAGTAAGCATTGTTTTTGAAGCCTCGAAAGAAATCAGGGCTTCCATATTAAATGCAACCTTTATCATAATTGTGGCTTTTATTCCATTGTTTTTTCTTTCTGGTATGGAAGGCCGTATGTTACGTCCGTTAGGGATTGCCTACATCGTATCACTATTTATGTCGCTTATTATTGCCATGACGCTTACACCACTGTTGTGTCGTTTGTTGTTGTCCAATGATAAGTATTTAAGCAAGAAAGAAAAATCAGGTAGATTGACGCAATGGTTGCAAAAGCATTATCATCAATCATTGGGATGGACACTTCATCATAAAACATTGGTATTAATTGTTTCGGTTGCCATGTTTATTGTATCCCTTGTTCTGATGAGTGGTATGGGGCGCAGTTTCTTGCCCGAATTTAATGAAGGAGCTTTAACTATATCAGCAGTTAGTCAGCCTGGGGTTTCGTTGGAAGAAAGCAACAAGCTGGGTAATCTGTTGGAGCATGAGTTGCTATCCATACCAGAAGTGGAAAGCACAGCCCGCCGAACTGGTCGTGGAGAATTGGACGCTCACTCGCAAACAACGAATAGTGCAGAGATTGATGTAAATTTCACATTGGCCGATCGCTCACAGGAAGAGTTTTTGGAAGAAGTTCGTTACAAGCTGGCGAATGTACCAGGTGTTGCTACTACTGTTGGTCAGCCTTTGGGACATCGAATTGATCATATGCTTTCGGGTACGCGAGCGAATATTGCGATTAAAATATTCGGTCAGGATTTGAATGAGCTTTTCCTGTTGGGAAACAAGTTATCGGCTGCCATCAAAGGAGTTGAAGGTTTGGTGGATATTAGTGTTGAGCAGCAAAGAGAAATTCCTCAATTGCAGATAAAGGCCGATAGAGATAAGCTGGCCATGTATGGCATAAGTCTCAAAGAATTTAACGAGTTTGTTGAAGTAGCTTTTGCTGGTGAAAAGATGGCGGATATATACGAAGGACAAAGAAGCTTCGATCTGTTTCTGCGATTTAACGAGGATTATACCCAAACCATCGAAGGCGTTAAAAACGCTTTGATAGATACCGAAGATGGTAAGAAAGTACCGTTGGAATTGGTTGCTAATGTTGTTTCTGCTGCTGGACCTGGCTCGGTAAGTCGTGAAAATGTGCAACGTAAAATTGTGGTGTCGGCTAATGTGGCTGGACGCGATTTACGTAGTGTTGTAAACGATGTGAAAGAAACGGTAGGAGAGAAGGTACAGTTACCCGAAGGCTATAGAATTGAATATGGAGGCCAATTCGAAAGTGAAGCAAAGGCATCACGAACCTTGTTGCTTACAACATTGCTTGCCATTGGTATCATTTTTCTATTGCTATATCAAGAGTTTAAAAATAGTAAGCTGGCGGGAATCATTTTGCTAAATCTACCGTTAGCATTAATTGGTGGTGTGTTTGCCATTCAGTTTACATCGGGCATTATTAGTATTCCGGCTATTATTGGTTTTATTACCTTGTTTGGTATTGCAACCCGAAATGGAATTTTATTGGTATCGAGTTACAGGCATTTAGCAGAGCAGAATTATTCGTTGAATGACCAAATTCGATTGGGATCTATAGATCGTTTAAATCCTATTCTGATGACAGCTCTAACGGCAGCTTTGGCTCTGATACCTTTGGCTGTGAATGGTAATGCAGCAGGTAACGAAATTCAAAGTCCGATGGCAAAGGTGATATTGGGAGGATTACTAAGTTCAACCCTCCTGAATATGTATGTAATTCCTATTGTTTATTATTTATTGAATAGAAAAGCAGAAACTAAGTATAAGGAAGGAGTTAAAGCATGAAAAATATTTTAATGGCACTTGCCTTCTTTTGTTCAATAACTGTGCAGGCTCAGAATACTATTGAGCAAGTATTAAGCAGCATCGAAACAAATAATAAAACATTGAAGGCTTTGCGTGCAGAAGCTGATGCCGTAAAAGTGCAGAACAAAGTAGGGATGAATCCTTCAAACCCTGAAGTTGAGTATGTTTATCAATGGGGTAAGGAAGAATCGATGGGAACACGCAGTGAGTTTAATGTAGTTCAGTCCATTGATTTTCCTACAGCTTATATATTTCGTGGGCAGATGACCAATGCATTAAATGATAAGGTTGAACTGGATTACAAGGTGGCGTATAATAAGGTGATGTTAAATGCGGTGGAGCTTTGTTATCAGGTGTTTTATGGTAAGATGTTGATTGATGAGTATCAAAAAAGGTTGGATCATGCTGAGAGTATTGCCGAAGTGTATATGTATAAGCTCGAAACGGGCGATGTCAATATTATTGAGAGTAATAAGGCGCAGCTGAACTTGTTAAATGCACGTAACAATCTGGCTGTGTTGAAAGCCGATCAGCAGGCTGTGATTGAGCGATTGCAGGGAATCAATGGTGGGGAGCCGCTGGATATGGAGGCTTTATTAGTGCTTCATGCTGCTTTGCCAACTGATTTTGAAACCTGGTTTGCTGATAAAAAGGAAATGATGCCCGAAATACTTAGTTTGGAGCAAAGTATTGAGGCCAATCGTAAGAAGCAACATCTTAACAGGGCTTTATCGTTGCCCAAGCTATCTGGTGGATATAGTTCGGAAAAGGGACTGACAGACAGTTTTAGAGGGGTGAACATGGGTATTAGTATTCCGCTTTGGGAAAACAAACACTCCGTGAAACAGGTGAAGTTACAAACCGTTTCGATGGAAAATAGATTGGAAGATATGGAATTGCAAGCTTATTATGGTCTTAAGGCTTTATATACCAAAGCTGCTCGATTGAAGCAAACGATCGACGATTACCAACAAGTCTTGGGCAACTTACATAGTAATGAGTTGCTAAAAATAGCTTTGGATGCCGGTGAAATATCAGTGCTCGATTTTATTGTGGAGCAAGGTATTTACTATGAAGCAATCGAAAACTATGTGTCGGTGCAGCTTCAGTATGATACTACCATGGCACGTTTAAATTATTTTGATTTTTGATAGAATCGAAAAGGATAAGAAAAGGATCTGTATCATTGGTGCAGATCCTTTTTGTTTTAAGTATTTGTTTTGGGAAATATTTGATTAATTGAGTGTTTTACATTAAACTTATATCCGTTATAACTTGTACTGGTTTTGTCTTCTTAATTAGCTATATTATATGAAATTCAGATCGACTTGTCGTTTTTATATATACTTTTGTTTCTGGGTATTGTTATTGAGTTGTGTCGGAATGGGTAATATATGGGCTAACGAGTTTAAACAAAGTATACATCAGCAGTGGCATTTTAATCATTTATCTGTTGAAGAAGGACTTTCGAATAATTATGTCAAAGCTATAAATCAAGATAAGTACGGATACATTTGGATTGCCACAACGTTTGGGTTAAATAGGTTTAATGGATTAACCAATGACTGTTTTTATCATTCAGAAGCGGATTCAACTACTTTGGTTTCAAACTACATTTCATCACTATTTATTGACTCAAATCAAACATTTTGGGTTGGAACGGATAAAGGATTACAGTGTTTTGATTATGAATTTCAGAACTTTACAACCGAGGAAATACCTGATGGATATGTAAAACGAGAAGTATTTTGTATTGCCGAAGATCATGACAAACTTTTGTTAGTTGGTACATCAAGCGGCTTATATTCGAAGAGATTGGGTGAAGTAGACTTTTGCAAAATCGAATTAAAACATCTTGGCCTTCCAAATGATTCTATTTATCGTATGGTGGTAGATGAAAAGAATAACCTTTGGATTACAACTTACCAAACAGGTTTGTATTATTTTAATAGAGAAGACAATACTATAACAGCCTATACACATCAAGAGTTGGATACAAAGAGTTTGCCCGATGATTGGATTCATTATTTATATTTAGATCGAGAAAATATGTTATGGGTGGGAACTTATAATACTGGGTTTTGTAGGTTTAATAATTCGGATAGTACTTTTACTCATTACTTTATAAATCCCAGAGAGGAGTTTACAAAGCGTATTCGTACTATTTTTGAGGATAATACGGATGAAATGTTTCTTGGAAGCCGACGAGGTTTATTTCTTTTTAATAAGGAATCTGGTGTTTCGGAATTGTATGCATTGGATGATCATCCTATCTCAATTTTATCTCAAAATTCGGTGACATGTAGTTTTGTTGATAAATATCAGAATGTTTGGCTGGGAACTCACTCTGGCGGAGTTACCTACTTCAATACACTACAAAACAAGTTTAACCACATAAAATATGTCAAGAATGATACTCACTTTTTAAATACATTATCCGTTCATTGTTTTGCTAAAAAGGGAAACAAGCTATATGTAGGAACTGAAAAAGGAATTAATGTTTTCGATAAAGAAACACAGCGATTTACCTATTGGCAAAATGATGCTTCAGATCCGTTATCCTTAAGCTATGATGATGTTAAAGATATTGTAGTTGAATCCAAAGATTCTATATGGGTAGCAACCAACAGGGGTGGGTTAAACTTGTTAGATAGCAAAGGGCGTTTAATAAAGTTATTCAAACATGATAACACAGATCCATATTCATTACCTTCCAATAAAATCTACAATGTATATATCGATTCCAATAATATCTTATGGGTTATATCTAATGAAGATTGGGATAGATCGCAATCAGTAGTAAGTAGGTATGATAGAAAAAACGGTAGGTTTATTCATTACAAAAAGCCGTTTTTTATGGGATTTGCCGAGTCTCAGTCTGGCGATTTGTATGTAGGTGGATATCATGGATTTTTTCAATATGATAGGGATTCTGATCATTTTATCGCTATAAATAATGACGTTAGTATATTAAGAACCGATGCCTTATTTGTCGATTCGGATAGAAATGTGTGGGTGGGAAGCTATAAAGGTTTGACAAAGTATGATTATCAGAAAAAGAAGTTTATTAATATTTCGAAAGAACTTAATCTGGGCGTTAAAGAAATTTATGGCATTACAGGCAATAAAAATACATTATGGGTTTCGTCAAATAATGGATTAATAAGGTTGAATGATATTAAAAAATTATCAGACAAGAAGGTAAGTACATTTATTGCCGAAGATGGTTTGCAAAGTCGCGATTTCAACTATAATGCATGTTATCAGGATAGCAAAGGTTATTGTTATTTTGGGGGTGATAATGGATTTAATGTTTTCCATTCTGATAGTATTACCTCTAATCCATATCCACCTGAAATTTTCTTAGCCTCTATTAATGTAGAAGGGCAAAAAGTAGTGTCTGGAACTAAAGTATACGGTAGGGTAGTTATAAATAAATCAGTATACGAAACCAAAAGCATTGAATTAAGCTATAAGGTACGCTCATTTACTTTATTCTTTAATGTTTTGCATTATGCTAATGCCAAATCAAACCGTTATAAATATAAATTTGATGAGGATGAAATCTGGAATTATGCTGATGCTACCAATAACTACATCACTTTTTGGAATCTTAAACCTGGCTTACACCATTTAATTGTATATGGAATAAATGCCGATGGTAAAGAAAGTTTGAGTCCCGTTGAATTAAAAGTGAATATTTATCCTCCGTTTTGGTATAGTACATGGTTCATACTTGTAGTTGTTGTATCAATTGCTTTGTTGATATTAATAGCTATTTATATGAAAGAGCGAAGGCTGTTGTATCAAAAAAGTAAATTAGAAAAAGTAGTAGCTATTAAAACTAAGGAACTTATGTTGCGAAACATAGAACTTAGTAAGCAAAAGGAAGAGATTGAAGATCAAAAAGAGGAGATAATTAATCAGAGAGATGTTATCTTCGAGAATAATAAGTTATTAGAAGAATATGCTAATAACTTAGAAGTGAAAGTAGAAGAGAGAACAGTGGAGTTGAGTAAAGCAAAAATTAAGGCAGAAGAAAGTGATCGATTGAAAACTTCATTTCTTAAAAATATTAGTCACGAAGTGCGTACTCCGCTTAATGCCATTATGGGCTTTATAAATGTAATAGGTGATGATTTGACTAATCCAGATAACCTTCGGTTTTTCGAAGTGATTAAATCAAGTGGATATACATTAATGAAAACCATTGAAGATGTAATTGATTATGCCAAAATAGAAACGGATGCCATTAATGTATTTATCGAAAAAACATCCATCGAACAATTGTTGCAAGAGCTGTTTGAACATTATAAGGTTGAATTATCTCGCAATAATGCCGAATACAATCAAACAGTTGATTTAAAAATTGAACATTTGGTTAACGATTTTAACGATTATACCTTTACTGATAGGGATAGGTTGAAGCAAATATTGGATAATCTACTTAGTAATGCGATAAAATTTACACATCAGGGAGAAATTGTTTTTGGGGTTTCCTATTCGTCTAGTTGGCATATTGGTTTTTACGTGAAAGATACAGGTATTGGAATTCACAAAGTAGATCAAGATAAAATTTTTGATCGCTTTCGAAAAATTGAAGAGAAATCACAAAATCTATATCGAGGTGGAGGTTTAGGGTTAGCTATCTCAAAATACCTTGTAGAGTTATTAGGTGGTACAATAGAAGTCGAGTCTTTGAATGGTAAGGGTAGTACTTTTAGTTTCACAATTAAGAATTTACATCGAACTAGTAATAAACAGAATTCTATTTGTTTAAAATCAAATAAGTAGATTTGTTTTGGATTTCTTTTAAAAGAAATTTAGCTTTAAAAGGTGTTCAAAATAATATTTATGAAATTAGGACTAAGTAAAAAGCAAGGTAAATTTATAGGTGATGTAATTGATCAATGGCATGATGGTGGCATATTAGATGATACTACTAGAAAGCAATTGGAAGATACCATTGAAGTTCGATCGTTTGATTGGAAAAAGTTAGCAGAGTATTCTTTTTGGATTGCTATGGTTTGTGTTGTTATTGCTTTTGCAGCCATGTTTGCCGATAAGTTCCTAATTGAATTGGTCGAAAAATTGTTTTCATCATCCAACTTCACTCTATGTATTTTTTTTGCACTCACAGCTGCAGCTATATATTATTTGGCTTACAGACGTAGCCGGAGGTATCCGAATAAGCTTTATAGCAACGAGTTTATTTTGATAATGGCCGTACTTTCAACTGCTACTTCAATTGGTTATCTGGGTATGGCACTAGACAATGGGAGTGGTCATTTTTCGCTTCTCCTTTTAATTGCTGCTTTTGTGTATGGGGCTATTGGCTTGTTGTTTCCTTCTGTATTAGTTTGGATCTTCGCGATTTTGTCGATTGGTGCTTGGTTTGGTACAGAAACTGGTTATGTGTCGGGGTGGGGCATGTATTATTTAGGTATGAATTATCCACTTCGTTTTGTGTTATTTGGGAGCGTTTTAACAGGATTAAGTTTTTTGTTCAATCATTATGTTTTTTTCAAAGTATTCAGTAAAAGTACTTATGTATTAGGGCTTTTATATCTCTTTGTTTCGTTGTGGATGTTGTCTATTTTTGGAAATTATGGAGATATAGAAGAATGGTTTGAAATAAAGCAGATTTCCCTTATTGGTTATGGCATCATTTTTGGTGTTATAGCGCTGTTGGCTATCTGGTGGGGTTTAAAGCAAGATGATTATACCAGTCGTAGTTTTGGCTTGACTTTCTTGTTTATAAATCTTTACACCCGATATTTCGAATTCTTTTGGGATACCATGCACAAAGCCATTTTCTTTTTGATTCTGGCTGCAACTTTCTGGTTAATTGGTAACAATGCTGAAAAGATTTGGAACCTTAAGTTTTTGAATAGAAGTTTTTCTGCCGAGAAATAAAGGTGTGTAAAATATTTTTATTAAATAAAGTATAATTATCATATGAGTGTATAAGTGGTAGAATATCATTTTTTTTGTCATAAACCCCTTATGTATTCTGATGTTATTAGTATTGATTTTTAATTAGAAACACAGTTTCTTTTATCCCTTAAAATCTAACTGTTAATGATTCTGACTGCAATATTATTGGCCTTTTTGTCGGCTTTGTTACCCTTTTTATTTTCGAAGATCGAAAAAGTACAAGGATGGTTGGTAGCATTAATCCCAGCAGTATTGCTGGCTGCCTTTACTTCATTGGATGTGCTAAATCAAAGTACGATAGTGGAGGCTAACACTTGGTTGCCTGAACTAGGCTTAAATATCAATTTTTATATTGATGGATTAAGTTCACTGTTTATTTATCTGGTTTTAGGTATGGGTGTTTTTGTATTTGCCTATGCCAATGGATACATGAAAAGCTATAGTGGCAAGTCGAAGTTTTATAGTTTTCTGGTACTTTTTATGGCTGCCATGTTAGGCGTGGTTAGTGCCGGAAATATGATTCTGCTATTCATCTTTTGGGAGTTAACCAGTATCTCTTCCTTTCTGTTGATTAGCTTTTTTCATGATAAAGAAAACTCGCGAAAGTCAGCTCTACAAGCCTTATTGATAACAGGTATTGGTGGGTTGTCGCTACTTGGAGGTTTTGTTATAATTGGCTCCATCGTGGGAAGCTACGAAATACAGGATTGGATTAAAAACGCTGAGTTAATTCGCTCAAGTAGTTATTCAACAGTTGCTTTGATTTTAATCATACTAGGTGCTTTCACCAAGTCTGCTCAGTTTCCATTTCATTTTTGGTTACCTAATGCAATGGCTGCTCCAACACCTGTTAGTGCTTATCTGCATTCTGCAACTATGGTAAAAGCAGGAGTGTATTTGTTAATGCGATTGGGTCCTGTTTTCGGTCCAACTGATCTGTGGCAATTTACTCTTCCATTATTCGGTAGTATCACCTTTTTATTGGGAGCTTTTTTTGCAACAGTTCAAACCGATCTGAAACGAATATTTGCTTATACAACGGTTAGTTCATTAGGTGCATTGGTAATGTTAATTGGTATCGATACTGATTTGTCAATAATGGCAGCGCTAATGTTTTTGTTAGTTCACTCGTTGTACAAAGGAGCTTTATTCATGTTAGCAGGTATTATTGATAAAAAGGTTGGCACACGAGATATTCGATTGTTGGGGGGATTATGGCGAAAGATGCCGCTTGTTACGATTATCAGTGTATTGGTGTTGACTTCCATGGCTGGTGTACCGCCATTAATTGGTTTCTTGGGCAAGGAAATGATTTATGAAGCTAAATTACAAGTGCCGGATGCAGCTCCTTATATGACTACTTTTAGTGTGTTAGGTAATATATTCATGGTGTTTGTATCGATATATGTAGCCTATCAGGTTTTCTTTCGGAATCAAACAAAATGGCCCAAAGAACCCTCAAGAGCAAGTATTTCTAAAGTATTTGGTCCGTTCTTATTGGCAACTTTTAGTTTACTTTTTGGAATTCTTCCGCAACGATATATTCAACCTTATTTACAATTGGCTATTGATTCTGTGAGGCCAGAAGATATTAAGTTCTCTATACATTTGTGGCATGGATTCAGTCTTGTATTATTGTTGAGTATTGTCACGGTTACAGTTGGTGTCTTGCTATTTGTTTTTCGAAAGAGAACACTAACTCTATTTACATGGGTGTATGAAAATATATTCCAATTTCAATTTTCTGATAACTTCTTCAAATGGATCGATAATTTCATGAAGTTTAATAAAAAGAAAGCAGATTGGGTTCAGCATGGTTATCAGCGTTTTTATTTGGCAACAATCTTCTCATTTGCAGCTCTATTTCTATGGTATGTTATTTTTCATACTGATGGAAGGCCAGTAACTATTGAGTTTGATTCTTTGTCGTGGGTATTAGCTGTTATAAGTATTGTAATAGTAACACTTTCATTTCTGTCTTTGCCTTCAACATTACGTCGAATATCGGTAATTACCATCATTGGTGGTGTTGGATATGGTATCTCAGCTATTTATTTAATGTATGGTGCAATCGATTTAGCAATTACTCAGTTTTTGGTTGATTCATTAACTGTTGTCCTGCTCGTATTGGTATTACCTAAGCTTCCAAAACTGGTAATATACACTAAAACCAAAGGTGCTATTAAAGACTTATTGATTGCCGGATCCTTTGGTTCTGCAATGGGGATTATTGCTTTTACTGCTGCAACCAATCCCGATGTTGATAAAATCTCAGAGTACTTTAAAGAATTCTCGTTGAGTATAGCTCATGGAAAGAATATTGTGAATGTAATTCTGGTTGATTTCAGAGGAATTGATACTATGGGTGAAATAACCGTTTTAGTGTTGGCCTCACTGGGTATTTATTCATTATTAAAAATTAAAAAAGCACGATAATATGAATGCAATATTATTACAATTAGCAGCCAGAGTTATCCGTGTGGTAATGATTATAGCTTCGGTATTTGTTTTGTTCCGCGGCCACAACGAACCAGGTGGCGGTTTTATTGGCGGACTTTTGGCCGGAGGAGGAATTGTACTGTATGTAATCGCTTATTATAATCATCCGTTATTGTCAAAAACATTGCGTGCCCTGGCACCCATGCGGGTTATTGGTTTGATTCTGGCTTTAGGTAGTGGAATTCTGGGGATGTTGTTTGGCGAAAGCTTTTTACATGCCTTATGGTGGAAAATTAAATTGCCATTGATTGGAGCTATTGACATTAGCACACCACTCATTTTTGATATAGGAGTGTATTTTGCTGTGATTGGCGTAATGGTGATGGTAATACTTTTATTGATGGAGGACAGAAAATGGAGTTGATATTATCTATAGTAATTGCTGTATTATATACCGTTGGTGTATTCTTTCTGTTACGCCGAAGCATGATTCGAATCATACTTGGGGTGTTGTTTTTAGGCAATGCCACTAATTTATTAATATTTGTAGCATCCGGAGTTACACCTAATGCTCAACCATCGTTTTTATCATCAACCGAAGCAGCTTCATCTAATTTAGCTGATCCAATGCCACAAGCTTTGATCTTAACGGCTATTGTAATCAGTTTTGGAATTGTTGCTTTTTTGCTAACGCTTTTGAGAAAAACCTATGAGATTACGGGGGAAAACGATATGGATCAGTTAAAGTAAGGTTTAAAAATTGTAGAGATTAAAAATGATAGTATTTGCACCTGTTATTGTACCCTTATTATTTATCATTCTTTCACTTTCTTTGAGTAAGTCTTCAAATGTGATTCAACGAATCGTGTTTATGGCTGGTAATATCATTACAATTGGAGTGGGAGTAATCATTTTGGCAACCGTTTTGTCAGAAGGAATCATTGTAGCTCAGGCCGGTGCCTGGGAAGCTCCTTATGGTATTACGCTGGTGGCCGATACCTTTTCTGGAATAATGCTTACGCTCACATCGCTCACAGTTGGTGTGGTTAGCTTATATTCGCTGGCCTGGAAAGAAGATAATTTAAATACATCGGTTTATTATGCATTAATCTTTGGGCTTCAGATGGGAATGAATGGGGCCTTTGTGGCGGGTGATTTATTCAATCTATATGTATGGTTTGAAGTAATGTTGATTTCATCCTTTGTATTGATATCATATGGAAGTGGTAAAGTACAGCTAAAAGGCACTTTGAAGTACGTTACCATGAACCTGGTATCATCCTTTTTCTTCGTAGCTGGTATTGCCGTATTATATGGCGAGGTTGGTACTTTAAATATGGCTGATCTGGCATATCGTGTACGGGAGATGGGAAGTGAGTTAAATATCTTTGCCCCATCAGCACTTATTTTAATGGGATTTGCAGTTAAGTCTGCTATCTTTCCATTTTACTTCTGGCTACCCGATTCATATCATACACCACCGTTGCCTGTTTCAGCATTATTCTCTGGTACTTTAACTAAAGTGGGAGTATATTCAATGATACGATTCTTTTCATTGATTCATGTTGAAGGAGATATGTTTTATAACCAGCTTTTTCTGTTTATTGCATCTGCTACCATGATATCAGGTGTATTGATGGCAACTTCGCAATTTGAAGTACGTCGATTATTGAGCTTTCATATTGTATCGCAGATTGGATATATGATTCTGGGGCTTGGGTTATTTACCAAATTGGCCCTTACAGGTGCAGTGTTTTATATTATTGGTCATTGTGTAGTAAAAACCAATTTGTTTCTACTGAGTGGTATTAGTTATAAATATACAGGGACTTTCGATTTAAAAAAGAGTGGAGGTCTGATAAAAAAGAATCCTTTTGTAGCCATTTTGTTCTTTATTTCTGCCATGGCTTTGGTTGGGATTCCTCCATTATCCGGGTTCTTTGGTAAATTTATGCTGATAAAAGCTGGTATTGAATCTAAAGAGTTTATTCATGTCAGCAGTGCTTTAGGGGTGAGTTTCCTTACATTGTTTTCAATGGTTAAGATCTGGAATGAAGCTTATGCGAAAGATTTACCTCAATCAGTTTTAGATAGTGGTTTTAAATGGGGCAGACCATCCAATCAGTTGATTGTGAGCTCTGTTATATTGGTACTTGTTACATTGGGCTTAACCCTTGGTAGTAAGTTTATTATTGATATATGTAGCAATGCTGCTGATCAGTTGCTCAACATTGATGGATATATTAAAGCGGTATTAAATAAGTAAGCTATGACAAGAGTGTTTTATTTCATATTATTTGTTCCATATTATTTGGGAATGTTGATTAAGTCAAACTTCATCATAGCAAAATCTATTGTTGGATCACTAAAGAAATGTGATCCGCCAGGGATTATTGCAATTGATATCGAATTGAAATCCAAAATGGGAATATTGGCTTTGGTTAATGCAATAACTATGACGCCTGGTACTTTATCGCTCGATATTTCAGAAGACAGAAAGAAACTGTACATACATGGAATGCATATTCATAGTAGAGAGAGCTTTGTAGCTGATATCAAAAAGCTGGAAAAACGTATAAAAAGATTTTTAATATGATAGCAATAGCTGTACCTTATATAATTGGTGTTTTATTGTTGGCTTTGATTTTAGTTGTAATCAGGTTAGTGAAAGGTCCATCAACACCCGACCGTATTATTTCCTTGGATATGATAGGTTCCATACTAATTGGTCTAATTATTTGCCTTGGAATATTAAAAAACAATAGTATCTATCTGGATGTGGTACTAATTATCTCTCTCATTCTGTTTATGGGAACTGTTGGAATGTCGAAATATTTAACCGAAAACGAAACAAATGATGGAAATAGCGATCATAATCATACTGGTTCTAGGTAGTTTATTAATGCTTTTGGGAGCAATCGGATTACTACGCTTCCCCGATATATTTATGCGAATGCACGCAGCAACAAAGGCACCGTCTTTGGGTGCGATGTTGTTGCTTTTAGGCTTTGTATTGTACTTCACTACCTGGTCAATTGTTCTCAAAGCAATTCTAATTATTGTATTTATTTTCATTACAACACCGGTTGCTTCGCATGCTATAGGAGCAACTGCACATCATTTAAAAATAAAAAAGTGGGATAGAATGAAGATCGATGATCTCGAAGAGGATAAGAAAAATCAATAGTCAGATGGGAGTATTATTTTTCCTAATCTGACTCATCTAATTCAAATATTTCATTCACTTCTGTTTCAAAAACTTTTGCCATTTTTAATGCTAAAACAGTTGAGGGTATGTATTTTCCCAATTCTATAGCATTAATTGTTTGACGACTTACAGAGATTAACTTAGCCAACTCAGCCTGAGTGATGTTCTTTTTAGCTCTTTCAACCTTTATTGTGTTTTTCACGATCTGCTAGATTAAGAGTTAGTATCAAAGGCGAATTTCCACTTTTTATAGTAATTGTAAACGATTACATAAACAATAAGTTGGAACTGTAGTATGTAGAATCCTTCCAGTTTGATATCTCCGTTTATTATAAACAGAATAGCAGCGATTATCCATGTAATAAAAAGAGACTTTGCTAAACTGATATAACGTAGTTTCTGAATAAACTCATCTTCTTCTTTTTCTTTTGAGAACATGTAACACAGGAATCCACTGAATGATACGATTAGACTAATCCAAGTTAGAATTATTTCAGATTCTTGAGAAATAATATTAATCACGCTTCGGATGTTTGTATTATTTTGATACGTCATTCTGCCATCCTGCCATCCTGCAATAATATCATTTACACTTGCTGAAAATGATAAAACAATTGCTATAATTACTAAGCTAATTCCAACTCTTTTAAAATAATAAGGTAAGTAAGACTTCATAGTTATAAGATTAAATTTTGAATCAAAAGTAAAGTATACATTACATATAAACAAGTAAACATTACATATAGTCAAATTTTATTTACAAATGATACGTAGGTAGTGATAATATAGCTCAAAACCTTATAATAGATACTTGTTGTTTATGAGGAGTAATAAAAGAGATAATACTCTTTAGATTTCTTATTTTTGAATAGCTTAGATAGTTTAAAAGCCTTTTAAAGCACTATCTTTGCACAAATTTTTTGCGAATGGTATCGATTAATCAGTTGACTGTTGATTTTGGAGGTTTTAAGTTGTTTGAGGATGTTTCATTTTTGATCAATCCCAAGGATCGTATTGGTTTGATTGGAAAAAACGGAGCAGGTAAATCAACTTTGCTTAAAATTATTGCTGGACATATGGAACCTTCTTCTGGAATTGTAACTAAGCCCCGTGATTTTAAGATAGGTTATTTGCCTCAGCATATGAATTACACTGATACCCGTAATGTGATCGATGAGGTTGAACAAGCTTTTTCTGAGATTAAAGATTTAGAAAGGGAGATTGAGTCTATTAATCAGGAAATTGCTGAGCGTATTGATTATGAATCGGAGTCATATATGAAATTGCTCGATCGTTTAAATGAAAAAACAGAGCGTTTTAATATAATGGGTGGTGCTAATCATACAGGTTTGATAGAATCAACTTTAAAAGGTTTAGGGTTTGAACAGTCTGATTTTATGCGTAATACTGGTGAATTTAGTGGAGGGTGGCGTATGCGTATTGAACTCGCTAAAATTCTTCTGGAACAACCTGATATTTTTCTTTTGGATGAGCCAACCAACCATTTGGATATCGATTCGATTCAATGGCTCGAAGATTTCTTGAAAACATATAGCGGTGCTGTTGTATTGATTTCGCATGATAAGGCATTCTTAGATAATATTACCAAACGCAGCATTGAAATATCGTTGGGACGTATTTATGATTATAAAGCTAACTATTCGCGCTTTATGGAATTACGTCAGGAGAGAAGAGAACAACAATTAAATGCTTATAGGAATCAACAAAAAAAGATTGAAGATACCGAGAAGTTCATTGAACGTTTTCGATATAAGGCTACTAAATCTGTTCAGGTTCAATCGCGTATTAAGCAACTCGAAAAGATTGAGCGAATAGAGGTCGATGAGTTTGATAAAGCCGCTTTAAATATAAAATTTCCAGCGGCTCCTCGGTCAGGCACTATTGTTGTGAAAGCTGATAAACTCACAAAAGCCTTTGGCAATTTATTGGTATTAGATGAAGTAGATATAGCCATTGAGCGAGGAGAGAAGGTTGCATTTGTTGGGCGTAATGGAGAAGGTAAAACTACTATGTCGCGCATAATAATGAATGAATTAGCCTATCAGGGTAAACTTGAAATGGGGCATAATGTGAAAATAGGCTATTTTGCACAGAATCAGGCCGAACGTTTAGATGATAATCATACTATATTTGAAACGATCGATTTTGTTGCTACTGGTGATATTCGTACTAAAATACGTGATTTATTAGGTGCATTTATGTTTAGTGGCGATACGGTGGATAAAAAAGTAAGTGTATTATCCGGGGGAGAACGTACTCGTTTAGCAATGGTAAAACTGTTGTTAGAGCCGGTAAATTTACTAATCCTCGATGAGCCAACCAACCACCTTGATATGCGCTCTAAAGATATATTGAAGGAGGCTTTGAGAGATTTTGAAGGTACTGTAATATTAGTATCTCACGATCGTGAATTTTTGGATGGATTAGTCGATAAGGTATACGAATTTCGTCATCATAAAATAAAAGAATATTTGGGTGGAATCTACTATTTTCTGGAAAAGAAAAAACTGGAGAACCTCAACGATTTAAATGTAAAAGCTACTGTTACTGCTCAAAATGCTGAAGAAAAAACGGAATCAGCTTCAAAACTTTCGTACGAAGAAAGAAAAGAACTAAGTAAAAAGGTTAAGAAAGCAGAACGTGCTGTGACGGAATTTGAAGCGGGTATTGCAAAGTTAGAAGAAAAGTTAGAGCAACTTACCGAAGCAATTAGTCAACCTGAGAATGCTGGGGATGAACAAATGTTTAAAGATTATCATCAGGTAGAAAAGGATTTGGAAATACAAATGGAAGAGTGGGAAAATGCTCAAATTCAATTAGAAGAATTACAGGAACAAAAAAATAAACTGGATTAAGATATGGCAAAAGATCAAATGGTATTTGGTATTCGTGCAGTAGTTGAAGCAATTGCAGCAGGAAAGGAAATAGATAAGGTTTTTATCAAAAAAGGACTGCAGGGAGATCTTTTTCAAGAATTTATGGATGAGGTTAAAAACAGTAAAGTTCCATTTCAGTTTGTGCCTATTGAGAAGTTAAATCGTATAACGCGAAAAAATCATCAAGGTGTTATAGCTTTTATTTCGCCTGTTGTTTATCAGGATGCAGAGCAGTTGATTCAAATGTTATACGATGAGGGTAAAGAACCGTTTGTAGTTGTACTTGATCAGTTGACCGATGTAAGAAATGTTGGGGCAATAGCGCGAACAGCTGAGTGTGTGGGTGTTAATGCTATTATCATTCCAGATAAAGGAAGTGCTCCAATTAATTCTGATGCAATAAAAACATCTGCGGGAGCATTGCATACGCTTCCCGTTTGTCGAACCTCTAATTTGTTTAAAACAGTGGAGTATTTAAAGAATAGTGGTCTCAAATTAGTTGCAGCAACGGAAAAAGGAGCTCAAGATTATGATAAAATAGATTATTCTGGACCTGTAGCTTTAATAATGGGATCGGAAGATACCGGAATCTCAAATCAATTGCTTAAAATAGCTGATTATAAGAGTTGTATTCCAATTAAGGGAGAGATTAAATCGCTAAATGTATCCGTTGCAGCAGGTGTGTTGATGTACGAGATATTAAAGTCAAGAAGCTAAAATAGTTATGAACAGGTTATATTGCCTGTAAATAAAGGAAATTTGACGGCTTTCTACGATGGTTTTGAACAAAAGTTTCAATTAAACTGGCAACATAAATTTGATTTTTCTCATTTTGTTCCTAAATTCGGAAGGTTTTGCGATGAAGAAAAATCAAATTTTTTAATCAAAAACATCGTTTATGATCCACAAGGAACGAGTCCTAAAGGCGCTTAATAACGAGCAACCGGATAGAGTGCCTTTTTTCTATTGGGACGTACCCGAATTTGGTGTTAAGATGATGAAACACCTAGGGTTAGAGAATCGAGATCAACTTCTTGAATACTTAGATGTTGATTTTCGATGGGTGGAACCAGACTATGTTGGCGATCAACTTATCCAAGATGATGGCAAGAAAAAGGTAGACATATGGGGAGTTGGATATTCAAAAGTCAAAAATGGCGATTTTGAATATTGGGAAGCTACTAATTTCCCATTACAGGGAATTACCGATCCTGCTGTTCTCGAAGATTACAACTGGCCGACCACAAATCTGTTTGATTTCACAACTTTAGAATCAAAAATCGAAAAGTACAAAGATTTTGCAATTATGACCGCTCCTGGTTATTCTTCGCCTGGTCTTTTTCGTATTATCCAACGTTTATTGGGGCGCGATGCTTTTCTGGATGTAATTATGTATCATCCTAAGTTTTTTGATAAATTATCGCAAAAAATTGTCGGTTTTTATACCGATTTCATTGCTGACTTTTTTAGTAATGGGGGCGATAAAATTGATTTCATTCGTATTGCTGACGATTTTGGAACTCAAAGTGGATTAGCAATTAGTAATGATATCTGGGAGCAGTATTGTAAACCTGCCATTGAGGCTTACACTAAAATTCCGAATGAACACGGAGTTAAGTTTTACATGCATTCCTGTGGTGGAGTGCGTAAGTTATTACCTGAATTTATAAGCTTGGGAGCAAGTATTCTCGATCCGATTCAGACCCGTGCTTTTGGGATGGAACCTCAAGGATTGAAAGAAGATTTTGGTAATTACATTACTTTTTGCGGTGCTCTAGATGAAGAATTATTACTTCGAGGAGGAACACCAAAACAAGTAAAAGAAGGTGTTAAAAATCTTTTGGATATGATGGCTCCAAAAGGTGGCTTTGTGCTAGGCCCGTCACATAAGCTAAAAGTTGAAACACCTGTCGAAAACGTAGTTGCTATGTATGAAGCAGCTAAAGAATGGACCTATTAGTCATTGAATAATCGCATTACTAAGCCTTATCTCTTTGGAGTTAGGGCTTTTTTATTTTTTATCACAACTATAGATTAATTGTATTTTATATAGTAGATTCGTCTTCTGTTAAATTAATAACTATAAATTATGAAGAAGTTTTTATTGGTTTGTTGCTTATTTGCCATCTCATTAGCTGGAATGGCTCAGTTGCGTTATAATCTTGAGATTGGTAAAAAGTACCGACTAAAGCAACTAACTACCCAAGACATTACTCAAACCATTCAGGGTATGACTCAAAATATTAAGAATACCATTGGAGGTGATATCGCAATTTCAATAAAGTCTAAATCGGCAGATGTCTATACATCGGATTTTGTTTTTGAAAATTTGATATTTAAAATGGAAAGTCCAATGTTTTCAATGGGTTATGATTCAACTGACGAAAATCAGGAAGAAAATGCAATGAGCAGCATGTTTAAAGCAATAGTTGGTCATACTTTTTCAATGAAATTTAATAATAGAGGTGAAGTATTGGAAGTTAAAGGATTTGATAGCTTGTTGGAAAAAATGAAAACAGCAGCAGGTTCAACAGCAGCTGCCGGTGCTATTGAAGAAAGTTTAAAAGGGCAATTTAGTAACGAAAGCTTAAAGCAGAATTTGGCTTCGATGCTTATTGTTTATCCTGATGATAAACCCAAAACAGGTTTAACCTGGAGTAAAACATTGGAACAAAGTGGAGGAATGCCTTTAGTTAGCAAGTATACTTATAAAGTAACAGCTGCTAATGGAAGTGTAGTTGAAATGGAAGGTGATGGAACTATGGCAACTAAAGAAGGGTTTTCACAAGAAAATATGGGTATGACGCAACATTTCGATTTAAAAGGTGACGTTAAAATGAGCGCAAAAATTGATGCCAAAACCGGATGGCCAATTAGCATGAAGCAATTTCAGGATTTAGATGGTAATGTATCTATCGAATCCGCTCAGTTACCTGCACCAATGGAAATGCCAATGTCTATTAAAGGAGAATCAACTTATACTGCTTACTAGTAAATATTATTAGAATAAAAAAGGGCCTATTGGCCCTTTTTTATTTTCCTTTTTTCCAGTTTTCTTTATTAATTAAATCACCGGCTTTGGTATAATATTTCCACTTACCGTGACGTAAGCCATTTTTATACTTCCCTTCTATTTTTATCTGACCATTTCGATAATAGTAGATTCCTTCACCATCAAATAAGCCATCGTCAAATTCAAGCTCTGCTTTTTTACGTCCATTACTATAGTATTCAATATACTTTCCATCTAAAATATCATCGTCGTACTCTATTTCTGCCTTAACGGTGTGTTTATCATCATCAAAATAAAAAATAGCCATTCCATCAACCTTCCCATCATCATAAGGGATGGCAGATGATATATTAGACGAGTAGTAATAGTTCCGCCATAAACCTTGAGGTAAACTGTCACGCATTTCTCCTTCGTGTATAATTAAGCTATCCTGAACTCTGGTTGGATTTGATGCCCAATATTGCACATTACCTTCGTGCCAAGGAAAGGTTTCGTCCAATCGCATCTTAAACTTTAATTCTCGATATTCGTCTATGTACAGTTCTTCTGCATCTTTTTGCATGGTCTCTAATTCTTCATACATAAGTGCATTTTCGTCGTGTTGAGCAATGAGTTTTGTCTCAAACATTTTGCCATTGGCATTTAGTTGCCATCCAATATTTGGGAAATTGATAATCAGGTTTTTATTCTTCCGAAGACTTTTTTTCGATCTGACATCGCTGTATTGATATAAGTGCTGATAGACTTTGGGTGTTTGTATAAAAAGCGAAAAATTGCTTTCGTCATCAAACTTATCAAAAAATGATTTGAAGGATGAAGAACGTGCTAATGTATTTCCAACCAAATAATCATCTATTGTGTTCATGAGAGTATTGGCAGAGTTAGAAAATACCACATAATTGTCGATAAAGGTGAAGTATGGTTTTTCTATACCGTGCATCAATTTACCTGCAAACATTTTAAAAAATCCTCTCATTTGTAATAAATGGATCTCATGATTCCGATACTCGATTTGATCGAATTTAACAGGAGTACGTTTTTTGATGTGTTGCAATAATGTGTTCATCTGTTCTTTGGCATCATCAATATTTGTGGCTCGAATGGCTAATAGTGCATCCATTTCGCGTGCATTGCTCTGAGGCTGAAGTTTAGCCAAGGTAAATTCTCCCTGCATCCACGAGAAAAGTACATCATCAAATTTTAAGCCTAACCAGTTTTCGGCCATAATTTTTCCAGCCATATAAACAGTGTAATTAACTGAATCGACCTGACGATATTGCTTTATTAAATCATCATAAAACAATTGAAAATTTGAAGTATTTAGTGATAGGAATAAAGCTGTTTCGGAGGGTAATATATTCTGAGCTTCGAGTTTGCCGGCATCGGCTTTTATAATTGCATCTACAATAGATGGAATAGTGTCGTAGTAATTGGTTAATCCGGTAAGATTTATATCCTTGTCTTTTAGCTCGGTTACCAATGATGAATAAGCAAGAATATCGCAAACTCCTTTCATCGACTCTTTTAAATCGGGTGCAATACTTCCTGCAAAACGAGCAAGTTGACTGTAATTAATATAGAAATTAACCATTCCCGAAGATATTTCGCTATTAACTTCGGTGAATTTATTAGTGTTGAAACAAACTTGCTTATTCATTGAGTGAATGGTCTGATCGATGAGTTTGCCAGAAAGAGATCCAATTAGCAGGTTTTCGTATATGCTTAAATGTATAATATCCGTTGGTTTATCGTAGCAAACACTGTATACCGAAGTGCTGTCAACTAATCTTTTCTTAAGTTCGAAATTCATTGCTGAAGCCAATTGAGGAAGTATAGACAACTTGCCGTATTTTCCTATATCTACTGCAAATACAGTTTCGAATTCCTGATTGTTTAGCATTTGAACCGAAATAGCTAAAGGTCGATCTTTAAAAATACTTCTCACCATAGCGTTTTCAGCCATTAGCGAATCAAAGGTCATCATATTTGCTTTGTATTCTTCTAAATAATCTGCTTCTAACATGCTTTCCCAAAGATCGCTTTGTTTGATTTCGCGCCATGCCGAAGTAAGATTTTTTGATTCAATTACAATTACCGACTCGGATTGCATTGCCTGAAGCGGTGTTAGCTTATCTACTTTTAAGAATTGCAGATATACAAAGAAGCCTATAATAAATAGGGCACAGATACCTAAAAGATAAAGGAAGTACTTAAATATTTTCATGGGTTCAATTGTTTTCTCAAGCTATAAATGTGTCTTTATGATCTTTTAAACAGGGATCAAAAGTACCTATATTAACTCACTTTAAATAAAACATTTTTCTTTGTAAAATAGAATTTGGCGAGGTTATTTAGAATCAATTGCAATAAAATGTCATTGTACAGTCTTTTTTGAAAGGCTATTTTTGCGAAAATTTTAAGAATGTATTCAGGCAACATCACAAAGTTATATCTGATCAAAATTGCAAAGTGGTTTATGCTTACCATGCCTATTTTAATGCTTTTTTATCACGATTTAGGTTTTTCAGTAGAGCAATCATTTCGATTAAAAGCAATTTATAGTGTTGCCATAGTTATATTCGAAATTCCATCGGGTTATGCCGCCGATGTTTTGGGACGTAAGCGCACCTTAATAATTGGGAGTATTCTTGGAACTTTGGGTTTTGCTATTTACTCGTTTTCAGCATCGTTTTATGCATTTGCTGCGGCAGAATTGATACTAGGAATTGGCCAAAGTTTTATTAGTGGATCAGATTCTGCTTTGCTATACGATAGCTTAAAAGCCGATGGGAGAGAACATGATTACATTAAATACGAGGGTCGAAACTTTTCGGTAGGAAATTTTAGTGAAGCTATAGCTGGATTTCTTGGAGGAGCTTTGGCTGAGTGGAGTTTGCGAATGCCATTTGTTTTTCAAACAGGTATTGCTTTTATTGCCATTCCTGCCGCATTTATGTTAGTGGAGCCACATCTTTATAGCCGTAAGCACAAAGCTACATGGATTGATATATGGAATGTTGTAAAATATGCCATGCTGAAGAATAAAAGCTTACGCTACAATATTGTTTATTCTTCAATAATTGGATCAGCTACTTTAAGTATGGCATGGATTTATCCTTTGTATTTAAAAGAGATTGGTTTTAGAGAGATTCAGATTGGAACTACCAGTACTTTTTTGAATTTAATAGTAGGTTTTACAACTTTAGGTGCATATAAAATAGAACAACGTTTAAAACCAAAATCAACCGTTGTTGGTACAACTTTTTTAATTACTGGAGGTTTTATTCTTGCAGGTGTTATTCATTCTATATGGATATTACCTCTGTTAGTGGTGTTTTATTTTGCCAGAGGTATCGCAACGCCTGTTCTAAAGGACTATATTAATCGAATTACCCCATCAAATATTAGAGCTACTGTTTTGTCAATCAGAAGTTTACTTATTAGGGCTAATTTTTCTATTTTAGCTCCGTTGTTCGGGTATGTAACGGATACTTTATCATTAAGTCAGGCGTTTATGATTATTGGGGCTGTGTTTTTGGTCTTGACTGGTTCCAGCATATTTCTGTTTCTAAAATCGTTAGAGTCTGGATATTCGAAATAATACTAATTAAGACTGTTTAGTATCGTTATCCATAATTAATAATGCGAATCAACAGTTGAATCCACTTTGGGTTCCTTTATGATACGTTCCTATTCCACGGGTTCTACCCGTGGCTATTATTTGACTAATGATACAACCCCGCAAGTGGGTTGAACTTTGCTATAAAACAATTTGAACTATTGATTCGCTTTAATATCTATTCATTATTTGAATTATAATAAAAAGCTTTCCTATTTTTGAAGAATAATAAAGGATAGATGTCAGAAAATAAATTTCATACAACAACAATTCCAGAAATATTTCATTCTTCAAATTCTAAAACTCCATTTACTCACTGTAAGGTATGTAATAAGGATATTATTTTGAGTGGAGAACCGTATATAATTGAAAAAGCTTTTGGACAGGATTTGGTTAAAGGAAAACGCGATATGATTTTTGAGGTTGCATATTGCATGAATTGTGTTCAAGAAATAAACGAATCGTTATCAGAAGAATCTAGAGAGAAGATTCAGTCATATTTTACAAGTAAGACGGATATAGATAAACGAGATGCAGAATTGAAGAAATATGAATTGTTTGAAACGGATATTTGGTTGCAGAATTGTATCGTTAAGAATAAATCTATTGACGAAATAGATGAGTTTCAGATCTATGCTTTGTGTTATGCTGATCAGATGTTGTTTCATAAGGCACCGTACATGGTATGTGGTGAAGCTATTGATGAAGTAATGGATTTATTATCCAATAAAAGTTTAGATATACTCAACGATTTAATGTCAGATATTATCGATCTGCCACCTCAGTACGATGAGTTGTTTAAAACCAAAAGAACCCCTCTTATTTTTTAAATTAATTATGCTTTTGATATGAAAGGTCAATTATATATGATTCCCAATACTTTGGGAGAGAGTCCTATTGAGTACAATTTACCAAACGATGTAGTTGAAATAATAAAATCGTTGAAATACTATGTGGTTGAGAATGTGAGATCGGCAAGGCGATTTTTAAAGAAGGTTGATAAGAGTATTGACATTGAAGATTTAACTTTTTATGTGTTAGATAAGCATACTAAGCCGAATGATATACCGTCATTTTTGCGTCCATTGCATGATGGAAAGGATATGGGGATGTTATCCGAAGCGGGATGTCCTGGTGTAGCTGATCCTGGCGCTGATATTGCTAAACTGGCACATGAAAACCAAATTAGAGTAATTCCATTGGTTGGGCCATCATCTATTCTAATGTCGGTGATGGCATCGGGCTTAAATGGGCAAAGTTTTGCCTTTCATGGCTATTTGCCTGTAAAGAAAGGAGAGGCGCCCAAAGCTATTAAGGTTTTGGAAGAAAGATCGCGAAAGGAAAACCAAACACAATTATTTATCGAGGCACCATATAGAAATATGCGAATGCTTCAGGATATTGTGCAAACCTGTAGTCCTAAAACGCGATTGTGTATTGCTTGTGATATATCGTTAGAAACCGAATATATTAAAACTAAAAGCATAGCTCAGTGGAAAGGAAAATTGCCTGATATTAATAAGCGACCAGCTCTGTTTTTAATATTAGCATAATGATAATAAAAAAAGCCGTTGGATTCAACGGCTTTTTTTATTGAGTATGTTTTTAGTTATTCTTCAAATCGTTTTAAGAATCTTGCTTTTTTACTTTCTGGTGCCATAATAAAAGTATAAGCTTCTCCTTTTTGCTTACGTTCATCAGCCTTTAAGCCCTGAACTTTTTGGTTGTACTCTTTATTTGAGGATACTGTTTGCATCATGTTGTTTTTATACGTGAAATACACCCAAGAATTATCATCAAATTCGATGTACATATCTAATGAGTTACCACTACGTTTACTCATTAATTCGGCTTTAACTTTGACTTTTTTATTAACGATGTAATCTTTTAAATAAGCAAGATCAGCATCTCCATCAGCACGGTATGATCGCTCGGCAGAATTCCAAACAAAGTCAATGTTACTGAAGAAAAGCATTTGTTTCAGTTCTTCTGGTATTTTCTCTGATAATCCCTGTCCGGTTCTTTCGGCTTCCAGTTTTTCAGCGTCTTTAAATCCTATCCATTCAGCTAATCTTTTTGTAAAGGTGGCTTTCGATAGTTTTGATTCTTTAGCTGATGAATTCAAAATTGTACTATATAATAAATCAACTGCTTCCTGATTAAAGAAGAAATCAACACCAAACATCGTAGTAGCAGTAATTTCATTCTTGTCACGCTGATCAAGTAAGGTACCGGCAGCGCGTAATTTAACAGCATTTAAATCAACGCCCAGATTAATTTCGCCGTCGGCAGTAATATTACAATCTGATTCGCGGAAGCTAATTATTTTTCCTATAGAATCAGGATTAGCATGCTTGTATTCCGAAGCAATATCAAATGATTTATTGTTTTCGTTGTAAATCAAATAACCTTCTCCGGTAATTAATGGTTCATCACTGTAATCTTCCCTGTCTTCGAGGAATGAACTGTAAACGTGCGTACTATCTTTGGTGATAAAGAAGTCTTTATAAATCTTATTATATTCGAAATTCTCAGTTTCTTCATTAATTGGAATTCTAACATTGTTAGCATCCATGCGCGAATCGAACCTCACATATGTTTGAGGTCCTGATGGGCATCGATGAAGCATTTGGGCTCCACCACTAAAGTTGAGATCTTTGAAAGTGGCTTCTAATTTTACATCACCTTTAAATGCAAAGTGACTATTAAATGTGAAAAGATCTTTTTCAGTAATCTTACCTTCGGCAAAGGTTTTATTCTCCTTATCCAATGCAATATTATGCATGCTGATGGTTAATTTTTTTCCATCTCCATTAAAATAGTCGAATTTACCATATGCATTGTATTCGTATTTCCCTAGTACATTAACTCGCGAATCATACAGTACGTGAGTAAAGGCGCTATCTTGTTGTAAAACGATTTTTACACTGTCTAATGGATCAATGGCTGCATCTTCACGAATTGTAACCATACCATCATTCAAAATCATATTAGCATCGCCAACATCTATTTGTTTAACTTCTTCCGCATAAATAGTTTTTAACTCTACATCATATCGTGCCATTGGAACATAAAAGGATAGTGAATCTTGTCGACGATGGGTCGATATAAAGCGGTTACCTTTCGATCCGCGTGCTCCCATATAGATATCATTTTTATCCATATCCCACGAGAATTCGCTGATAAAAGAGATGTATCTGTTATCGGTGAAGTCTACACGGCTACCACCCGAGCGCGAAGAGAAAGTACCTTGACGAGTTTCGAAATCAATATTTGAAATCAGATTGGTTGTAGAGAAGCTAACCCCCTCCATTTCTGTTCCTGCCAGATTAAAGTCTGACGAGTCAGCAACAACTGTATGATCACTGAAATCCATTGATTTTGATCCCAGATTAGCACTCTTCATATAAAAAGTACCAGCACCTGTTGAACCATATGGAGTCACTTTCATACGTCCTTTTAGTTCCCCTTCTTCGTTAAACATTGTAAAGTTCTCTTCCTGGCTTTGTGCCCATATTTCTTCTTTTTCAGGAAGGTATTCAATAGCTACGTATTTAGCCTGAACATCGGGATATCTTGTTCCTTCGGTCCGTTTATCAACTGTAAATTCATGAGCCTGACCAGTAACTTTATCTGGTAAAAAGGTAAAATCTTCAGAACGAGATGTTGTTGTAACATAGTTGAGTACTCCATTTCCTTTTAAGCCTGCATTACTTAAATCGATATGATTAGTGAAGGTTGCTTTGTTATTGTATATTGGATATCCTTCAGATGGAGTATCACGTGTGAAACCTAATGAGTAGTCGGGTCTGATAGTTAAGCTATCCCTGAAAGTAGGGAAGATGTTCGACTGAAATTCACCTCCAAAGTTAAAATTATCCGGGGTAAGGGTATTGATACTATCCATCTCAAAAGGATCAAGAGTAAAGAAGAAGTTTTCTTTATTATATGCTCCGTTTTGAATGTCTTTTCTGTCGAAATAAACGTATGATTCTATCTGACTGTCCAGAATTGGAAACTGTGGATTATTACGTGCACCAGATTTGTTGTCTGCTTCATCAATTTGAAGGTAACCGGATAATTGAGCGATTGTATTTTCTACTGTGTGTAATAGAGGTTGACCAAAATAATCTGTTTCGCCCGATATAACCTTCATCTTCATCGAATCGATATTACTCATATCAATCCTAAAATCTTCGTATGAAAATTTGAATCCGTTACCATAAAGGTTCAACATACCTGCATTGATGGCTCCATTAAAAACAAAGTTTCGATTCTCTTTTAGGATAATTTGCTTATCCTGCGGAAAGAAAACAACGTTTTGATGATCACAAATAGAGATGGATTCAACACCATTCATATTTATATCGTAGTTTTTTAAATCGAGCCGAGCATTTACAATCTCTCCAGGTGTTACAGAATTAAATCGGATAACATCAAAATCTTTCTTTCCTAAACGAAATAGTAAGTAATCTCTTAGTCGTTGACGTATTGTAATTTCATCGGTATTAACATTGTAACCAATAAAACCATAAAACGATAATTCGATTATCTGTTGGCGTATTGGACTTTCGGGTAAGCCCATGTATTTAGCATACTCTGATGCGGTAAATGGCCGTCCATGATAATATTTACTACAGTTCTTCAACCCTTGCAGAGGATGAATGGCATCCATACCTTGAAGTCTGTTATAGAACTCTTCGCGGAAGTAACTCAACGATTCAAAGAATGCCTGGTTTTGAGCAGCTCCTGAAATCATTCGTAAATCCATGTATTGACTTCCCACTTCCCATTTAATTAGCTCCACATCCATACTGATATTATGGAATGTATCGAAATAGGGACTTAAGGCTAATCCTTCACCATTTCTAATTAAATGAATCTCGTTTAAATCAGCCATGTATTTAAAAATGAGCCCGGGATGATATACATATCCTGTGTCAAGCTCAATTTTAATTTCAGTATCATTACTCAATATCTGGTCTTTACGTAAAGCAAAGTAGAGAGATTTTGCAGTCATAAAAACGGTATCATTTCGAGATACTGTAATAACAGCAGGATTATCTTCGGTTCCGGCACCAAGGAATTTAGCCCCGTTTTGAGCAAATCCACCTTCGTAATCAATGCTTGGATGGATTTTTTCAATGGTAAATCGTTGTTGGGTTGTAATAAATTTAGGATAAATGGTTGTTTCGGGAGATGATACAGACATTACCTTATGAGAAACTCGTCCATGTAAAGGGTGATCGAAGTAATGTTTATTGTAAAAATCTACCGAATCAACTTCAAATGAAGGATTATCCATCTCAACCTGATAATTAGCAAATGTTGCGTAAACCATATCAGGTTTAAAGTCTGATCGTTCCCAGGTAATGCGTCCCTTTTCTCCTTTCCATATTTCATCCAAAGGATAGAAAATACCTTTTGTATCGTAAATTGTGATACTATCGTTCTTTGAGTGGCATATCAAATCGGTATCACCAACTTTTATTGCTAGTTTATCGCCATCATAAATATAGCGGTAATCATCTGTTGTACATTGCCAATTAACTGCAGGAGTTGAGTAAACAAAATTGTTAGAAATCAGTTTTCCACTTACTTCCAGAAACTTATTTAAATGTCGGAGTGCAAAACGAGGTGTGGATAACAGATCGGTAACCGTTTTATGCCAATTGCTAAAACTAGTTTCATCATGACCCTTGTTTTTAAAGGTCATGATGGTAGATAAATAAGTGTAATAATCGGGGTAAGGACGAGCCCTCTTTACCGCCATTTTATTACATGTGGTTATAACCAATTGTTTTAATGAATCATCAAGTTCGGGATTAACCCAGAAAAGCTCAAAGCTTTCCATGAATTCCTTCGCAGCTTTTTTGTTGGCTACATTTTTAAATTTTTCATTCATTTCATCAAAGAAACCTTCGGGGGTTTCGCTGAACTTAGTTACTTGTGCTGAAATAGATGTTAGAATGAAAAGAAATAAAGATAGCGCCTGTAAACGTTTGATCATAAATTAAATACTTTTGCAGCAAGGGTGTTGCTTCGATTATTTAGCCAATGTATACGCAGCTGCTACCCAATTGTTGTCATTTTTGTGCGAAATGTATTTTAAATTGTTTTTCTCACATTCCTGATTAATAGTATCAAGGTCTTCCTGATAAAAACCACTCAAAAACAAGCTGCCTCCTTCGTTTATAGCTTTGCTGTAGTGCTTAATGTCTTCTAATAAGATGTTGCGGTTAATGTTTGCCAATACAATATCAAACTTGCGATCGCCAATAATTTCGGCTCCGCCAATTTCGATATCCATGTTTTTTATATTATTGAGCGAAAGGTTCTCAATAGCATTGTTGTATGCCCATTCGTCGATATCGATGCCAAGTATGGATGACGCTTTTCTTTTTGAACAAAGCATACCTAATATACCTGTTCCACAGCCCATATCGAGAATTGATTTTCCTTTCATATCAATTTCGAGGATGTACTTCAACATTTGAGAAGTAGTTGAATGGTGTCCGGTACCAAACGACATTTTAGGTTCGATAAGAATTTCGTATTTGTAATCGCCTTCAACCTGATCGAACGGACGGCGTACAATGCATTTGTTTGATATAACAATGGGTTTAAAGTAATTTTTCTCCCATTCTTCGTTCCAGTTAATGTCGGGCATTACTTCATCCTGATAACTAAGTTTTGTGTCTTCGAAAGGAACTTCAAGCGATTGAAGAATATTAGCCGAATAATCTTTAGTGGGGATGTAAGCATCAAATCCATAATCGGTTTCGTTGAAACTTTCAAAACCTACTTCGCCCATTTGTGCCATTAATAAATCGTTGGCTATTTCGTTGATTGGTGTAACGGTTACCGCTACTTTAGTATATTCCATTGTTTTTTTGCAAAAATACTGAAAAAGATCCTTAATAAATATTCATACAACCTAATTAATCGTTTATTATACATTAAATGGTTGCCGCATTTGTGTAACGACAACCATTTGATAATATAATTAGGACATTTTATTTGCTTGCTGTATTTAAAAGATCCAGATCATTATCGTCGAGATAAATTTTAGGAGCCTCTATTAAGGTGTCGAGCTGCGACTGGCTGGTGGCACTCACGATAGGAGCTGCCAAATTAGGTTGAGCCATCAACCAGGCCAGCGATATGGTAGCTGGTTTGGTATTGTGTTTGGCTGCTATTATATCCAGCGCTTCTAAAACACCATTTCCTTTTTCGTTCATGTATTTGCGGGCTCCTTCGCCGCGCACGCTTTTTGTTAAATCGGCTTCGGAACGATATTTACCGGTTAAGAATCCTGCTGCCAGCGACCAGTATGGAAATACACTTAAATCGTATTTCTTAACTAAGGGAAGATACTCGGTTTCGTATTTATCTCTTTCAACCAGATTATAATGGGGTTGAAGCGCCACGTATTTAGGAAGATTGTTTTGTTCAGCTATATCAAAAGATTGTATCAAGCGTTGGGGTGTAACGTTAGATGCAGCAATGTAGCGTACTTTACCGGCTTTAATTACTTCATCGTAAGCAGCCAGCGTTTCTTCAACGGGCGTTTTATTGTCATCGAAATGCGTATAATATAAATCGATGTAATCGGTTTGAAGTCGTTGTAGCGATTCATCAACCGATTTTAAAATGTGCTTTTTACTAATGTCAAACCCATGTTCTTTGGTTTCGGATCCTACTTTTGTTGCTATTACAACTTTATCGCGATTGGCCTTCAGCTTCATCCATTTACCAATGATTTCTTCCGATGATCCTCCTTTGCCATTCACCCACCATGGGTAAGTATCGGCTGTATCAATAAAGTTAAAGCCTTCGCTTGTAAAGGCATCCAGTATTTCAAATGATTGTTGCTCGTTAAGAGTCCACCCAAACACATTTCCGCCAAAGTTTATTTTGCTAACTTCCAGATCAGTGTTTTTAATTTTTGTTTTTTCACTCATCACTATATTGTTAAAGTGTTATTGTATCAGGTTCACACTAATAATGGTTAAGCAATGCACTTTGTTCGATCAGTGGCTTGATATTTTTTGAGCGATTGTATTAATCGTCAGGCGAAACAAAGCCTTTTGAATTGAAACGGGGTAGTGTAAAATTGTAAATCATCAATAATGAAACCAATGATGGTTTATTATTCTGAATATCGACTGAGCAAATTTGCGCGAGCCTTTGCAATATTGAAATATGGTTTTACACTTGTGCACGAGGCTTTGGTGAGTTTGAAATAGCCTCAGCAATTTTGCTGAGCGAATTGCAGTTTTGCGAAAGGCTTGTGCAGATGTGCAAGAGGGTTTCGGAGAGTTGCGAAACCTTCAGCAAATTTGCGCGAGGATTTGTTGGCGGTTAGAAGTGGATATAATATTGTGTAATTGTCTACATTGGTAATCTTCGCTCAAGCACCGGGGCTTTAACTTTTTGCCTGTAGCTCAAAAAGTCAATAAAAAAGCCGCCTACTGCAGCACTCGCTTACCCACTAATACATCGCTGCGGGAAAAATTTAAGGATTCGAATGATGTATAATAAATTTTTCTATCCTCCGCTTATGTATGTGGGACCCAAGCTATGTAGCTGAGGTCGGTATGAAAAAATAGTCTGAAATGTTTTGTAATGCAGGTAATGATATTTAATTGATTCCAAATAAAAAGAGGTTACTCTTATCGAATAACCCCTTATATTAAGAAATTGAAAAGTCTGTATTAGAAAGCAGCAATAATTCCGTGGAAATCTTCTGCTTTTAATGAAGCACCACCAATTAAACCACCGTCAACATCAGCATTAGCGAATAATTCTTTTGCGTTTGATGGTTTACAGCTACCACCGTAAAGTATGCTAGTGTTATCAGCAACTTCAGCACCATATTTGTCAGCTAAAGTTTTACGGATGAAAGCGTGAATTTCTTGAGCTTGCTCTGGAGAAGCAGTTTTACCTGTTCCTATAGCCCATACTGGTTCGTATGCTAAAACAATTTTACCGAAATCTTCAGCAGAAAGGTGGAATAACGCTTCTTCGATTTGAGATTTAACTACTTCGAAGTGTTTTTCAGCTTCGCGTTCTTCCAATACCTCACCGATACAGAAAATTGGAGTTAAACCGTTAGCTAAAGCTAAATCAGTTTTTTCTTTCAAAATAGCGTTAGTTTCACCGTAGTATGCTCTTCTTTCAGAGTGACCTAAAATTACGTATTGAGCGCCAGTAGACTTAATCATAGCAGCTGAAGTTTCGCCAGTGTAAGCACCGCTAGCTTTGTCAGCACAGTTTTGAGCAGCAACGCCCACTAAACTGCTGTCAACAGCTTTTACAACTTCAGTAATGTGGATGAATGGAGTACCCAAAACTACTTTGCAGTTAGGTTTGTTCTCAGTTAAAATAGCATTTACTTCTTTTGCTAAAGCGATACCCTCTTCAAGGGTGTTGTTCATTTTCCAGTTTCCTGCAACAATGTTCTGTCTCATCAGATAAAAATTTAAAGTTTATTTAAGTCGATACAATATTATAACAAATCCTGCCAACAGTAAAGCCCAAGCTATGATAAACCAATTATTGTTAAGGCTTCGATATGAATTAAACGAATACGATAAAGGATTCGATAATTCATTGGCTTCGGGCAGATTTGTGTGATTATATTTTGCAATAATGGTTCCTTTATCCAAAATAATCATACCGGGATTTCCGCGGCAGATGGTCTTCAACAAGGTTTCGTCAACACTTAGGTAATCGAATCCCAGCGAATGGTTGGCATCAAACTGAAAATAGTTATCGATCAACGAAGAGGTGAGTACAAAAAACTCATATCCGTTTTTCAAACACATCACTCTTATTTCTTTGAGCTTATCAAGGTTTTGGGTCGATGCTTTTTCAACTTTAGGAGCAATTACCAAAAATACGGGTTTGTCGCTGGTAAGAATATCCTGAGTTACATCTAATCCATCAATGTTTTCGAGAATGAAATTCTGAATAGGTGGTTGATAGCCTTCTTTGATAAGCGTTGATTTCTGATCGACAAAAACCCAGGTAGAATCGTTATATGGGTAATTATCCATGTCGAATTCCTTACGCTCACCATCCTTCTCCATAATGAAGGTAGTAATATACTCGGGTTGAGGCGCGTCTTCGGGAGTGGTCATTCCTTCCTGTATGTTTTGCCCCACTTTAAAGGGTCTGAAATCAAGCAATGGAAGATAAACCAATGAGTAAATCGATATGCCCAATATAAATAGTAAGCCCGAAAAAGCACCTATACTTTGTTTTAATCCGCTTATCGAAGCTGTGTAGTCATTTCTTTTTCGATAGATAATATAACTAATGGGCAAAAGAACCAGGTTCTTGAAGAATGTCTCCCAATTGGTTAGTTTAACCGCATCGCCAAAACAACCACAATCGCTTACCGGATTGAATACTGCACTGTACAAGGTAAGAACCGTAAAAAAGCTCATAAACAAAAAGGCCGGCAGAGCAGCTTTTTTAGTTTTAAGCCCGAAAAATAGCATGAAACCAATGATAAATTCAATGGTTGACAAGGCTATTGCTAAATACACCGATAAGGTACTGGCGTGATGTATGCCTACTATTTCAAGATATTCGGCAATTTTAATGGCGCCTCCCTGAGGATCAACGGCCTTTACAAATCCCGAAAATAAAAATACAATACCAATGATGATTCGAGCTACGATTCTTAGCATAAGATATAGTGTTAAGCGTTTTCTTCGTCGTTGGGGAATTCCAATTTAATCAAAGCAAAAATGGCATAATTAATCATGTCCATATAATTGGCATCAATTCCTTCCGAAATAATGGTTTTTCCTTGATTATCCTCAATTTGTTTGGTACGATGAAGCTTCATTAGAATTAAATCGGTGAATGAACTCACACGCATTTTGCGCCAAGCTTCGTCGTAATCGTGATTCTTATCTTCCATTAAAGCTTTCGAGCCGTATATCTTTTCGAGGTATAGTTTTAAGGCTTCGTCATGATCCATTTCCGGTTGATCGGCCGGTTGAAGTTCTAACTGAACCAATGCCATGGCACAATAGTTAACAATACCAATAAACTCCGAACGAATGCCTTCATCTACTTTTGAAACACCTTTTGTTTCGATACTTCGGATGCGTTGAGCTTTAATAAAAATTTGGTCGGTCATGCTCGATGGGCGTAAGATTCGCCAGGCAGTACCATAATCGCGCATTTTCTTTTCAAAGATGTCTTTACAGATATTTATAACGTGTTCGAATTGCTTATCGGTTTTTGTCACTTCTTGTTATTTTTAATTGGAGGCGTAAAAATATCAAAAAATGAGAAATTTCTTTATTAATATGCAGAGTTTATGAATATAAGTTTTAGTTATAAAATGGAAAGTAAAGAAAAGGCTTTTGTCCGATCACGCCGGTAGCAGCTGTGATGGAATTGATTGCTACGGGTATTCACGGCCAAAAGCCAAGTGCAATATAGTATTTTTTTATTTCTTTTTAACAAACATCAAAACAATGCCTAGAACAAATCCGGCACCGCCACTAATAAGTATATTATTTTTAATTTTCGATATACCGGTAATGCTTCGTCCAAAGTCTCCCAAGCTTCCTCCCGAAGTACTAAAGAGGGTACCAATGCTTATGTATTCTCCCGCTATTTTTCCAAATAAAAGATAGCCAAAAATCAAGCCTAGTAAGGTAAGTAGTAAAATAATCAGAACATTTCTTTTCATGATAAAGGTTGTTTTTATTGAAAATAATAATCTTCCATGGTTTCCCAAAGTCGGTTAAATTCATTCTGATAATCATTTAGAGCCTTAGGATCATTGGTTTCTAAAATATTTTCCTGATTGTATTGAGCGGCACTACGTGTCCAGTTGTAACTTCCGGTTAGCAAGATGCTTTTATCAAAAATGGCAAATTTATGATGCATATGATGACTGGTGTTATCTATTTTTATGGATGCTCCTTTGCGAAACAGGTATTCAATATCCGATCCCAAATCCATTGTTTTTTCATTATCGGTTATGATTCGAACTTTTACTTTTTTACCCAAAGCGTATTCTATTTTATCCCTTAAATCATTATCGCTAATGGTAAACACACAAATGTCGATGGTGTTAACGGCATAACTGATTTGATTCATAATAGCATTAGCACAATCGGTACCCGGGCTGAAATATGATTTGCAGTAAAATGAAGGAGCCGCACTTGGAAGTAATAACTTATTGGCTTCTTCCAGCCAATCCAGTATTTGTTGATGTTTAAATTCCGAAAAATGATCGCGTGCAGCATTAAAAATGTCGCTCCTTAATCGGTTTAAATCATGTTTCGATAGATTTTTGTCAGCTAAAATTGATTTTAAAGCTTTCTTTTCAGCTTTCGATAGTATTTTATCTTCAAGTGAAGATTTGAGGTAGTCTAATGTTTCCTGCATGTGGAACTTTATTGAATTAGTTTTGATATGATTTGATTGAGTTGTTTCTCCAGTTTTTCTATTCTGCTATTTGCATCTTCGCATGGTAAGCCTCCTATATATTGTACAACAGGATGGCAAAAAATGATGTCATTGACTGATATTATGGTAAAATCATTCAATGCATCTTGAATGTGAAATTGATTATTTGCTAAAATATTTAGCTTGCTAATAAATGTAGCATTGTTTGTTTTTATTAAGTAATATGAATTTACGTTGGTAGATAATTCGTGTTGTAAATTGATAATTACAGTGCTCTGATTATGGATATTATGAGGTATGCATGCAAAATCACTATTGTTAATATGGATCGCAATGCAATTGGTAAGATTGCTTTCCAAAGGTATTTCAATGTTTGCCTCGGTATTTAACTCTTCCTTATTTTTAATAGATCTTAACTGATTAGAGTGTATAAAAGGAATCTTTCTAACTGTGATGTTTTTAACGGAGGTGTTTTTAAATACAGGCTCGTTCCCAACATCAAAGTGGTAAAGTTCGTTTACGGTTAGTTCCTTATTGATTAATTCATCAATTGTAATGCTAAAATATTTAGCTACCTTATTAATAATTTCAATTTTAGGTTCAGCTCTTCCTTCTTCATATGATCCTATGCTGGCCCTTGATAAATCAAAGATAGATGCAAATTCTGATTGGCTTATTTTTTTAATTGAGCGAATCTTGCGAATATTTTTTCCAAAAAAACTCATAAATAAATGCTAATAATATTTGCAAATATGATATTTGTATTTATATTTGCTAATGTAATTGTCAAAATAAGAAAATAATATTGAGAATTGCTAATTACTTTAACCTTTTCTTAGAATATTTTTAAATTAACAATTTGTGCTTTATGAAAAGAGAAAATTATTTAATTTCAAAACCTGAAAAATTAGTTTAAATCACTCGACAATGGATAAGCATTTTGAAAAAGTAAGAAATTACCTGTTGGAACTAAATTGTGAAATAGTTACAGAACACGAAGAAGATGGTGTTTTTGTAGTGAATAAACCTGAAGAAGGAATTGCAAATTTAGTTCTTGGTTGTGCCGACCCTATCCTTATTATGGAGCAATTCATTTTCGAGATCGAGGAAGATAGTCTGAGTGTTTTTAAACAATTACTGATGAAAAACAGGGATATCGTTCATGGAGCTTTTGTTTTAGATGAAAGCGGACATAAAGTTATCTTCAGGGATACACTACAGATTGAAAACCTGGATCTGAACGAACTGGAAGGTTCAATTAACTCTCTAAGTCTGTTGCTTAGCGAGTATGCAAACGAAATTATTAAGTTATCCTCAAAAGAATTAGTATCATGAACGTATTTAGTAGATTATTTAGAATAGGAACCGCTGAAGCTCATTCAGCAATAGATAAATTAGAAGATCCCATTAAGATGACCGAGCAAGGCATCCGGGATTTAAAAAAGAATTTGGACGATAGTCTTAAAGCATTTGCTGAAGTTAAAGCTTTAGCTATTCGTTCTAAAAACGATTTGGAAACCAACCGTAATCGTGCCAAAGATTATGAGAACAAAGCTATATTATTATTGAACAAAGCTGAGAATGGTGAGATTTCAGCCGATGAAGCAGATCGTTTGGCAACTGAAGCATTAACAAAAAAAGAAGAATGTGCGGCCTTTGCTGCTGATAAGCAGAAGGAAGTGGATAAATTCGACCAGAATATTGCTCAGTTGGATGCCAATATTAAAAAGCTTCGTTCTCAAATCAGTACTTACGAAAACGAGTTGCGTACCTTAAAAGCTCGCGTAAAAGTAAGTTCAGCAACTAAAAATATAAATAAGCAAATGGCTCAGATCGATTCCGGTAGTACTATTAGTATGCTTGAAAAGATGAAGGAAAAAGTCAACCAAGAAGAAGCGTTAGCTGAAGCTTACGGGGATATTGCTGGTGAATCTAAATCGTTGGATGATGAGATTGATACAGCATTAGGAGGAGCAAATAAAGCTGAAGCATCAGAATCGTTGGCTCAGTTAAAAGCAAAATTAGCTGCTAATAAAAAAGAAGAATAATACATATGAGGTTAGTGCAAAAGTGCATTAACCTCTTTTTATAAACTAAGTATTGGTTATGGATTTAAGCTGTAATATACTACTGACTACAGACTTTTAACTACTAACTAAATTAATAACCCTAACTCATGAAGGAACTATTTGAAGCTGCGTTTTCAGGGGTGAATTTGATCCCTACAGTTTTTCTATTGTTGATATTGGTCTACTGGATATTTGTCATTATTGGTGCCATGGATATGGATGTTATCAATATTGATATTGAAACCGATGTTGATTTGGACGTAGATGTGGATGTTGATGCAGATGTGGATTCAGATGTTGATGCCGATAGCCACGATATAGGTTCAGTAGCCTTTCTCAACTCTATTCTAACCTTCTTCAACCTAGGTAAAATACCCTTTATGGTATGGTTAAGTTTCCTGATAATTCCCATGTGGGTCATATCAATCCTCTTTAATCATTATCTTCATAATAGTTCCTTTTTGATTTCATTAGTGGCATTAATTCCCAATTTGGTGGCAAGTTTATTAGTGTCTAAAGTTCTTACAACACCTATTGCTGCTATCTTTACTAAGATTAAAAAGAACGACGACGATTCGTTTAAATATACCGGTAAAATGTGTACCGTACTAATGCAAGCCAGCCATAATCGTTTTGGGCAGGCCGAAATTAAGCGCGATGGAAATACCTATCGTGTAAATATCCTTACCAAAGATGAATCAATTGTACTTGATAAAGGTCAAACCGCATTGATTATCGAATTTATTCCTGAAAAGAAATGTTATTTAGTAGAACCCTATAAAATCTAAAGAATGATACAATCATTGAGCTTATCGGTAATTGTTTTACTGGTAGTAGTTGCAATTGGTATAATTGCACTGATTATAAAAACCTATCGCAAGGCAACGCAAGGGCATGCTTTGGTACGAACCGGTGCTGGTGGAGCAAAGGTTACTTTTACCGGTTTTTTTGTAATTCCTATTCTTCATCGTATGGAGGTGATGGATATTACTTTGAAAACGGTTACCATTGAACGTCAAGGAAAAGATGGTTTAATCTGTAGAGACAATATGAGAGCTGATATTAAAGTGGCTTTCTTTGTGCGTGTAAATAAAACCAGTGAAGATGTTATTCAGGTAGCCCAGTCCATTGGATGTAACAGAGCATCTGACCACAAAGCATTGGTTGAACTGTTTGATGCTAAATTCTCTGAAGCATTAAAAACAGTAGGTAAGCAGTTTGAATTTGTTGAGTTGTATAACTCACGCGAGAAATTCAAGCATGAAATCTTGAATATCATTGGTACGGATTTGAATGGTTATATCCTTGATGACTGTGCTATTGACTTCTTGGAGCAAACTCCGTTGGAATCGCTATCAGAAAATAATATTCTGGATGCTGAAGGTATTAAGAAGATTGTGGAGTTAACTGCCAGACAAAAAATTCTTTCGAATCAGATTGAGCGTGATAAACAAAAAACAATTACTAAGCAGGATGTTGAAGCCCGCGAAACTGTGTTGGAGCTCGAACGTCAGTTAGCTGAGACTGAAGAAAACCAAAAACGTGAAGTCGCCAATATTAAAGATCGTCAGGCAGCTGAGATTGCAAAAGTGGCGCAAGAGCAACGTTTGATTGCAGAACGAGCACGCATTTCTACTGAAGAAGAAATGGAAGTTGCTGAAAAGAATAAAGAACGTCAGATTGTAATAGCTGATAAAAACCGTGAAAGAGTAGAAGCGGTTGAGACTGAAGCTGTAGAACAAGAACGTGCTTTAAAACAAACGGAACGTGAAAAAGTAGTAACTCTGGCGCAGATTGCGAAAGAGAAAGAGGTGGAAATGCAGAAAAAGCAGATTCAGGAAGTTATTCGCGAACGTGTTGAAGTAGAAAAAGCAACTGTTGCTGAACAAGAAAAAATTAAGGATACGCAAGAATTTGCAACTGCCGATAGAGCTAAGAAAGTGGCTATTACTAAAGCTGAAATGGATGCGGAAGAAGCATTTGTTCGCGAGATTAAAGCTGCTGAAGCATCGAAAAATGCTGCTGAGCACAATGCTAAAACTAAGTTGATTGATGCAGAAGCTGAATTTGCTGCTGCAGGTAAGAAAGCAGAAGCTACTAAAATTATGGCTGAGGCTAAAGCTGCCGAAGAAGCTGCAATGGGAGTTGCTGAAGCACAAGTAATCGAAGCTAAGGCTGACGCAATGGAAAAACAAGGTGTTAACGAGGCTCGTATTATGGAATTAAAAGCTACTGCCGAGGCGAAAGGAACCAAAGCCAGAGCTGAAGCTGAAGCAGAATCAATCCAAAAAGTGGGTGAGTCAGAAGCTGAAGTGATCAAAGCAAAAGCTATGGCGGAAGCTGAAAAAGGTCAGGCTGAAAACAAAGTTCTGGACGAGCGTTATGCTGTTGAAGCAAAAGGTATCGAAGAGAAAGGTATGGCCATGAAGAAACTGGATGCTGTTGGTCGCGACCACGAAGAATTCAAATTGAAACTGGATATGGAAAAAGAGCTTGAATTGGCTCGTATCAATATTCAGAAAGGTATTGCAGATGCTCAGTCTCAGGTTATTGCTGAAGCATTAAAAGCTGCTAATATCGACATTGTTGGTGGTGAAACCATGTTCTTCGATAAGATTATTGGATCTATTACCCAAGGTAAACAAGTAGATAAAGTGGTAAAAAACAGCGAAATCATTACAGGCATTAAAGAGCATTTCTTTGATAGTCCGGATGGAAAAAGCTTTAAAGATCAGTTTGCTACATTTATTGACCAGTTTGGAATTTCATCGGAAGATATTCGTAATCTAAGTATCAGTGCTTTAATTGGTCAGATGATGGAACAAAATACCGATAAAAAAACCGGTAGTATGCTTTCAAGCTTGAATGGTATAGCTAAAAGTTTGGGAGTATCTAATAGTAATGCTAAAAGTTTAGGTTTAATCTAAGCGAAATAATACTTCAAAAAAAGGAGCGGTTCTCAGTAAAATGGGAATCGTTTCTATATTAACATTAATACCATAGATTAATATAATTGTTTTTAATCTCCATAATCTGTGGTTGATGATGAAAGAATTGAATATTTGTTCATGTCAGGTTAGTCAATCAACCTATAACTAACACTTGATTTTATGTCTGAGAATCAAAATACCAGCCCCGAAAATAAAGTACAGCTCGAAGAAGGAACTTACGAGATTATTAAGAACCGTCTTCGAAAGAATGCTGACGACCTTGACCAACGATTGGAAAAGCTGAATGCTGCCCGTAAAGAGGTGTTTGGATCGGTAGAAAGTACGCTAATTGCTACTGATCGCATCAATACTCAAAATAATTGTACGCCAGCCGATATGGTTGCATTGGGCGAAACCATGCTGTTTGGGTACAATGTGACCATGGGTTTAAAAACCAAAACATCGTTGGACGACGTTTTCAGTGTTTACGATTTCAAAGAGCATAAATTCACACAGAAAAACATGAATATAATCGGTAACCAACAGTTTGTTGCCGACTTCGAAAATTTATACGAATACTACAAAGAAACGCAGTTCCGTAAGTTTGCTATCATAGGCCCCAATTTGTTTATGATTTTTCAAACCGGAAAAAATACCGAAGACATCAAGGCTTTTAAGTGGTTGATGAAGGGTGAGCAACTCGAATATCTTGGAAACAGAAGTACGCATGAGGTAGTATTGCCCGATCAGCATGAGTTTCAATGGGTAAAAGCAAAGAGAGAACAATATGTTTATGGCGAGTTTCCTCATGTATCTATTGAAGATATTGTGTTTGTGGAAGCTGTTGGAGGTGATATTACCTTTAAGATTGAAGACAATACTGACACCGGCATGGGTATTTATGCCGAAGAAGTGGAAGTAAAAGATCAAACACTGGATGATGCTGATATCGACTATGCCATTATTGGTAACCTTATAGTAGTTCGTATTCTTCCATATAAGGAAAAAGAATATCGTTATTTTGTATATAACTCCAAAGTAAAGGAAGTAAAACGCATTGATGCACTTGAAGATTCTTGTGTTTTGCTGCCTGATAACCAGGGAATCATATTTGCCAATGGTTACTACCTTCAGAATGGGCAATTTAAATTGTTCGATGGTGAGTTTAAGGATCTGATGTTCGAAAGAAGGGTAGCCTCGGTGAATGGTGAGGATTTTCTGTATACCTTTTTTAATCGTGAGGTGGGTGCCAATGTATTGTTGATCTATAATCTAATCAACCAAAAGATTGATACGCCTATTGTTTGTAATGGCTTCTCCATTTTTGAAACAGGTGAGCTATGTTATTTCAAAAAGCCTGATGAACCTACACGCCACCATGTGATACAAATGTGGCAAACGCCTTTTATGTCCATCGAATATCAAAAACAACCCACTAATAATAACCGATTGTTTAAAATCGGAAACAAAGATGTGGTGAAGGCTATGGCTGAGTGTAACGAGGTGATTCTTCTGGTGAATAAAGATGAGTCTTATTCGGGTGTTTATGGTGATTTGGTGAAGCGATGCACCGATGTGATGGATACCTATTATTGGTTGGCCGAGGAGGATGCCTTTGATCTTAAATCACCATTAGTTAAGATCAAAGAATCAGCCTTTTCAGCCATTACTGAGTATGAAAAGGTTCGCAATATAAGAAAGAATACCAAGGATAGGGTTAAGGAAACGGATGATAAGGTAAATGAGATTATTAGTCATCTGAACAGGCAGAATATGAATCATATCGACAGATATGTTGATATGTTGGCTGCATTACGAACGGTTCGTGGTGAGATAATTACGTTGCGAGAGCTTCGTTATGTGGATATGGATAAGGTGCAAAAGCTCGAAACAGAGGTGGAAGAAAGAACGCAAAGCTTATCGCAGAATTGTGTTACTTTTCTTTTGCGCGATGAAGCTTTAGATTCGTACAATCAAAAAGTAGAAGAGATAAGAACCAATGTCTCCAAAGTTAAGAAGGTAAGCGAGGCTGATGAATTATCGGAAAAAATAATGAAGCTGGCAGGTCAGCTGGAAATGCTTATCGATATTGTTAGTAACCTGAAGATTGAAGATGCTACTCAAACCACGCAGATCATCAATAATATTTCGGGTGTTTATTCGCAATTTAACCTGATTAAGTCGGAGCTGAAAAAGCAACGTAAGGGTTTGCGTGCTGTTGAAGCCAAAGCAGAATTTACTTCGCAACTGAAGCTGGTTGAACAAGGTATGTTGAACTATATCGACTTATGTGATACACCTGGGAAAGCTGACGAATACCTGTCGAAACTGATGGTTCAACTGGAAGAACTGGAAGGTAAATTCTCCGACTTTGAAGAGTTTATGGATGGCATTACCGAGAAACGGGAGCAGGTGTATAATGCTTTTGAATCCAAGAAACTGAGCCTTGTTGAAGAGCGGAATCGTAAAACTACTTCTTTACAATCCTCTGCCGAAAGAATATTAAAAGCGATTCGTAATCGTGTATCGAAGTTTAAGGATGTGAATGAGGTGAATGGTTATTTTGCTTCGGATCTGATGATTGAGAAAGTACGCGATGTAGTGATTCAACTTAAAGAGCTGGATGATAATGTAAAGGCGGATGATCTGGAAAGCAAGTTGAAGTCAGTGAAGGAGGAAACCATCCGTCAGATAAAAGATAAAACCGAATTATTTGAAGAAGGTGCCAATATCATCAAGTTTGGTAATCATAAATTCTCGGTGAATACGCAGCCTTTGGAGCTTTCGATGGTGAATAAGGACGGGGAGATGTATTATCATCTTACCGGAACCAACTTTTTTGAGAAGGTGACCAATGCCGATTTTCAGGCTACCAAAACTATCTGGAACCAGTTATTGCCATCGGAGAACGATCGGGTTTATCGTGCTGAGTATTTGGCTTATCTACTGTATACTTCATCTGCCAATAAAGAAGAAGGGCATTTGAGTTTGAAGGAGCTGAGTGAGTTAGAACCCAAAGATCTGGTTAGCTATGTGCAAAAAGGAATGTCGGTAAGATACAACGAGGGCTATGCAAAAGGCATTCATGATGAGGATGCTGCTATTATTCTAAAAGAATTACTGAATGTATATTTCAATGCTGGGTTGTTACGTTATTCGGCTGATGCACGTGCCATGGCCGAGTATTTCTGGAATGTGTATTGTAATGATGAATTGCGGAAAGATTTAAATAATAACCTGAAGGGTGCTGGTTTAATTGTTCAGGTCTTTCCTGAGACCAAACAGTTTGATTACTTGATTGACACATTGGAGGGATTGTTAAAGGAATTTCAGGAAAAGGAAAACCTGTTTTGTACCCCAATCATCAACGATGCTGCACAGTTTTTGTTTTATCAGATGGCCGAAGCTGATGAATTCATCATATCGAAAGATGCAGTGAGTTTGTTGGATGGCTTTACCGCCTATTTGCGTAAAAACAGGGCAACTAAAAATTACGAAGCATCTATAAAACCTTTGGAGGAAGATAAAAAAGCCTCGTACCGATTAATCCGTAAGTGGGTAAAAGCCTATCTTAACATGGAAAAGCAATCGGAAGAATATCTGAATGAGGTTACGATTACATTAATGCTGGATTCGAAACTAAGAAAGCAACTGATCGATCAGCCGGTGCATAATGTATTGGGTGGCTTAAAAGGTTCTCATCAGCTTATTGAGGAGCAACAGTATCGTTTCCACTTTAATCGGTTTATGGATAAGCTGAGGACTTTTAGTGGCGATAGCGTTATTAAATATGAGCAATATAACTTTCTGAAAAAGCAATTGGTGAAAGATTGTTCAGACGATTTACGTTTGAATGAGTTTAAGCCTCGTGTGCTCACATCGTTTGTACGAAATAAGTTGATAGATAAGGTTTATCTGCCATTGATTGGTAATAACCTGGCCAAACAAATTGGAGCCGAAGGAGCTGGTAAACGTACCGATTTAATGGGTATGTTACTTCTGATTTCGCCTCCGGGATATGGTAAAACCACTTTGATGGAATACCTGGCAAGTCGTTTGGGAATCATCTTTATGAAGATCAACGGTCCGTCTATTGGTCATGCTATTACATCGCTTGATCCTTCTGAAGCAGCCAATGCCGCTGCCCGTGAGGAATTAGAGAAACTGAATCTGGCTTTTGAAATGGGCGATAACGTAATGATTTACCTTGACGATATTCAGCACTGTAATCCTGAGTTTTTGCAGAAGTTCATTTCCCTTTGTGATGCTCAACGTAAGGTGGAAGGGGTCTACAAAGGCAAGAGTAAAACCTACGATTTCAGGGGCAAGAAAGTGTGTGTGGTAATGGCTGGTAACCCTTATACCGAGAGTGGTGAGAAGTTCAAGATTCCTGATATGTTGGCCAACCGTGCCGATATCTACAATATTGGTGATATTATTGGCGGCTCCGATGAAGAATTCAAGATGAGTTATATCGAAAACTCTTTAACATCGAATCCGATATTGAATAAACTGGCCACCAAAAGTCAAAAGGATTTATATACCCTAATTTCCATCGCTCAAACCGGTCGAAAAGACGGGTTGGAGTTTGAATCGGCTCATACGCCTGAAGAAGTGAATGAATACGTAACGGTGCTTAAAAAGCTGATAATAGCTCGAGATGTTATCTTGAAAGTGAATCTCGAATACATCGCTTCAGCTGCTCAGGCAGATGAATATCGTACAGAACCACCATTTAAATTGCAGGGATCGTATCGCGATATGAATAAGATATCGGAGAAGATTCTACCTGTAATGAATGATCAGGAACTGGAAACGTTGCTTCAATCGCATTATCGAAACGAAGCGCAGACCTTAACCAGTGGTGCTGAAGCAAACATCCTGAAGTTTAAAGAAATTTATGGTGTGATTACCGAAGAAGAACAAGCTCGCTGGAAAGAGTTAAAAGAGACTTTTGTTCGCAATAACAAACTAAGAGGAATGGGTGAAAATAACCAAACAGCCCATGTTCTGGTTCAGATGGAAGAAATTGCCAAAGGTGTGTTGGGTATTAAAGAAGAGATAGGCAAGAGTAAGAATTAGGATATTTCTTAAGAAAGGATCGCATTTTTATAGCCACATTGGCTAATTAAGATGCGATCCGTAACTTATCCGGATTTCGTATTATAATGATTGTAAACTATTGCCTCTTTTAGTAACTTATGTACGTTTTAAACGTTGTAAGGAACATGATTTCTAAGTATAGCATACAACTGTTTTTAATTTTACTACTTCTTCCTGTTGGCTTATTGGCGCAGGATCATAAAGAAATTACCAAAGAAGACGGAAGACTGGTATTTAAATATATCGAATCTTCGGCTGGTGTTAAAGATGGTGGTTATCAGCTTTTTTACAAAGACCATTTGCTCGAGAATGGGCAATACAGCATGGGTAAAAAAGTGGGTAAATGGCAGTATTTTAACTTTAATAAAATACTCGAATACGAATACGATTTTGATAATAGTTTGGTTACACGCGTTGGAGGTGACAAAATATCAGAAAATACCCGATTTAATACACCCTGTTATTTCGAAGGGAGCCCTTTAATTCCTTACTTATTTATGGTAACCAATGTTATTTATCCTAAATCAGCCATAAGTAATGATATTACAGGTAGAGTGGTTCTTACTTTAAAAATCAATGAAGAGGGTAAGGTCTATGGCTTCTATATTTCTGAAAAACTGAATTATCTTTTAGATAAAGCTGTGTTGGATGCAGCACTTAAAATTCCTGACGATTGGCATTTCTTTCCGGCTACTAAAGAAGGTAAAATGCTTTTAAGCGAATATACCATCCCTATTGAATTTGAGTTAGCGAGGTAGATTCATTGTTTATGGTAAGAAAATATGTGGTGTTAATCTTATTTACTTACTTGAACAGTCCTAATTATTGACAAAACTACCCAATTCCCACAATACAAAAGGTATTGCCATAATAACATAAGGGCTATTGAAATAATATTGGCAGATGAAGTATAAGGTAGTATGCGATTATACCTTCTGAAACTCTTAATGGGTAAGGCTTATAAATGGTACGTACCAACTTTAAACATGGTACGTACTAAGTTAACAAATGGTACGTACCAAGTATAGTCGTTGGTACGTACCAAGTTTACACTATGCTTTAGGTTATCTTTTCGAATGATGCATTTTTTACTGCCTGGTTTAATTCGTTATCAGCACGGTAATTAATAATTACGGTGTGTATATTGTTACCAGTAAGCTCTTCGGGGGTTACCATTCCGTCGCTTTTTACTCGAACACTAAAGGTGCCTATGCCTTCTAATTTTACAGCGTTTCCTCCTAATAATTGTTTTCGAATAATATCCGATAACGTAACTAAAACGCCTCTGGCTTCGGCTTTACTAAGAGCGGTTTTTTCAACCATTTCTTCTTCTATTTCACTTCGTTTAATGGTTTTGTAGCGTATTGCCTGAGCATAATACTTTTTTTCGTCTCTGTTTAGAGGATTTGCTCTTTCTTGAATTTTAAAGGGTACAGACATAATAATACTGTTTTATGTTAATAATAGAATGTGGTTACAGTGATTATTAAATAGGACAAGAGTTGTAATCAATAAATGAATTCAAAGAGTATGTGCGAAGTATATATTTTACAACAGTCGCTATAAATCGTTTATTGATTGTGGTTTGAAGATAGCTAATTTCTTTTTAAAGATCCAAACGATTTTGAAAATTAGAGTACCACTGTGTTAAAATCAATATTTTATATGGATACTTTAAGGCTATGAAGGCTCACAAACTAATAGGCAATAAGGCTAAAGAGTTGAGCTTAATTTATTACCTTTGCGAATTCGAAAATTTAGCTTACGCATAACAAATTTGAAAATGGTAATTGAGAATCGCATCAAGGCATCTGTTGCCAAGGCTGTTAAAGAATTATACGGGGCCGAAATAGCTGAAGATAATATTCAGTTGCAATTAACCCGCAAAGATATGAAGGGAGATTATACCATTGTGGTTTTCCCTCTTTTAAAAGTGTCCAAAAAAAATCCTGTTCAAACAGGAGAAGATTTAGGTAATTACCTAATTAATGATTGTGATGAAGTATCGGCTTTTGAAGTGATCAAAGGCTTTTTAAATATTCAGCTTTCGCATGCTTACTGGTTAGGATTGCTGAATGAATTGGTTCAGAATGCCGATTATGGTAAGACAACTGCTACCGACAATTCGCCGTTGGTAATGATTGAATACTCATCGCCTAACACTAATAAGCCACTTCACTTAGGTCATATACGTAACAATCTGTTAGGTTATTCGTTGTCTCGCATTGTGGCAGCTAACGGCAACAAGGTAGTGAAAACTAATATTGTTAACGATAGGGGTATTCATATCTGTAAGTCGATGTTGGCTTGGCAAAAATGGGGCGAAGGTCAAACACCTGAATCAACTGGTAAAAAAGGAGATCATTTAGTTGGTGATTTCTATGTGAAGTTCGATCAGGAATACAAGAAAGAACAAGCTGAATTAATCGAAAAAGGTGCTACTAAAGACGAAGCTGAAGCGCAATCTCAATTAATGGCCGAAGCGCGTGAGATGTTACTTAAGTGGGAGTCGCAAGATGAAGAAGTTTATGCATTGTGGGAGATGATGAACAAGTGGGTGTATGCCGGTTTCGACGAGACTTATAAAATGATGGGTGTTGATTTCGATAAAATTTATTACGAATCAGATACCTTCAAAACAGGTCGCGATATGGTGTTAGAAGGCCTTGAAAAGGGTGTTTTCTATCGCCGTGATGATAATAGTGTTTGGGCCGATCTTCAGAATGACGGATTAGACGAGAAATTGTTGTTGCGTAAAGATGGTACCAGTGTATACATGACTCAGGATATCGGTACAGCTAAATTGCGTTACGATGATTTTTCAATTGACAAGATGGTATATGTGGTAGGTAACGAACAAAACTATCACTTTAAAGTTTTGGCTATTCTTTTGGATAAATTAGGACTGGAGTGGGGTAAGGACTTGGTTCATTTTAGCTATGGTATGGTTGAACTGCCTGAAGGTAAAATGAAATCTCGTGAAGGTACTGTTGTCGACGCTGATGACTTGATGAAAGACATGATTGACACAGCTCGGGATATGTCGAAAGAGTTAGGTAAACTGGAAGGTTATAGCGAAGAAGAAGCTGAAAAAGTATATAAAACCATTGCATTAGGTGCGTTAAAATACTTTATTCTTAAAGTGGATCCACGCAAAAACATGACATTCGACCCTAAAGAATCGATTGACTTCAATGGTAATACCGGACCATTTATTCAATACACTTATGCACGTATTCAGTCTATCGGACGTAAGGCTCAAGAAAAAGGTATTTCTATTCCAGATGCTGCAGATACAGCTGTTGAAATGACTGATAAAGAAGTTCAGTTGATGAAAATGATTTCAAGCTTCCCATCGGTAGTTGCTGAAGCAGGTAAGGCTTATAGTCCGGCTTTGATTGCCAACTTCATTTATGATATGGCGAAAGAATTTAATCAATTTTATCACGAATCGCCTATCGCTGTTGAAGAAGATGAAGCAAAACGTAGCATGCGTTTAGTTCTTTGTAAAAATGTAGGAACAGTAATTAAAAACGGTATGTGGATGCTTGGTATTGATGTTCCGGAAAGAATGTAATTGAATAAATTAATATAATTCACTTAAAAGCTCCTAAATGGGAGCTTTTTTGTTTTCCATAGTTTAAATTTATTGATAAATTTGATACAAATCTTTTATAAAGGTCAAAAATGATGTTGTTACACAATATTGCCCACATTACAAGCGTTGACCTTTTATAATACGCAAACTTGAAAGGTAAATTAAAAGAGATGAGAAAGATTGGACGGTACATTGTTTTTTTTATCATTATTGCTATTGTTGCACCTGTAGCCGCACAAGATGATGCTGGTTTAGATAGCTTATCAATTAAAGATCAGTTCGATTATGTTGTAAAAAAGTCGAATACTTATGAACAGTTTAAAGTTGTTCGATACAGACATATGATGGCTCTGAAAAAAAGTGCTTTAGATAGTCTGAAAAAACTACAAAACACTATTAATTCAAGCGAGGCTGAAATTAACGAATTAAAGGCAACACAAAACGAGTTGGAAACTAATTTATCTAATGTACAGGGAAAGTTAGATGCTGTTACTAAAAGCAAAGACAGTATGGCTTTTTTAGGACAAGAAATAGATAAAGCAGTGTATAATTCAATTATGTGGGGGGTTATCTTTATATTGATTGGTTTATCTGCTGTGTTATTCTTTTTATTTAAACGAAGTCATGCTATTACAAGTGAGACCAAAGGTCGATTGGCCGAAGTTGAAGAAGAGTTTGAAAAGCATCGAAAATCAGCATTAAAACGAGAGCAAAAATTAGCTCGGGAATTGATGGATGTTAAGATCAAAAATAACTTATAAAAAAAGCCGCTTTAAGCGGCTTATTTTTTTTCATTGGGTTGTTCTATCTTGTGTAACCATTCAACTGCTGCGTCTTCGGTTGAAAAATGTTCACGCAAAAGACGATCAGATTTAGGCATCCAGGTATAAAGCATAGTATAAGCTGTTGCCATCGGATCTTCAACTACAAATGCAGTACGGATAGTTTTTACATTCAAAGTCATTTGTTCTGCCAGAGCTGATAATTTTGATATTTCGTTTAAATGTAAATGAACTTTTGCATCACGCAAATCATACAAGATCTTAACATTATCGGGTAAGTTTTCGAGCTTCGAAAAATCTTTCAAAAAATTAGCCAAATCGGTATAATCGATATCCTTTGTTGGAGTAACGTGTAACAGACCATCTATGTAAGCGTAACTTATCATATAATTCTATCCTTTCTTAATTAACCACGATTTAAATTCGGCGGACGTGATAATACTATTAAGTATATCAACGGATGTTTGTCCGGGTAAATCTTTTAAAAATTTCTCAATATCTTCCTTTGAAGTTTTTATATCTATAATAAGAGATTTTAACCTTTTGGATGCAGCTCCGGTTAATTCATCTTCAAAAGGCAACCAAACAAAATCTAAATCAGATGCATCATCAGATGCAGATGTTTGAAATTCCCCAATCTCAAGTTCCTTTATTATTACGTTTAAAACGCTCTTGCAAATATTTTTAACAGGATCACTAATGCCGGATTCATCACGTAGCGACCAGCTATTATATTCGTAATTAATATTGTTGATTGATTTAACATGCGGAGAATTGGCCCCAAAGCAGTTTTCAACCAATAATATAGTAGATTTCTTCCACGATATAAGGTCAAAGTTTTTTTGATCTATCTGATGGGCTTGTTCTTTAAGAAGTAGTAAAAAAGTTTCTTTGTCCGCCATGATTACTTTTATTAAATCCTCAATAGTAACTGCAGTTAAATGTAATGAATTTAAATACGAGGAGGAAATAAAATGTATTTGCGTTTTTGATGATGGTTAAAATATTAAAGGTAATTGTAACTTTTAATAAGACGAAAACTAGGTTACTTAGTTTACGACAAAATAGCCAGATAATGTGATTAAGTGAGATGTATTTAAATAGTACTATATGAGATATAAACAAAAGCGCACTCTTTAAATTATAAAAAGTGCGCTTCATCCCTTAGGATTATAGTGCTTTTACGCAAGTTTGGCAAGTGTATTTTTAATGATATCAATTGCCTCAAGCAGTTGTTCTTCATTAATAACCAAAGGAGGTGCGAAACGAATAATATGTTCGTGAGTTGGCTTGGCTATTAAGCCGTTTTCTTTCATGGCAACACATACATCCCATGCTGTTTTACCATTTTTAGGTTTGATAACTACTGCGTTTAGTAACCCTTTACCACGAACTAGCTCAATCATATCTGATTTAATTTTGCTTATTTCATCGCGGAATATTTTACCAAGTTTTTCAGCATTTTCAGCTAGTTTCTCATTTTTTACTACTTCAAGTGCTGCAATGGCTACTTTGCAACCAAGTGGATTTCCTCCATAGGTAGAACCGTGTTCGCCGGGTTTAATAACCAGCATAATTTCATCGTCTGCCAAAACTGCGGATACTGGAAATACGCCACCTGATATAGCTTTACCTAATATCAAAATATCAGGCCGAACCTCTTCGTGATCGCAAGCTAATAGTTTACCTGTACGAGCAATTCCGGTTTGAACTTCATCCGCAATAAAAAGTACATTTTTTGCTTTGCAAAGCTCATAAGCTTTTTTCAAATAACCACTATCCGGAACAAATACACCTGCTTCACCTTGGATAGGTTCTACCAAAAAACCGGCAACATTAGGATCTTGTAGTTCTTTTTCTAAAGCTTCAATATTATTGTAAGGTACGGTAATAAATCCTGGAGTGTATGGCCCAAATCCTTTGTATGAGTCGGGATCGGTTGACATGGAAATAATGGTAATTGTACGTCCATGGAAATTATCAGCACATACAATTATTTTAGCTTTATTTTCGGGTACACCTTTCTTTTCGTATGCCCATTTTCTACAAAGTTTTAAAGCCGTTTCATCAGCTTCAGCACCCGTATTCATTGGAAGAATCTTATCGTAACCAAAATATTTTGTTACATACTCTTCAAATGCGCCCAATACATTATTATAAAATGCACGCGAGGTAAGAGTTAAATCTTTTGCCTGATCGGTTAGTGCTTTAATGATTTTAGGATGGCAGTGTCCCTGATTTACGGCCGAATATGCCGAAAGGAAATCGAAGTAGCGTTTGCCTTCGACATCCCAAACAAATACCCCTTCGCCTTTTTCAAGTACCACAGGAAGTGGATGATAATTATGGGCGCCGTATTTATCTTCTCGCTGAATGTAATCAGCAGGAGTCATTCTCTTGGTCATAATATTAGATTTTAATTCGGTTTAAACTTCTTTTTAGGTCACTAACAAATATAATTTTTTGCCCGAATATTTGATCCTTAATAAAGATGAGTTTTGTCATTGATCGATTTAATTTTGAGTATAAAACATATAGATTTTGTTGACTTTATGCTTAACTAGTTCTTGTATTTATGTAATTGAAAATTGTAATAAGATGAATAATAACTTTAAGCTTCGTCTTCAGCCTGCCAACAATTACTTACTTTTATGCTGCCAAAAAAAAGTGCATAATGATTCTACAAGGTACCATAGTTAATATAGTGGCCGTTTTAATCGGTAGTTCTGTTGGAATGCTTGTTGGCTCTAAGCTACCACAACGTATTGTAAAAACGGTTTTTCAGGCAATAGGCTTATTTACCTTGGTGATTGGTATTATGATGGCCTTGAAAGGTTCAGAGATGCTGGTAATTGTGTTTAGTTTGATTGTTGGAACTATTCTTGGCGAATTATTATATATCGATAAAAATGTTGAGCGATTATCAGCAAAGGTCAAGAAAGTGCTGAAAATTGGTAATCCACATTTTTCCGAAGGATTGGTAACGTCGTTTCTTTTGTTTTGCATGGGAGCAATGACCATCTTGGGTGCAATTGATGAGGGTTTAGGTAATGGTTCTGATATTTTGTATACAAAATCGATGATGGATGGTTTTTCGTCAATGGCTCTTGCGTCGGTAATGGGAGTTGGAGTTGCCTTTTCAATTATTCCAATGTTACTTTATCAGGGAGGAATTACCCTACTTGCCTACTGGTTGGGTGATTTTATTGCGCAGCAAATAGTAACAGAACTAACCGCAGTTGGTGGTATTTTATTGATTGGATTAGGAATTAATATATTGGAAATAAGGCAAATTAAAGTAATGAATATGTTACCATCATTAGTGTTGGTCATTTTATTTACGTGGATGAAAATATCGTGGTTTCCAAATTAAAGAATAAGATATAGTGGAAAAAGATACAAAGCTTCTATTAATTGATATGTTTGAAAAATGGGCCAAAGAAGAGGCTCGTTCATTTGTAATGTTACCACCTTCGGGGTCGTATAGAGAGTACTATCGTATAAGTAGTCGCGATAAATCGGCAATGGGAGTATACAATTCTGATATAAAGGAAAATAATGCTTTTGTTGAATTTACAAAGCATTTCAGAAATAAAGGATTAGCAGTCCCAGCTATTTACAGCGAAGACTTAGCAAATAATGTATATCTCCAAGAAGATTTGGGCGATACTACCTTATATGCTTTTTTACAAGGAATCAGGAAAGGAGACGAATTTCCTGAAGATTTAAAGAACTTCTACCAAAAAACATTAAAAGGTCTAATTCGATTTCAAATTGAAGGTAGCAAAGGACTTGATTACGATAAGTGTTATCCTCGTAAAGCCTTTGATAAACAATCGATGTTGTGGGATTTGCATTATTTCAAATATTATTTCTTAAAGCTGGCTCGTATTCCGTTTGATGAGCAATTATTGGAAGATGACTATCATCAGTTAATTGAATTTTTGATGGAAGCCGAACAGGATTATTTCTTGTATCGCGATTTTCAATCACGCAATGTAATGGTTGTCGATGAGGAACCTTGGTTTATCGATTATCAGGGAGGGCGAAAAGGTGCATTGCAATACGATGTTGCTTCCCTCTTATTCGATGCTAAAGCCGATATCCCTAATAATGTTCGTAAAGAATTACTTGAATTCTATATCGATGAGTTAAGCAAGGAAAAAGATGTGGATAAAGAGAAATTCAAGAAACATTACTATGGTTATGTATTAATTCGTATAATGCAGGCTATGGGAGCTTATGGATTCAGAGGATTTTATGAGAAGAAGGAGCACTTTTTGAAAAGTATTCCATTCGCCATTGAAAATCTGAAATATTTGCTTTCGGTAATTGGTTTTAAAAATCAGATGCCAACACTTTTCTCTGCATTACGCAATGTAACCGAGTCGGAAGAATTGATAAATATTTCACAAGATAAAGAACTGCTAACGGTTCGAATAACCAGTTTTTCATACAAGCGAGGTATTCCGGTTGATATATCTGGTAATGGTGGTGGCTTCGTGTTTGACTGCCGTGCCATTCATAACCCCGGGCGTTATCCCGAATATGTAGACAAAACTGGTAAAGATGAAGAAGTGATTGCTTTCTTTGGAAAAGAGCCAGAGATGGCTGCCTTTTTAAACGATGTATTTTCAATAGTAGATAAATCGGTAGAGAAATATATTGCGCGTGGGTTTAAACATTTAATGGTAAATTTTGGTTGTACTGGTGGGCAGCACAGGTCGGTATTTAGTGCTGAGCAGTTAAGTGCACATTTACTCAATAAATATAAAGTTAAAGTTGAGTTGAAGCACGTTGAACAGGATATGAAGCGTAAATAACCAAAACAATGTCAAAGACTAAGTGTAAGGATAAGGATGAACCTAATCAGGTGAAAGATTCACACAAGTATCAATGTAAAAAATGCGGAGCAAGTGCAAAAAAAGAAGACAAGCTCTGTAAACCTAAAAAAATAAAAACATAATTAACGATTCCCGTTTTGTGGCACAAATGTTATAAGGCGGGTTTTTGTATTTTAAAGTTACTATCAGAATGAATGCAATGATTTTTGCTGCAGGGTTGGGAACGCGTTTGCAACCATTAACCAATAATAAACCCAAGGCACTGGTTGACTTCCGAGGAAAGCCACTTTTGTGGTATGCTATCGAAAACGCGATTAAGGTCGGAGCCACGCGAATTATTGTTAATGCCCATCATTTTGCTTCACAAATAACCGATTATTTACAAAAGAACCAATGGGATGCTGAGATCTTAATTTCTGATGAATCAGATTTATTATTAGATACAGGTGGTGGATTGGTCAAAGCAAAACAGTACTTCATACAAGATAAGCCAGTATTTATCCAAAATGCTGACATTTTAGTTTCAACAAATCTTAAAGAGTTTATAAATTCGCATTTAATTAATGGAAATGATGCGACCTTATTAGTTAAACAACGAAAAACAACACGTTATTTGTTGTTTGATAAATCGAAGAACCTGTGTGGATGGAAAAATACCAATACTAATGAAGTGTTGAAAGCAATTGATGTTCCAGTCGAACACCAATTGGGTTTTTGTGGAGTACATATCATTAATCCGCAACTAATAGATGCTATGGGAAACGAACGACCATTTTCGATCATTAAAGCTTATTTAGAGCTTGCACCTGATTATAAGATTTTAGGTTATAAAATGGATGATAATGAACAATGGTTTGATGTTGGTACAGTAGAGAAATTAAACGATGCTTTATTGAAATATTAAAACAATCTTTTAAGACAAAATGACGAATAAGAAATCAAAAGCGAATGTAGGTAATCCGTTCGACGAGTTTATCAGTTTTTTTAGAAGTAGTAGTGCTGTACTGATGCTGGCCACGTTTGCTGCTATCGTTTGGGCTAACATAAATCATGATGGGTATGAGCATTTTTGGCATAGCCTGTTTACCGTTGAGTCTGGAATTTTCGATGTTAAGTTAGGACTTCAGCATTGGGTGAATGATGGATTAATGGCTATCTTCTTTTTTGTTGTTGGCTTAGAAATCAAAAGGGAGTTTCTAGCTGGCGAATTAAGCTCAATTAAACAAGCTTCGTTACCTATTTTTGCGGCTATTGGAGGTATGATCGTTCCTATTATACTATATTTTTCTTTTGGTTTTAAAGGTGAAACAGCCGAAGGATGGGGAATACCTATGGCTACCGATATTGCTTTTTCGTTGGGCGTTTTATCAATGTTGGGAAAAAGGGTTCCACTCGCTTTAAAGGTTTTTCTAACTGCCTTAGCTATTGTTGATGACCTTGGAGCGGTATTGGTAATTGCTTTTTTCTATGGAGGAGATCTTAATCTGATGAACCTGGCTATTGCCGGAGGTTTATTGATTATATTGGTTATTGCAAATATTAAACAAATACAGGACTTACGTCTATATACATTCCTCGGATTTGTAATTTGGTATTTCTTTTTAATGTCGGGTGTTGATGGACCGGGTACTGGAATTCATTGTACAATTGCCGGTGTACTTATTGCATTTACTATCCCTGCTCGTCCTAAAGTGGGTAACGATGCGTTTGTGTCAAGAATCAAAAAAGGGATTGATCGTTTTGAAAAATATAAAAACGAGAATCCATTAGTATTAAGTTCAGGGCAAATGTATGCCATCAACGAGGTGGAAATTAATGTAAATAAGGTACAAAGTCCTTTACAACGTTTGGAGCATCAGTTTCATGGTTTTATTGGTATGGTGGTATTACCTGTTTTCGCGCTTTCAAATGCTGGGGTTCATTTATTTAATAATGAAGCTGGAGGAGAATTGTTTACTTCCCTATCTATAGCCATTGCATTCAGTTTGGTTTTTGGTAAAGCAATAGGTATTACCTTGTTTTCGTGGTTAGCTGTTCGCTTAGGCTTTGCTGTTAAACCCCAAAGTTCATCATGGTTATCTTTCCTTGGTTTGGCTTTATTAGGAGGAATTGGTTTTACCATGTCTATATTTATAGCCTCATTGGGTTTCGAAGATTATCCCGAATTATTGAATCAAGCTAAATTGGGTATATTTTTAGGATCTATAGTAGCTGGTTTTGCAGGTTTTTTTATTCTTAAATACTCATTAAAAAAGGATGAAGAACAAAGCATGATAAAATAAAAAATGATAGAAATTATGATGAAGGGTGTCTGTTTAGGCACCCTTTTTTTATATTTAAACTTTATGAATTGTAAATCTTGACCCCAATGAGTGATTCAACAATAGTTATTAAAGGATTACGTAAATCCTACGGAAGAGGAGCTTCTCAAAAAGAAGTATTAAAAGGTATTGACCTTGAAGTTAAAGGTGGCCAGATAATTGGTTATATAGGTCCTAATGGAGCTGGTAAGAGTACCACAGTTAAAATCTTATGCGGATTATTAAAAGGTTTTGAAGGTGATATTTTGGTTTCAGGTCTTAATCTTCGTGATAAAGGGATGGAAATAAAATCTAAGATAGGATATGTGCCTGAAACTTCAGCTTTATACGAAACACTAACGCCCAATGAATATCTGACCTTGTTGGGCAGTTTGTTTGAAATCCCAGAAGAGAAAATACATGAAAGAATTGAAAGTCTTTTGAAATTCTTTGGAATGGTTGAACATGCTGATCAGCGAATGGATTCTTTTTCGAAAGGAATGCGTCAAAAAATATTGATAATAGCAGGCATAATAAATAATCCTGATATTATTTTTCTTGATGAACCATTATCGGGACTTGACGCTAATTCAGTTATTTTAGTAAAGGAGATGCTTACAAAATTAGCCGCACAGGGTAAAACCATCTTCTACAGTTCGCATTTAATGGATGTGGTAGAGAAAATATCAGATCGAATTGTCTTAATTAATGATGGAGTTGTGATTGCTGATGGAACATTTGAAGAATTAAAACTAGATAACTCGTCGTTAGAGCAAGTGTTTGCCCGATTAACAGGAAGTAAAGAAAATATCGAGGAGTCTAATGCCTTGTTCGAATCTCTAAACTAAAAGCTATGCTTAAAAATATCTTTTTGGTGCCATTCCTTAATTTACTGGGAGTGGATGCTAAGCATTTTATTACTTTGTATTCGGCAAAAATGAAAATGGATTTTCGTCGAACCCCCAATAGCTTTCAATCGGGAACAAAAAATCAAAGCTTTGGGATGCAAGTTGTTATGTATGGGGTTATTGGATTAGTAATGCTGCCTCTTATGTTTGCTTTAAACGATGCCAAAGTTGCTTACTCCATTTTCTTTGCTATGATTATGGTAATGACAGGATCTACCATGTTGGTGGAGTTTACAAGTGTTTTATTCGACGAGAAAGAGAATTACATCTTGCTACCACGTCCTGTATCATCACGTACATTATTGGTAACACGGTTGGCACACATAATGACTTATATTTCCATTATTACTTATTCGATAAGTCTTCCAACAGCAATTAAGATACTTATTACTGATACAGTTAGTTTTATTCCTTTTTTAATTGGAGTATTTCTGTCATCGTTATTTACTTTATTGATGGTAGTTGGCTTTTATATGATAATGGCTAAACTAGTTAATGGTGAGAAGTTTAAGGATATAATCAATTATTTTCAGATCGGACTTACTGTGCTTATCGTTGGAGGATACCAAATATTACCGCATATTTTTGATATACAAGGTGTAGGTCAACTTGCCTTACCAAATAGTTGGTGGATCTATCTTATTCCTCCGGTATGGTTTGCCGGATTTACTGATTTGATTATAGGAGGGATGCTGCTTAGTGATTGGATTCTTGCCACTATAGCTGTTATAGTATCACTGTCTGGTGCTGTAATTGTAGTTCGTATGTTATCCAACGATTTTGATACTGTTCTTAGTCAGGTTAGTGTTGCAAGTGGCAAGAAAGAGAAAGTTCAAAAGAAAGTAGGTAAAAGTAATGGCTTTTTAAATTGGTGTAGCAAGTTTATTTGTATTTCAAAAATGGAACAACAAGGGTGGGAGTTTGCTAATAATGTTACCAAACGCGATCGTAAATTCAAGCAACAGGTTTACCCTTCAATTGCTTATGCTGTAATCATTTCGATTGTGATGCTTATGGGCGATTTTAAGCACCTCGATAATTTTGTGGAGAATATAGCTGCTTCGAAAAAATACCTTGTTTTTATTTTTATCGGTTTTATGACTGTTGTATCTGCCGGTATGTTACCTTATACCGATTCTCCTGAAGGATCATGGATTTATCATATGGCCAATATAAAAACTGTTAACCAGATTCATTCAGGGGCATTAAAGCTTTTGCTGTTTAAGTTTTTTACCCCAATTTATGTGTTTTTTATTGGCTTTACCTTTTATATATGGGGCTTCAACGAAACATTGTATATCATAGCCGGAGCTATATTAACCTTGTTATGGGCTGTAATAGGTGTTGTGTTTCAAAAACAACCCTTGCCTTTTTCCGAGAGTCGCGATATGTTACGAAAAGGTGGTTATACCGGGCGAATGCTGTTTAGTATGCTAATTACTGGTATTATAATTGGTTTTATTTATGGTGTTACTTTATTGCCAATTTGGGTGGCTTATGTGGTAATACTAATAGGAGTACTATCTATTATATTGTCATACCGAATGATTAGAAACCGAAAAGTAATTCCTCAGCTTGCTGCTTAATTTTTAATTAGATGATTATGGAAATACGATTAGAACAAAAGATATCAGAGAAAATAGGTGCGAAAAGAATAATCAGACAAGAAGTAATTCAGAGTCTTTGGAGTGGGTACGGTGAGATTGTGCGATATAAGGTTGAAGATGGAAAACAGAATAGCATTATTGTGAAGCATGTAAAATTGCCTGATTCTACAAAACATCCTCGTGGTTGGAATACCGATTTTTCGCATCAGCGAAAGGTGAAATCATACGAAGTAGAAACTCACTGGTATATGAATTACAGTTCACTATGTTCTGATGAATCTAAAGTTCCTGTATGTTATTATCGCGAGGAATTGGAGAATGAGGTTTTGATTGTATTGGAGGATTTGGATCAATCTGGTTATCCGGTTCGAAAGCACTCGGTTAGTATGAAAGATATGGAAGCTTGTTTGAGCTGGTTGGCTCATTTTCATGCAACCTTTTTGTTCAAAAAGCCAGAAGGTTTATGGGAAGTTGGTACATACTGGCATTTAGCCACTCGCCCTGATGAGTTAGAGGTGATGGATGATCCTTTGTTAAAAGAGGCGGCTCCATTAGTGGATAAGAAGCTAAGTGATTGCCGATATCTTACATTCGTTCATGGAGATGCTAAGCTTGCTAATTTTTGCTTTTCGAATGGAGATAAGGTTGCTGCTGTTGATTTTCAATATGTAGGTGGTGGATGTGGTATGAAAGATGTTGCTTATTTTATCGGAAGTTGTATTTACGAAGAAGAATGTAAAAAGTATGAACAACCTTTGCTTGCCTATTATTTTGAGCAACTGCGTATGGCAATCGCCAAATTCAAGATAGAAGTAGATGCGGATGATTTAGAGCAGGAGTGGAGAGACTTATATCCATATGCATGGACCGATTTTCATCGATTCTTAAAAGGCTGGAGTCCCGATCATTGGAAGTTGAATAGCTATAGTGAGAAGATGGCGCGTAAAGTGATAAAGGAACTGGGGGTAACGTTATAATGTTCTTATCAAATACAGATTTACAAAGGCTTAATGTAATAGCTTGTGAAGCCGCAGTTGAAGCAGGTAAGGTTATACAGAGCATGATACATTCGCATAAACGATTGGATGATAAATCAGGTGGTTCAAGCTTGGCTTCTCAAGTTCTGACTGAAGCAGATTTAAAAGCGCAGGATATCATTTTTCAAAAGTTACAGCCAACTATCAAACAATACGATTTAGGTTGGTTGGGCGAAGAATCGGAAGATGATCATAGTCGTTTTGCAAAGGATTATTTCTGGTGTGTTGATCCACTGGATGGAACCTTGGCTTTTACCGAAGGTTACCCGGGTTATGCGGTTTCAATTTCACTAATTTCGAAGCAAGGTGATCCTGTTTTAGGGGTTGTTTATATGCCTTTTAATGGCCGTCTTATTTCATCAGAGAATGCGGTGATTGAGATTAAGAATGATGACCATGACAATTTGGTATTGTATTGTGATAAGAGTTTCTTACGTCATCCTAGATACGATTTAATATCGCAACAATTAGATGAATTTGCGAAAGCAAACAAGTTAGTTGGTTTTAAAATAATAGCTGGAGCCGGAGCTGTGGTAAATGCTATTAGTGTATTTCAACATCCGAATGCTTGTTACTTTAAGTTTCCTAAACCGGGTAGTGGTGGCGGAAGTATTTGGGATTATGCAGCAACTGCAGCCATAGGCAAAACAACATCGTGTGTAGTATGCGATAGTAGAGGAAATAAAATGGATTTAAATCGAAAAGATTCTGCCTATATGAATCATACGGGAATACTATATGCCAGTAATCAAAAGATAGCTGATTTTATTAAAGGTTTAGGAGAAAGATTGTAGGCCATTATTTATTCTTATACATTAAAACAAAAGGGACTTAACAATAATAATGAGGCTAAGTAGTTATTTATGTATAGTAATACTGATACCTAACTTAGCCTTTAATGAATATATACCTTTATACAATTGGTAAAATTGTATTTCTGATTAATTTGACTGCCTTTTGTTGTTCTATGTATGGCCAGAATGCTGCTGTTACCATTATGGTTACTGATGAAACAGGTATACCCATACCATATGCAACGGTTGTAATAAAAAAGCTAGAGGATGATGCTTTCGTAAGTGGTGCTATTACAAACGAAGCTGGAGCCTTTAAACTAGATACACATGAGTTAAAGAATAGTTCCATTACAATTTCTCATATAGGTTTCTACGCATTTCATCAAGAAGTACTAGATGCTTGTAGTTTTGATTTAAGAACAGTTGAATTAAAGAAGGATATAACTCAGATAGGAGATGTAACTGTTTTAGGTCAAAAAACAGGTATACATAATGGAATTAATAAGGTTATTTATATTCCTGAACGTAGAGTAATAAATCAATCATCTACTGGATATGATGTTTTAAGTAGGGTACCAAATGTGCATATCGAAGCCCGAAATAATCAAATAAAAGTTGGAAATAGTTCGCATGTTTTGGTGTTAATTGATGGTGTTAGTAGCAACCAAAGTTTATATTCTATTAATCCTAGAGATATCGAACGTATTGAGTTGATCAAAAATCCAAACGCATCTTATGCAAGTGATGTTACCAGTGTTATAAATATTATCCTCAAAAATAAGTTTGTAGATAATTTATATGTGCATTTGAATGGTGAGTTAAGTTGTTTAAATCCAGTGAATAATTCAGGATCTCAAATGGTATATACTTCTAATAAAGTCAAAGTATTTGGTGGTTATCAATGGAATTATTTTTCTTATTCTAATACTAAGGCTCATGTTTATCGCGAAGATTATGACGAAGATTATATTCAAAAATATAATTCGGTATCGGATGATGGCGATCAGAGTACAAATAAGCAGATTATTAATGGTGGTATAGAAATTCAAGCATCAAATAATTTTAATATCCACTTTTCAGGTTCATTCAGTCCTTCTGAATACTCAAACAATAAAACTTCTCAAGTATTAATTGATAATCAAAATACACTAGGATACAACGTTATTGATCAACTCAATTTAGAAGCATCAGAACAAAACTATGTGTTGGATTTGCACCATAAGTTAGGTAAAGAACAACAATATTGGGAACTTCAAAACTCACTCCGATTTATTGATAGAGAAAGAATTGGAAAGCTTAATACTGAAGAATCTGAATCAAGTCAAGTGCAAAGAGAAGAGTTGACAAGTAGCAACTGGAAAACTTATGCTTCAAAATTCATATTTAATCAGCCAATTTATGATTTTGCAATAGTAAAGACTGGAGTACATTATCAATACTCAAAAATGAATGATGAATTTCTTTCCAATAATGATCATTCTAATCTAGACTATACAGAAGGTCGGCTTCGTTTATTTGAAAATCTGGTATTGGATTTTGATAAACTATCAGCCCAATTAAGTTGTGGATTAGAACGAAGGAATGTGGATGTTGATCTTCAGAATACTTCTCAATGGTATGGTTTGCCAACTGGTTTTGTAAAATATCAATTGAATGATAGGCATTCGTTTAGTATGTTGTATAATCGACGTTTATCATATCCAATGTATTATATGCTCGTTCCGTTCAATTATTTTTCAGGGGATTCGTTGAGTGTTTCTGTAGGTAACCCAGAATTAAAACCAGTGCAAAATAATGTCTTTAAAATAAGTCATGATCTCGAATTAGACGATTGGGATTTGAATATTACCACATCGTTATTTTATACTTATTCAAAAGATAAGCATGATATTCAATTCGCAAATATCAATGGCGTTTTGCAGAGTAAATGGGTTAATGTTGGACATACCAAAAGTGTTGGAGCAGGTATTGATGCCTATATTTATTTGTTTGATTGCATCGATTTAGGAGTAGAATGCTCAGGTTACTATGTGTCTTTTCCTAACCATGCATATAATGGATATGTGGGAGATATGTATACTTACGTTGATATTGAGCTACCTTTGAAAATGAGCCTGGGGGTCGAAGCTTATCTATCAACAAAGGAATATGACATTAATGGATACTATAATCAAAGTTCTTATATCGATAATATCACATTTAGTAAAATGTTGTTCAAGCATCATGGAAAGTTGTCGTTAGTCGCTCTTAATCCTTTCTCATCCTATAAAGAGACAGAGCAACACTGGGATGCTAGTTTTATGGAAAAGGCGATAACTACCACAGATAATTCAGCAATCTGTCTTCGTTTTTCATATGCATTTAATAAAAATACAATGAGGAATACATATAAAAAGCCTTTGTTGGACGATCAAATATTAAATAAGTAATTAATTTAATATCTACAGTTTATTATCTATTCATATTGAATTTTTGAAGTTGTTGAATTAACCTGTTTCAAATACATATCGTATCGAGGATGAGTATCCATAAATTCTCCCAAAATGGTAAACCCAAATTTTTTATATAGATGAATTGCTGTTGAGTTGCTTTGGTGAACTCCACCCCATAAATAGATATTTCCGGGTTTCATAAACGTGTGTATGTCATCTAAAATAAAACGAAGTAGGTTGGTTCCAATCCCTTTGCCTTGATATGAGTCGGCCACTGACGGTGCCAATGTTATGTCGGAATAGTTCTCGATAAGTCCATAACGAGTAAAACGTGGCTTTGAGCAATCGAGCCATCCCATCTTAATTATACAATAGGCTACAATCTGCTGTTTATGTGTTGCAGTGTATAAGCGGAAACCTTTGTTATTGGTAAGTTCATTTAAAGTATCCATTGTAAATGCATGCGGACCAAAAAGTTGTGTGCTCTTTTTACTTAATGAATGCAGATATACTAAAAGCTGCTCATTGTATTTAGCTTCATGTACTTGAAATAAAATCGATTTCATGCTGATTGGAAATAGTTGCTTGTGCTGAATGTATAATAATTAATGAAGCTTTGCAAAAAGTGGTCAAGTTATACGATTTGGAATAGTAGAAAATCATCAGATAATTTTTCATGCTTCGAATTTCATATCATTTAAAGTATTTACTTTGCGCCATGGAACAAATCTTTCTTTCGCATAAGGGGGAGCTTGGAGCTTTACTTACTGCAGTTTGCTGGACTTTTACTTCGTTGGCATTTGAATCAGCTGGTAAAAAGGTCGGTTCGATGTCGGTAAATCTGATTCGCTTGGTAATGGCCATCTTTTTGCTGGGTACATTATCTTTTGTGCGCTTTGGTTATTTTTTTCCCGAAGGAGCAACTGCTAATCAATGGTTTTGGCTTTCAATAAGTGGATTGGTTGGTTTTGTAGTTGGAGATTTGTTACTGTTTCAGGCTTTTGTGGTTATTGGAGCTCGCATTTCAATGCTGATTATGGCATTGGCACCTCCTTTATCAGCTTTGTTTGGTTGGATAATTTTGGGCGAACGGTTATCTATTGGGAATATCATTGGTATGGTTGTAACCATTATTGGTATTTCGTTGGTTATTCTGGGGCGTCCATCAAAAGGAAAAAAGATTCAGGTAAAATATTCAGCTAAAGGTATTTTATTGGCTTTTGGTGGAGCTGCCGGTCAGGGACTTGGATTGGTATTAAGTAAGCTGGGAATGGGAGATTACGATGCCGCCAATGCAACCATGATTCGTGTGATTACTGGAGTAATAGGTTTCTCAATCATATTTATATTTACGGGTCATTGGCCCAAGGTGATTAAAGCTGTTCAGTATGGAGCGGCTATGGCTCGTATATCTATTGGTGCTTTCTTTGGCCCATTTTTAGGAGTTTCTCTCTCGCTATGGGCGATAAAATATACCACTACAGGTGTAGCTTCCACTATTATGGCCATTGTTCCTGTCTTGATAATTCCTCCGGCAGTTATATTCTTTAAAGAAAAAGTGTCTTGGACCGAACTGATGGGATCGGTTATTGCGGTTGGTGGTGTAGTAATGCTCTTCCTTTGGTAATTCAAGGGAATAACCGATTCATTGCTGCTTCACGATAATCGAAAATGCGTTTGAGTTGCCGGCGGATAAATAGAAAATTAGCAATGCTGCCTATAAATCCCAATGGTGGAGCATAGCTGATTAAGTCTGTCATTAGTATCCCATCGTCTTTTTGTTTTAATAAGTGTTGATGGTGCCAAATTTTATATGGGCCTTGTAATTGTGTATCTACAAAATAGCTTTTATCCTTTACCTGGCTAATCTCCGTTACCCAGGTGGTTTCTACAAAGGGCATTAATGTTACCTTGTACGAAATAATCATTCCTGCATACATGCTGGATGATAAATAAGGACTGGTAATTTTAAAATTCATCTCTTTGGGAGTGATCTTAGTTAAATTGTGGGGCGATGATATGAATTGCCACAAAGTATCTAGATCTGTTTTGATGAATTGTTCACGTTTTAACTGGTAAAATGCCATTGGTTTATGATGTTGATTGCACAAGAATAACAGTACTATAGCTGACTTTGTTTATTGATAATTTCAATTGCTTAAACATTAAAATGATTGTAGCTTGAATAACGGTGACTAGCTTTTATTATCTTTAGCCAAACCTTAATTTAAGTCATGTCTGCAAAACCATTAGACGATTATTTAATTGAAAAAGCATCGGGCGACAAAGAATATTTTGAAAGTGATAAGCTTTTGAGGTCATTAACCCGATCAGGTGCTTCGGATGAAGTAGCCCAGGATATTTTAAATGCTGTGGGAATCATAATGCACGATGGAATTCTAACCAAAACTATTTATAGAAAAGCATACGAGATTCTGCGTAAACAAGAAAAGAAAACAGCCGTTAATTATCGATTAAAACAAGCGGTGTCGGAGTTAGGTCCATCGGGTTATCCATTTGAGCATTTTATGGGCGAGCTATTTAAATCGCGTGGCTTTGATGTTGAAGTGGGTAAGTTGGTGAAAGGGTATAGCGTTACTCACGAAATTGATGTATTTGCACGAAACGACCATAAGAACATCTTTGTGGAATGTAAGTTCCACAATTATCAGGGTACTAAATCAGATGTGAAAGTGCCCATGTATATACGTTCGCGTTTTGATGACATAAACCGGGCCCGTTCGTTCGACGATAATCTTCGTAATATCAATACCGAAGGCTGGATTGTAACCAATACCCGTTTTACCGAAGATGCTCAAAAGTTTGGGGCTGATTATGGCCTTCATCTGTTGGCTTGGGATTACCCCGAAAAAAGCAGCTTAAAGAAATGGATTGAGATGGAGAATCTGCATCCCATAACATGTTTATCGTCTATAACACGTAAAGAAAAAACCGACTTGTTGGGTAAAGGCATTGTGCTTTGTAGCGATTTATTTCAAAAGGTAATCAACCGCGATGAATTGCCGGTTAAACCCCGAAATATCAGAGCTTGTAAAAAAGAACTAAGAGATTACGTGGAGAGTTGAAGATAACTTCAATAAAATATACTGAATTTGCAAATTGAGATGCAAAGGTCGCAATCAAGGTTTACTATTCAAACCTTGCGATCTTTGCATTTTGATCATCTAGTGTGCTATTAATCTGTTAAAGTATTTTATTACATTATATACTGGTTAACTGAAGATAATTTAAAAGATGCAAATCCACTGGAACTGTTAATCAAATCAAAAAAGTAGATCATTAAATATTTATCCTCGTGGAGGATTATCTATCAACTTCAGAGAAGCTGTATATCTATAGTAGATAAATATAACCCTCTTAAGCACAACTCCAGTGGAGTTGTATGTAAATAATGGTATGCATCGCAAAATTAATTTTGTAACCTGGTACCAATGATTTTTATGACAAAATAAAATCTCTATTTACTTAAGTATAGTTTATTCTTAAATCTGCAGGTCTAATATATAACATCTACGCTACTAGCTTCAGCATAACCTTAGCGGCTAATAGCAAAGTAGCTGTCATTATTATAACGGTAAAATAAATCAAACGGGCATCTTTTCCAAAGCTTTCGGCAAGGCCCGATTTTAGCAAACGCTTGTTGTGGTGCGATATAACTACAAAGCGGGTTATTAGTCGTAAGTACACTTCGTAAACAACAAAGGCAACCAATATACCCACTATAGCTCCTCCAATAATATCGCCAGGGAAATGCAAGCCCATATAAATGCGGGAGTATGAGTTGATACAAGCCCATGCAAAAATAAAGAAAGTATAAACGCGGTTGCGAAATAGTAGTGAGCTAAACATGGCCAAACCAATTGAGTTGGCCGCATGCGACGAAACAAAACCGTACGAACCTCCTCTTTTTCCATTAATCAAATGAACAAGGTATTGTAAGTCGGGATCGTGCGACGGACGAAAACGTTCGAAAAACTCTTTAAGTATACCTGATGCTATTTGATCGCACAAAGCAATTAAAGCTCCAAAAAACAATAGTGTTACAATGCCTTTAAAACCATGATTCTTAAACAATACATAGGCTATACACAAATAAAGAGGTAACCATATTTCTTTGCTGGTAAACATCCAAAAGAAATTATCCCAATACAGCGTAAAGTGGCTGTTCAGAAATAGTAATAGTTCTTTATCGAGTTCTATGAGTGTTTGAATCATCTTTGTTGCATTATTGAATGAAGCCCGAAAATAGCCTTTTCTTATCAGACTATTGCAATTTTTCGGTTCATACTTCAATTTATCCGTTTTATTACAAAAAGGTGTAACATTATATAGGATGTTTGAGTAATATTGCAGACTATTTTTTAGTTTGGGCTATGTAGTCCGCTTTGAATAATAACCTAAAATACCCGAATGATAAGTAGATGTCGCGTCTTACTTGTGTTGAGTCTGTTGCTGCTTAGTGGATTAAATATGTATGGGCAGGAATTTATCGATGGCTTTGTCTTCGATTCTAAATCCGACGGCTCTATTCCAATGGTAAATGTGTATTATAAAGGTACCACTGTGGGTACTATTACCGATTCTACCGGGTATTTTAAATTGCAGATGCGGTCGTATGCCGACACGGTTGTTTTTTCTTCAATCGGTTATCTTAAAAAAGAAATCAGGGCAAATAAAATTAAGCCTCCGTTCGAAGTTTATCTCAATACCGATGATATCAATCTGAGCGAAATTTCGGTTAAGCCCGATGATAGCTGGGTGCGTTATCTACTAAAAAGCATGGTGGAGGCCAAGCCCGAAAATAACCCCGATAAGCATCCTCGTTATTCTTACGAGAAATATACAAAGTGGGAATATCACATTGCTCATGTCGATAGTGCTCTGATGAACTCAGGTCCTTTTAAAAATTATAAATCGTACTTTAAAACGGCTTCAGACAGTAGTAAATACTTACCGGTGTATTTGTCGGAACAAATTGTTCATAATCAGTTTCAGAATAAGCCTCTGAGACAAAAGTCGGTTATTGTGGCCGATAATACCCAGGGGTTGGGTGTGTTGGGCGATTACGAAATAGGGGGATATTCAGCCGGCTTGAATAATCAATACAATTTCTACGATAACTTTATTAAGGTTTGGGAAGAGAATTTTGTAAGTCCAGCTGCATCCAATGGGTGGTTTTATTACAAATACTATTTAATAGATAGTACCCAGTTTGAAGGTTACAAGCATTACGAAATTTTGTTTACGCCACGGCGGAAGCACGATAAGGTGTTTAGGGGGCATATGGTATTAGATGATCGGGATTTTTCTATTGTGAGTATCGATGCTGCTTTATCCTCAAAAACCAATATGAACTTTTTAAAGGATATGAAGATTGATGTGAGCTACAAAAATGTAGGTGGCAATCTTCCGTTTTATAAAGATCAAAAGGTGCATGTGGCCTTCGATTATTTGCCATTCGAAATACCGGGCAATAAGCAGCGGATGGAACTGGAATATAACGAGTATTCCTCTTTTACCGATGTGAAAATTAATCCCCAAGAGGAAGTAAAGCTGAGTGCCCGTAACATTACTTACGAATCCATTAAGCTTCCTGGCTCTTACTCGCGCGATACTTCTTATTGGAATACGGCACGTCATTTACCACTTACGAATACCGATAAGGTTATTTATTCATCCATCGATTCCATCAATCAAATTCCGGCTGTTAAAATAGTTGACAATGCTGCGCGTATGATGATGACGGGTTATTACGATGTAGGTAAATGGGAGGTGGGCCCGTATATGAATCTTTTGCAGTTTAATAAGGTAGAAGGGGTTCGTTTGTTTGCCGGTGGGCGTACCAGTAAAGAGATTAGTACCAAATGGATGATTTGGGGAGGTGTGGGATATGGCACACGTACTCAGAAGCTGTCCGGATCGTTGGGGGGTGGATATAAATTTGAAAATCCAAAACGACGAGTCTTAAAAATGTATTACGACGATCGTTATATCCGCATGGGAGAGAATCGTAAAATACTGTATTTGTACGAAAATATGCTCAGTCCATCGGAGAATAATCTGATTTCTGCATTTTTTGTGCGCGATCCTTTTGATGAGTTGTTACGTCAGAAAGAAGTTGATTTGGGATACGAGCACGAGTGGCGTACCGGCTTTTCGTCGCAGCTAAATATTGGTTATAAATCGCAATATTCGCCCGAGTTTTATCCTTTCGCTTATAAAGGATCGCCCGTAAATAGTCTTGATGTTTATGAAGGTACGCTCGATTTACGCTTTTCGTTTAAAGAAAAGGTAATTGATGATGAATTTATGCGTTTGTATCTTACTACCGATTATCCTATTATTCATTTGGCCCTTACGGGTGGAAGGGTGCAGTATGCCGATCAAACCAATAACTATGCAAAAATACATGCCACTATAAAGCATAATGTCTACATCGGTCAAACCTTTTTTAAATATGCTGTTGAAGGGGGGATGATTTTTGGTAAAGTGCCTTATACCTTGCTTGAACTTCCAAGAGGTAACGAAACATTTGGTTATTATTTGTATGATTTTAACATGATAAATTACCTCGAGTTTGCCCACGATAAATACCTGCATACATACCTTGAGTATCATCTTAATGGATTTTTCTTTAACCGGGTACCTCTTTTTCGCAGTTTAGGTTTGAGGGAAGTAGTTTCGGCCAAATCCATGATTGGTAGCCTAAGTCAAAAACAATACGATGGCATTACTATACCTACTCAGCTTACTTCGCTTGATCAACCCTACCTCGAAGTGGGGGCCGGCCTCGAAAATATATTACGCATAGCTCGTATTGAAGCTATCTGGAGGGTGTCTCCTAACTCTCAACTTAATGTACCGCAGTTTGGACTCCGAGCTCGGGTTTCTCTTAACTTATAAATTGAGCATATTATTAGTGTGTGCCACATTATTGATGTATTAGGTTTGCAATTTTTATGTCAAAAGCGCTTTGTTTTATGGCATATTTCAAGCTGCTTACGGGGTTGCATCATTAGTTAAATAGTCACCCCGCACTCCTCACGAGGCTATTATTGTTATTGACCTTCAGACATTTTCAAATCCTGAAAGGATTTAATAAAAATAGTCATGGGTGAAACTCGTGGAATATGAACGTACTATAAAGGAACTTCAAAGTGGGTTCTACTATTGATTCGCATTAATAACGATGATGTATTGAAATAATAATAAAATTAATTTCTGCTTAATTTTTGTTTCTTACTCTTTAACACTTAAGGGTAGTGTAACTTTTAGGTTATTAGGTAGCGTGTGTAATAGTAGATTGATAATAAGTACTTAGTATAGATTTTGTGTGTTGTTTGGAAGTTTGAAATTTAGTTTTTATATTGAAGATAATTATATTATCATATAATGTCTAACTAAATTCAATGTTATTATGTCACAAGTAGATCAATCAGTTGCTGGGCAGTTATCCAGTGCTAAAGTCATGATTTTGAATGCTCAAACTCATGAAAAAATTAAATTGTATATGGCAGATATGGGATACGACGATGAATCTCTTAAGCAAGGGGAGTCGTTATTGAATGTAGCAATGGAAAAAGCGCAGTCGTCGGAGTTGGAGCGACTCGAAAAGTCCGAAAGCCACAAACTGTGGTTAGATGCGCTTACCGATACAACTATACTGTATAAACAGTTACGTAAAAAGGCTAAAGCAGTCTTTAGAAAAGATCCCTTTGCTATGTCGCAACTCGATTTGATGGGCGATATGCCTAATGCCTATTTAAAAGTTTTGAGCGTTATCCGTACATTTACCAGTGGCTTGCTGGCAAAAGAAGAATGGATGCTTAAAATTCAAAGGTTGAAGGTAACCAAAGAAGAAGTGGAATTATTACATGCAAAAGTAGAAGGTATGGCTACTCTTCGGGCCAGTTATTATAAAGAAAAGGGTGAGTCGGAAAATGCTACTCAGGTTAGAGATCAGGCTTTGGCCGATTTAGAAGACTGGAAGCACGATTTTAAAGCTGTTGCTCGCATTGCAATGGAAGATGAACCACAATTACTCGAAGTTCTTGGAATTATGGTGAAGTAACTTATATAATTAAGAAATAAAAAGGGTCTGTTCCTCATTGGAGCAGGCCCTTTTTTTATGTATTGCTACAATTTAATATCAATAAGCTCATCTATTTAATAAATCTAATCTTCTTATATATCAAATAAGCTATCTAATTTGTTTCAGAGTCAACTTTTAAATAAGATCAATTATCTAATAAGTGATTAGTAAATCTTGATACTAAATCTACTTATCTGAATTTAAAATGTACACAGCTAAATCTATATTCTATTATCTCTAATTTGAATGTATTAATCTTTACTAATTAAATTTTATCTTAATACTAAATTATCTATCTAAAATATAAATGTAATACTAAAAAGGTCTACTAGAATTCATATTTTAAAAAATATTAACACATTATTTGGAATATTAAATAAATTTTATAAATATTTGTCTAATACTAACTATTAGACTATTGATTAAAGAAATAAGATTATAATTTTTAGAATAATATGCATTATACCAAGCAAACGATAACGTCTTTTATTCATCAGGCAGGCATTCTTGTACATAACAGCAAGAATATTGATGATATAAGAAATGCTGTAATGCAGTATGGTTATGATGAAAGGCGATTGGATGACGGGGAACAAGTGTTTAATGTGTTGAAAGATGTTTCTTTTAAGCAACATCAGGCAAAGTCTGTAAAAGTTGAACAGTTTAAGAAAAAGCAAGATTTGCAGGCGAAGATTCATAAAGAGTATATGAAGTACTTGAAGATTGCCCGTATTGCTTTTGCAGAGGATTTTAAGGCTCGAAATGTTTTAATACTTGATGGTAGTCGCGAACGTACCTATAATGAATGGTATTTTCAGGTTAGTGTATTTTGTTCAATTATGCTAAAAAACGATGATGGTTACCAGGAGCGAATGGCTCAATATGGAATATCGTCGGAGCAAATTGAAGGATTAAGGCAGCAACTGGTTGTTTTAAATGAGTTGAATGAAGAGTGCTTGAAAAGTGCTGCTGAATTAAAAAGGCTTACAGCTCTGCGTAAGAAAATGGTTATTAAAATGCAGAATTATGTGAGTGATTTTATTAAAATAGCTCGGATAGCTTTAGAGCACTCTCCCAAAGCTTTACAGAGCTTAGGGGTGAGTGTAAAAAGTTAATTATAAAAAATATTGAGTGAGAAGCCGAATTAATGAAACAACTTGATTGGTGCTTCGTAGAAACGTTAATACTGTTGAACAGAACATTTATTGCAGCCTTTCAGTGGTTTTGAGACTAACAATGCTGAAAATCATGTGTGATTTGGAGGGGCAAAGTTGTAAGAAATGTTTTCTTTAATGTATTTTAGCTAACATAAAAAGATGTTGGCGTTTATTATTAACGTACGTTGTTGAATTGTGAAGTTGGGGATTAGATAAACAATCGTTTATGGATGCAAAACAAACAAAAAGTACTCGTCTTATAGTTGCTTTAGTGGCTATGATGGTACATGGCTTAGTTTTAGTTAATGCGCAGTCGCAAGACAATCATTTGGCGTGTCTTAAAAAAGAGTATGCCCAAAATGATGCTAAAGTTTTACTTGATTGTAAACCTGATGACGCCCAGTATTTATCTTATGATATTGTGGAGTGGGCAGTTTTTAAGATCAAGAGTAATGGCCAATATGGAAATGAATTATCTAATGCTATCTCAACTCGAGGAAGTAAGTTCTATTTACATCCTCAGGAAATATTCAAGAGCGTAGGAGAAGACGAAGTTGCCGTCAGATTTTATATGCACAACGGCAAGGGTAAAGGGTATCAAGTATACTATAAAATTAAAGTAAGGGCGAAAAACTAATAACCTGGACCTATGGAAAAGAACTACACCTCACTAAATAAAAAAATATTACCCGTTATAGCAGCATTGTTATTAACGTTTGGTTTTATAAATACAGCACAAAGTCAAAGTTGTGTTACTTATCTGCATTGTGATAACGGTGCGGATGTTTTGTTAGATTGCCCTGATGTTCCAACATGGACAGAGTATTTTTGGGAAGTAACTGAAAAAGTGGGTGGTACTGGTAATCCTGGTACCGTTATTCCCGAACTTACCCGAGTAGATGGCTCAGATTATTACTTTACACCAAGTAATGTTCCTGCAGCCTATTTAAACAGGGAGATTTTGATTGTTTGTGTTAAGGGTACGCCCTCTAACCGCCAAGGACAATTATGGTCTGCTGTTCGTATTATTGGTGCACCCGATGATTCTTTTACTTTAACAGGTGATACTGAGGCGTGTTTAAATAGTCCGTTTACCTTGACACTCTCAGGTTCACAGGATTTTACTATTTCGTATAAATTATATCGCGAAGGTTCAGGTGGTGTTTTATTAGACTGGCCTGGAGATAATGGTCCGATAGATTTTACATTATCAGAATCTACAGCAGGCACTTATAAATATTATGTCATTGCTGAAGGTGCTGCTTGTTCTTCAACTATACCAGCCGATCCGGCTAATTATCCTCAAGTAATAGTTCATTCTAAACCTACTATTACTATTGGTAATGATGGGCCTAAATGTGCGGGTGAGGATATTCAGCTCTCAGGAGGTGAAAATGGTATGATAACTTATAGCTGGTCGGGCCCCGGAGGATATTCTAGCAGTGATCAAAATCCTTTATTGTCGAATGTGTCAGCAAGCGATCAAGGGACTTATACATTAAATATAACTGATGGTAATGGTTGTGAAAATACTGCAACAACTGACGTTACCGTTTGGAGTTTGCCAGAGGTTACAGCAAGTAATACGGGGCCAATTTGTGAAGACGGCTCTGTTACACTTCAAGCTGCTGTAACAAGCGGTACTGCTCCTTATTCTTTCGAATGGACAAAACTTCCGGGTTCAACAGTTATTTCAACCGATCAGGATTATGTGATTGATCCGGTTACATTATCGGATGCTGGTACTTATGAAGTTTCTGTTACTGATGCAAACTCTTGTGTAGCAAGTGTTGCCGATCAAACTACGTTGGTTGTTAACGATCGTCCTACTGTTAGTTTAGCTTATAATAATCCTGTTTGTGAAGGATTAGACTTGGTTTTAACCGCTACACCAGCAGGAGGGACCACTAATTATGTTACGTATACATGGTACAAAAACGGAAGTCAGATTGGAACAAGTGCTGTAAATACTTTTACAATCGCTGCAACAGTTGCTCCGGATGATGATGGTGAATATAGTGTAACTGTGGTGGATGATGCCGGATGTCTAAGTGATCCGGCTTTGGTTGATGTTACAATACATCCTCGTACACAGGCAACAGCCGATAATGATGGCCCTGTTTGTGAAGGTGAAGATGTGCAATTGACCGGTGGTCCTGGTGGTATGACAAGTTATTCATGGACAGGTCCTAATGGATTCACTAGTGGAGATCAGAGTCCACTGCTGTCAACTGTTACCTTGGCAATGGCAGGAGATTATACATTAACAATTGTTGATGGTAACACTTGTACAACTAGTGCAACTACTACGGTTGTTGTTAATGAAAGAGCTACTATTAACGCCTTAAACGATAGTCCTGTTTGTGAAGGTGAAGATGTAAATTTAACATCTAATGTAACCGGAGGTACCGGACCATTTACGTATAGCTGGACTAAGTTGCCTTCAGCAACCGAAATTAGTAATCAAGCAGCTTTTACTTTAAGCAATGTTACTGTTGCTGATGCTGGTCAGTACCAGTTAGTAGTTACTGATGATAATGGTTGTGATGCTGTTGCTCCATCCATTACTAATGTAGTTATAAATCCGGTGGCCACTATCACTGCTGATAATGACGGGCCTGTTTGTGTTGATGGAACAGTTGCTTTTTCTTCTACTGTTACAGGAGGTACTGGTCCATTTACATATAATTGGGTTTATGTACCAACGGGAACAACCGTTAGTACTTTAGATGCTTTTACTATTGACCCTGCCACATTAGCAGATGCTGGCGAGTATCAATTAACAGTGGTGGATGATAAAACATGTTCGCCAACTCCTGTTTCTACAATCTTGATTGTTAATCAACGTCCAACAGTTACAATATCTTATAATAATCCTGTTTGTGAGAATGAAGATTTAGTGTTAACTGCCACAGCTAATGGAGGTAGTACTGTTTATACCGAATATGTTTGGTATAAGGGTGGTGTTGAGATAAATAGAGGAGCTTCAAATACTTATACAATTGCTGGAGTTACTCCGGCTGATGATGATATTTATTCAGTAACTGTTCAGGATGATGAAGGTTGTATTAGCGATATAGCAGATGTTGTTGTTACTGTTCATCCAACTCCAGCTGTAACAGCTGGTAATGATAGCCCTGTCTGTGCTGGAGAGAATGTGCAGTTAACAGGTGGCCCAGGTTCAATGACTACATATGCATGGACTGGTCCAAATGGTTACACAAATGGAGCTCAAAGTCCTGTATTAACTTCGGTTACTACAGCAATGGCTGGAACTTATACTTTAACGGTTACTGATGGTTTTACTTGTACAGCCAGTGCGAGCACAGATGTAATAATTAATGATGTTAATGTTGGCTTGAGTATAAATCCTGCTCCTCCTGGAACTAAAGTATGTGAGTATACAAATCTCAATTTTGTTGCAACTGCTAGTTTAGGTTCGGGCGATTATACATATTTGTTTAATGTTAACGGTGTTGATCAAGCTAATCCTACAAATAGTAATAATATAGTTGTATCAATTACTCAGAATACAACTGTTATTGTTACCGTAACCGATAATGTAACAGGTTGTAGTGATAGTGATTCGCAAACTATTGAGATGGTTCCAGCTCCTTCTGTTTCAATAACAAGTCCAGTAGATGGAGCTGAGTTTTGTTATGGTGAACCAGTTACAATTACTGCACTTCCTTACGATGCAGATTTCACTTATGAGTTTTTCTATAACGATGGAAGTGGAGATGTATCTTTAGGTGCTGCTTCTAACAATAACACAATTACAGTTACTGGTGGTTTTACTTCAGATGTAAGTATTTATGTAATTACAAATAATTCATTTGGTTGTAACTCTCAATCAAGTGACATCAATCTTGTTATAAATCCTTTGCCAGTACCAACCATAACTGGAGATTTAACACCTTGCGAAAATAATGCAGTTACTTATACTACTGAATCAGGAATGTCGAATTACGTATGGACATTTACAGGTGGTACTATAGTTTCTGGAGGTAATGGTTCTGATTTTATTGAAATTAATTGGACTACACCGGGTTCAACTACTTTGAGTGTAACTTATACAAATACAAAAGGTTGTGATCCTTCTTCAGCAACAACTGCTAATATTGAAGTTGGAGCATTGCCAATTATTACCATTTCAGGAGATAGTGAAGTTTGTTTAAGTGAAACATCTATATATACCACTGAATTAGGCATGTCAAGTTATGTTTGGACAGTTAACGGAGGTACAATAGATTCCGGACAAGGTTCTAATTCGATTAATGTTACATGGGATACTGAAGGAGCCGGGTATGTAGAAGTTAATTATGTTAATTCAGTTGGGTGTACATTAGCAACACCTCAAAGATTAGTTGTTAATGTTAATGCTATACCTACACCTACCATAACTGGTGATTTTGAATTATGTATAAATGAAGTTAAAACTTATTCAACTGAAGCAGGAAAAAGTAATTATCAATGGGTTGTTACCAATGGTACAATTCAGGGGGCTTCCGATCAGGCAACTGTGGATGTGCTTTGGGATGTTGAAACAGGGCCATGGTCTATAAGTGTTAATTACGAAGAGTCGGCTGCCAGTTGTTCAGCAGCATCACCAACTGTTGAAACTGTAACTGTTAATCCTTTACCGGTACCAACTATAACTGGCGATTTAGCACCATGCGAAAACAGTACAGTTATTTATACTACAGAATCTGGAATGTCAAATTATGTATGGACATTCAGTGGTGGTAATATTGTATCGGGTGGTAATGGTTCAGATTTTATCGAAATTAATTGGACTGCATCTGGTCCAACAACATTGAGTGTAACTTATACTAATACAAAAGGTTGCGATCCTTCATCAGCTACAATAGCTAATATAGAGGTTGGAGCTTTACCATCTATTTCCATCACTGGTAATAACGAAACTTGTTTAAATACAACAACTGTATATGCCACAGAATCAGGCATGTTAAGTTATGTTTGGGCAGTTAGTGGTGGTACAATAGATTCCGGACAAGGAACTAATTCGATTGAAGTTACATGGGATACTCCAGGAGGGGGATATGTTGAAGTTAATTATGTTAATACTGTTGGTTGTACATTAGCTACTCCATACAGAATACCAGTTAATGTAAATAATTTGCCAGTACCGACTATTACAGGTGATTTAGAATTATGCTTGAATGAAGTAAAAACTTATTCAACCGAAACTGGAAAAAGTAATTATCAATGGGCTGTAACAAATGGATCCATTCAAGGTGCTACAGATCAGGAAACTGTTAACGTGTTGTGGGATGTTGAAACAGGACCATGGTCAATTAGTGTAAACTATGAAGAGTCGGCAGGTAATTGTTCAGCAGCTTCTCCAACTGTTGAAAATGTTACAGTTAATCCTTTACCAGTGCCAACTATAACAGGAGATTTAGCTCCTTGTGAAAATAGTGTTGTTACATATACCACAGAACCTGGAATGTCGAATTATATCTGGTCATATCCTGATGGACAATTAGTTTCTGGTGGTAATGGAAATGATTTTGTCGAAATAAGATGGCCAAATTCCGGATCAACAACTTTAACTGTAAATTATACAAATACTAAGGGTTGTAATCCATTGTCTGCAACGACTGTCAATATTGAAGTTGGAGAAATTCCAATTATATCTATTATAGGTCAAACAGAAGTTTGTTTAGATGAAACTATTACTTACTCTACTGAGAGTGGAATGTCTGGTTATGTGTGGTCAGTAAATGGTGGAACAATTAATTCTGGTCAATCTACTAATTCAATCGAGGTTACATGGAATACTGCTGGAGGAGGATATGTTGAAGTTAATTATGTTAATCCTGTTGGATGTTCACTGCCTACTCCTGAAAGACGTGTTGTTACAGTTTATAATAGACCAACTCCTACAATTACCGGAGATTTAAATGTTTGTTTAAATGATACAAAAACATATTCAACTCAAACAGGAAGAAGTAATTATGTTTGGATAGTTACTGGTGGAATAATTGTGGGTCCTGCTGATCAAGAGTCTGTTGATGTACTATGGGATGATGCAGCTGGACCATGGTCAATTAGTGTTAATTATGAAGAAACTGCCGGAAGTTGTGCTGCATTAGTGCCAACTTCAGAAGTAGTAAATGTTAATCCACTTCCAGATCCAACTATTACCGGACCTACAGATGTTTGTGCGAATACTGGTGGCCATATATATAGTACCGATTCAGGAAATGGCTCGTATGTGTGGACCATTGTTGGTGGACCAACGGTGGGTACAATCGACTCTGGTGCAAATTCAGAATCAGTAGAAGTTACCTGGTTAACTGCAGGTACTCAATATATTGAAGTAACATATATTGATGGAAATGGATGTTCTCCATCAGCGCCAAAACAGTACGAGGTAGTTGTAAACGCTTTGCCTGTGCCAACAATCTCAGGTCCTGCAACTGTTTGTAACGGAACTACAATTACTTATTCAACTGAATCTGGAATGTCAAATTATTTCTGGGAAGTTGATGCTGGTGGAACTATAATTGGTTCAAATACTAATTTTGAGGTTACGATCCAATGGACAGCTATTAATAATCAAAATATACGGGTAAGTTATACGGATACAAATGGTTGTGATGCTGCTAGTGCTTCGGAATTAACTGTTAATGTTACTGATTTGCCAAATCCAACTATAAGTGGTTTGGATAATGTTTGTGAGGGTCATACTATAACCTATACAACTGAATCTGGTGCTGTTAATTATGATTGGCAAATAACCGGAGGTACTATTGTTAGCGATCCTACATTGTCGACAGTTGATGTTGTTTGGGCTGATCCAACAGCACCTACACATGAAATAAGTGTTAACTATGAGTTGTTTGCATGTCCTGCTTCTAGTCCTTTTGTTTTACCGGTTACTGTAAATCCTGTTCCAACAGTAAGTTTAACTGGTGATAACGAGGCTTGTTTAAATACCACTGTTACTTATACAACCGAGTCCGGACAAAACAATTATGTATGGAATGTTACAGGAGGAACAATTACAAATTCAGCTCCATATAGTAATGAAGTGACTGTACTTTGGGATGTTGTAGGTACAGGAACGATTGATGTAAATTACCAAAATGGTAGTGGTTGTTATGCAGTAAATCCAACGCAACTCGAAGTTCAAGTACATTCATTACCTATACCAACAATTTCTGGTGATGCAGTAGTTTGTAATACATATTCAAGTGTATATCGTACAGAATTAGGTATGAGTAATTATAACTGGCAGTTGTCGGGTGGTGGAACGATTGTATCAGGAGATGGTACTGAAGAGATTACTGTATTATGGAGTACTATTGGTGATTATACTCTAACTGTAGAGTATGATGATGTTAATACTTGTGGGGTAGCTACTCCAGCATCAATGGATATTACCGTTCAAGAAACTCCAGTTCCTACAATCGCAGGGCCTGTAGTAACTTGTAATGATAATGTTTCGATTTACTCTACCGAAACTGGTAAGCAAAATTATATTTGGAATGTACCTGTTGAGGGTACAATTGTTTCAGGTGATGGTACTGAAACTATATCAGTACTTTGGAATACAACTGGTACACATACAATTTCTGTAAATTACGAAAATCTAAACGGTTGTGCTGGACTTACAGCAACTGAGATGGATGTTTTAGTGAATCCTTTATCAGGTGTAACTTTAAATGCGACATCAACCAATGTTATTGTGGGTACACCAATTGATTTCACTGCAAATGGTACTGATGTTGTAAATTATGTATTTAAAGTAAATGAAGTAGAGGATGCTTCTCATGATGGATCTGCAACATATACATGGACGCCTACTGATGTAAGTGATGATAATTCAATCATCAGAGTAATTGCTGAAACGAGTACGGGATGTAAGGATAGTGCCGAAATTGTAATTAGTGTTTTTGATGGTGTTATTCCAACAAATGTATTGCCAGTTGAGCAGACTTATTGTGAAGGTAGTCCTGATGCTCTGTCTATTTATGTTGCTCCTGATATTTTACAAGGGGTTACTTATGAATTGATTCGTAATGAAGATAATCAGTTAATAGCTTCAACAAATGTGACTTCACCAACTACTGAAGTTAGATGGACGCATGGTGTTGATGGTGTTGATTTATCATATGTAGGTGTTGCAACGTATAGAGTAGAGGCATTTTGGCCAGCAGTACCTGGTGATAGAGTTACTATGAATGGTACTGCTCAAATTACAGAAGTTACTTTACCTGTTGTACAGGATATGAGCCCAATTGGTACTGTTACAGACTGTAATAACTATGAAATTACCTTGTTAGGTTCTGAATTAGGAATGGAATACGAGTTGTATATCGATGGTAACCCAACAGGACAAACTGTGCCAGGTGATGGTAATGCTATAACTTTTGGAGTTCAAAATGCAGCTGGTGTTTATACTATTATAGGTTACAATTTATTAAACTCTTCATGTCAGGTTACAATGAATGGTACATTTACAATCGATGTGCCTGGTGTAGCTAAATTCAATTTAATAGCAATTGGTGGAAGTACAAATTATTGTGCTGGTGAAGATGGTATTCAATTAGGACTAGATGGATCAGAAGTTAATGTTATTTATCAATTAAAGGATAACACAGGAAACACTCTTGATACTCAAACAGGAACTGGTTCTGAATTAACATTTAGTGGATTATACAAAGCTGGTACTTACTCTGTCATTGTTGAAATAAGTGGAGGATGTGTATTCCCAATGAATAATACAGTTGTAATTGTTGAAGATGCCTTGCCAGTTATATATAATGTAATGGCAGAAAATGATGGTCATTATTGTGTGGATAATCCTAATGGAGTAGAAATATATCTTGATGATCAGGAAGATGGTGTTGAATATCAATTATACCGAGATAATTCTCCTGTGGGTTCACCAATTACAGGGGTTACTGGTAGTGGTATATTATCGTTTGGTTCATATACAGAAGAAGGAGTATACACAGTTTCTGCAAGTAATCAAGCAACTAGTTGTTCGGAATGGATGAATGGTCAGGTCACTGTTATTAGTGATCCTTTACCAACAGGATTTGTAGTTTCTACTGATGGAGATTATTGTACGGGAGGAACAACTTTTATATACTTAAGTGGTTCTGAGACGGGTGTTGAGTATCGTTGGGAACGAGAAGGAGATTTAGCAACAGGTGCTTGGATTACAGGTACTGGATCTGAATTATCTTTTGAAGTTTCAGAAACTGATACATATTTTATTGTAGCCAGAAGAAATGATGGACTTACATCTTGTGCAAATGAGATGTTACCACGAGTAACGATTGCAGAGAAACCTTATGCCGATTTAAGTAAAACCTTATCAATAAAAACAGGAACTGGCTTAGATTGTAATAATGGAGCTGTTATTATTGTCGAAGACTCTGAAGAAGGTGTCATCTACGAATTAGCTAAAGGTGGTGTGCGAACTGGAAATACAGTAGTTGGTATAGCAAATCAGGATGTTGAATTTATGGCTGTTGTAGATAAAGATGCCACTTATCAGGTATATGCTAATTTAAATGGTTGTGAAGCTTTACTAAGTAATACTATCTATATTGATGTACCTGGTGCAATAGATTTATTTGAAGTGACTGGTGATGAAGAAATATGTAATGGAGATATAGGTGTTCGGTTTGGATTATCTGGTTCAGAAAATGGTGTAACCTATACTTTATACAAAGCTGATGGTACTTTTGTGGGTGTTTATAATGGTTTAGAATTCCCTTATGTAAACGAAGAAGGAGAGTACTATGTACTAGGTGATGATGGAAGCGGTTGTACAATAGAGATGCTTAATAGAAAATCTTTAGTTGTTAATCCTTTACCAATTGCATACGAGGTAACTGGTTCTGGTTATTATTGCGATAGTAATGGAGCATCAATTGGCTTAAGTGCAACAGAAGCAGGTGTTAACTATCAATTACAATATACACGCGGTGGTAGTACAATAAATATTGGTACGCTTAAATCTGGTCAGCTTGATGGTTCCGGAATTACTTTCGATGAGTTTGGACCATTTACAATAGCTAATTACCCAGAAGCTGATGGAGTATTTACTGTTGTTGCAATTAATGATGTGTCATTATGTACATCTAGTATGAATGGTAGTGTAGTATTATCAGAAAAAGAAGCACTACAGCCTATTGATCTTTCTTATAGTACATCATACTGTTCTGATGAGAATGGTTCTTTAATTGAAACTGATATTTCAGAAACAGAAGCTATTTATTCTTTGATCGATGTTAATACTGGTGAAATCGTAATAAGTGTAGACGGAACAGGTTCTTCAATTAGTTTTGGATATCGTAAGGCTGGAACTTATAGGGTGGATGCAGCTTGGGGCGAAGATGGTTGTGCCGTTGAAGGTTTATACCCTGAGTTTACAATATCTGAAAGCTATGAACCCGTAGACCAAGTAGTGACACCTGACGAAGTATCAGCATGCGGTCAAAGTGAAGTTACAATTAGTATAGAGCAAAGAGAACCAGGTGTTGTGTATTACTTATATGAACTTGGTGATTATCCAGATGGAAGCATGATTGATGTGTTAGATGATAGTAAACCTAATATTATTGAGTTTGCAACTCTGGCGATTAACCAAGATATAGAATACGAAGTTATAGCTGCTGGTCAAGATGTCTGTGAAAAGCTATTAGGTATTGTTACTGTAAGCTATAAAGACAGTCCTTCACCATATAGCATGTTCGCTATTGACGACTCAGGAGTTACAGTTACAGATACTGCGAAATATTGTAATGAAGGTGTTCAGATTGGATTAAGTTCAACCGAAAATGGTATTGCTTATATTCTTTATAAAGAATTTAATGAAGAAGTTGGTTACGTTACTGGAAATGGTGGTTCAATGTCTTTTACTGGCTACCATCTTGGAGTTGCTAATGATACGATCGCTTATTCTGTACGTGCAATAAATAACCAATCAGGTTGTAGTACAGAATGGACTGATACAATACAGGTTATTAGTCTTCCTGTAGCTGATAAGAAAGAAGTTTCTGTAGTTAATAATACTGTTTGTGGCGATAATAGTACATTAATAGTACTTAGTGATAAGCAGGATGGAGTAAGCTATTACCTAGATTCTAATGTACAAGGAGTAGATGGAACAACTGATATTACGTGGGAAATACCGGCACCCGATATTAAAGGAACATATACCTATAAAATTTATGGTGCTATTAATGGCGGATGTGAAACCTTAATGGATTCTGTGCAAATTGAATTTAAAGATGGTCCATTAGAGTTTAGCATGTTTGCTATTGATGATTCTGGTGTTACAGTTACCGATACTGCTAAGTATTGTTCTCAAGGGGTTCAAATTGGCTTAAGTTCAACCGAAAATGGTATAGCTTATATTCTTTCTAATGATTTAGAGGGAGAAGTGGGTTACTTAACTGGAGATGGTAATTCTATGTTATTTACGGGTTACCATTTGGGAGCTTCAAATGATACTATAACTTATTCTGTACGTGCAATAAATAATCAATCAGGTTGTCCGATAGATTGGAGTCACACTATTAAAGTAGTAGAATTAACTGGACCTGAAATGAAAAGTGTTACTATAAGCAATAATGTTGTCTGCGGATCTAGTGGAGCTGAAGTTACTTTAGCTGATAGTGAAGTTGGAGTTATTTATTCTTTATTTGATGGTACAGTTAAATATGACAGTAAAGTAGGAGATGGTTCAGACCTTGTTTGGATAATTAATCCATCGTTATTAGGAGACTATACTTATAGTATTGTAGCCCAATCTCAGACAAGTTGTGAGTCAATTATGGATGAATTTGAATTGGAATTTAAAGAGGGACCTTCACCTTTTACTGTTTATGCAACGGATGGTATTACTGAAGTTAATGATGAAATCAGTTATTGTGCTGATGGAAATGGAATTCAGATTGGTGTTAGAAATACCCAGGAAGATATAGCTTACATCCTTTATCAAGGTGATTTAGATACAAGAGTTGGATTCATTAGTGGTAATGGAAATGATCAGTTGTTTACTGGTTATTTCATGGGAGATCCAAATAGTACTGTTAATTATTTTGTAGAAGCAATCAATTTCAATACCGGATGTAATGTGATAGGTATTAATAATATCAATGTTGTTGAAAATGCATTACCTGAACCTTTTAATATTACTCTTAATGGTGATGTTATTAATGATGGTGAAATGGGATTAGGTATTATCAGAGTCGATGAAATTGGTTTAAATTTATCAACCGTTGGAGTTGCCTATTCTTTATTAAGGAATGATCTTCCTTATACTTCTGTAGATCCTATTCAAGGTGATGGAAATGAATTGAACTTTGGAACTCAGACCGAATCTGGTATATATACAGTACAAGCTACTGAATTAGGTTGTTCTAATTTAATGTTTGGTTCTGTCAGGTTAGATGCGACTCAGCTAATAGCTGTTGATGATACCATTGCTGCTTCAAATCTTGTATCTGATACAATTAATGTATGGGAGAATGATGTTAAAGATGAAGTTTATCTGGATATACTAGGTGCTAATATTGAATTTAGTTTACGATATGCATCCGAAGAGCGTAAGGATACACTAGAAGGACTATCGTTAAAGACCGACTTCGGTAATGAAGTAGTAATTAATCAGCTTGGTCATTTAACATTCAAAAAGAATCCTGTCTTCTATGGAAGAGATAGTGTACAGTATATTATTAAGAATACAACAATAGAAAATCGACAGGATACGGCATATGTTTATTTCTTTATTGGAAACTTTGATGTTGATGATGATAATATGATTCTGATACCAAATGCATTTTCTCCTAATGGTGATGGTATAAATGATTATTATAAGATTCAAGGATCCTTTACTGATGAAGTTGGAAGTTCTTCATTAGAAGTCTATAACAGATGGGGTACTTTGGTATATAGATCAAAAGGAGAGAGATATGATAATAGTTGGGATGGTAAGTCTAATGCCGGGGCAATGGTTTCGCTAGGCGAAAATCTTCCGAATGGTACATACTTCTATATTTTTAGTATAACCATTATCGAAGAAGATGCCAATGGAAATAGCAATTATAAAACAAAAGAATACAACGGGTTTATAGAGTTACGTAGATAATTAGAATGGCTGTAAAGCTTTAAAACAATCAAAGTATAGCCTTCTTAGGTCTATTGATATTAAAAAACTGTTATATGAAATATTTGGTCTCCATAATACTGATTTTGTTCATGGTAGGTGTTGCCAAAGCGCAGGATCAGGCGCAATACAATCATTATATCGGTAATCAGGGTATTTTAAATCCTGCATACAATGGTACTCGCGATGTAATTAGTGGGTTGGTTGTACATCGTAACCAGTGGTTGGGTATGAAAGGTGCGCCAATGAACCAGGCTCTGAATATTCATGGTCCTATTGATGATACAAACCTGGGTGTTGGAGCAGTTTTAACCAATGATCATTTAGGTTTCACTAATACTTTCGAGTTTATGGGAGCAGCCTCTTATAAAGTTAAGCTTGACAGAAAAGGGAAATTTTTATCATTTGGTTTACAATTGGGTGTTACCTCTCATGTTTACGATGGAACCCAGGCAATTACCGGTGATTTTGGAGATCCAGTATTTCAAAGAAAAGAAAGTAAATTAGGTTTTAACGCTGGTGTAGGTGCTTATTTTTATGCTAAAGATTACTTTGCAGGATTCTCTGTTCCTCGACTATTTGATAACGAATTTAATGTAGAACAAGAGAGCTTTAAGAATACCTTTAATTATAAAAATATGCATGCCTATTGGTATGGTGGGTATGTTTTTGATTGGGGTGATGTAAAGGTTAAACCAACCGCGTTAATCAGAACAGTAGTTGGAGCACCTTTAACCGTTGATGTGTCTGCTAATGTATTACTAATGGAGCAACTTTGGTTAGGGTTATCTTACCGAAGTATATCTGAAGTAGTGTTTTTATCAGAATACATTATAAACCGCCAGTTTACTGTTCGATATTCGTTTGATTATTCTATTTCGCCATTAAATACTTATGGCAAATATGGTACGCATGAAATTGGAATACAATTCGATTTCTCATTTAATAAGCGACCAGGAATGCGTTCAATCAGGTATTTCTAAATCGATAAATTATGAAAAATTCACCTGACGATAGATTACTTTTATTATTGCCTAAATATATTTTAGCTATGATACCTAACTTAAAATTATCAGCGCTTGTGGGGTTGATGTTGATAGCACAGTTAGTAAGTGCACAACGCACTGAGCTACGACGTGCTGAAAATTTGTACGAAAATCAGGATTATTACCAGGCATTGGAATATTTTAATGCTGCTGTAGAAAAAGGAGATGAAAGCACAGATACGCAGCTGAAAATAGCCAGATGTCACTTCAATTTGAAGGATATTCAAACGGCATTTGATATGTATGTCGGTATGGAGTCTGATTTAACAAACGAGGAGGATCTGAAAAATTATGCTTCTTGCTATCAACAAATGGGTGGTTATGAAATAGCCATTGAGTGGTATAATAAAGCTAAATCTGCAGGTGCAAATCCATTGGATATTAAAGAATTGGTAAAAGCTTGTCAATGGGCTAATGATAATCAACAATACAATCAGGATGTGAGGGTTAATCCTGCTGATCTTCTAATCGGAGGACAATCATTTGGTATACAATTTTACGAGGATGAAGTAGTTTATTCCGGAGAAAAAACAGGAGGATCAAAGAAGGTGGATAATAGTGGGAAAGAATACCTTAATCTATTTTCATCCAAATATATTGATGGGGAAATACAGGAAGGGAGTAGTTCGTTTTCAAATTATCTTGAATATGATTTTCACGTAGGTGCAACTGCCTTCACGAGCGATTATAAAAGAATTTACTATACTAAGGTTGTAAAAGTTAAAGGTGGTAGTGGTATTAAAATTTTTACTGCAGAGCATAATGGTAAAGATTGGACTAGTGAAAAAGAATTGAGCATTAATTCAAATGATTACGATGTAAAATATCCTGCGGTTTCTCCTGATAATAAGTATTTGTTTTATACATCAAGTCAGGGAGGTGGATTTGGTGGAATGGATATTTATAGAGCTCGAATTAAGAATAATGGTGATGTTGATAAAGGCGAAAATTTAGGGAAGGAAATAAACACTTTTGGAAATGAAGCCTGGCCATTTATTAGTAAAGATGGTGATTTATATTTTGCCTCCGATGGACATATGGGGTTTGGGGGATTAGATATCTTTAAAGCAGAATTGGTGGATGGAAAATACACAAATATTACCAATATGGGTTTGCCAATTAACAGTGGTAAAGACGATTTTGGTTATGTGTTAGATCCAAATGATAGTAGAAGAGGTTTCTTATCGAGTAATAGAATTGGCACAGGTAGATCAGATGGTATTTTTGTAATGACACCAGCGAATGATGGACAAGAAGATGATGGGGATGCGATTCCAATCTTTGATGAGATGGCAGCAGAAGTAGAAGAGCAGTCTGTAGAGGAAACTCCAGTTGTTGAAGTGCCGGTAGTAGTTGCACCTCCAGTTAAAGATCTCTCAATGTATCCAGAAGCCTTTTCAACTGTACTTACTTCTACTTTTAAAGGCGAACCGATTGTTGGTGCTCAGGTCGTAATAAAAGATGCTAATACAGGTGCGATTGTAGCAACTGGTACCTCAGATGCTTTAGGTAAAGTATTTATTCCAATACCTGATGAATTTAAAAACGATAGTCAGGAATTTGAAATTGAATTATCAAAAGGTGAAGAATTCAATTCTAAACGAATGATTGTTCATATAATGGAAATAGAAGACATTAATAATAATGGTTTATCTTTGACGCCAATATTTGATGATGATTCATTAAATGAAATCGGTAAATTTGTGATTCCATATGAAGGAGATCAAGTTACTGAGGAAGGTAAACGTATACTAGATAAGTTAGCTGCTTATTTATTCCAAAATCCAAATGTAGTTGTGAAACTTAATGGTCACACTGAGGCAAGAGGCAATAAGTATAAAAATCTGGATGTTTCTCAGTCTGCGGCTGAATCAGCAGAAAAATATCTCATGTTGAAAGGTGTGGATGATGATAATATGATACCGAGGGGATATGGTGAAAGATATCTTATCAACAAATGTAAGCGTGGTGTTTATTGTGATGACAGCGAGCATTTGAAAAACCGCCGAATTGAGGTTGTTGTGTGGAAAACTCTTAACTAAACTATGAATTAATACGTCGTAAGACGGCATAATATCTGAAAAATGAGACTCAAATTAATAATGATCATAACAGCAATAATGGTTAGCACTGTATCGGGTGTTGCCGATGATATTGCACATTTGAGGACAAGTAAAAAGATAATAAGAATGGACGAGGCTGAAGCGCCTTATTGGGCAATACAAATTATCGCCCTAAAACGTCCGCCTGGTGTAGCGTCTTTTTTTCAGGCTGTTGATGTAGCGCGTGAATATGTTTGTACCGATGGGTTTGTTAGATATACTGTTGGTCAATATAATACGTATGAGGAAGCAAAAAGTCATATTGATGAGATTAAAGTATTAGGTTACGATCAGGCTTTTGTGGTAAATACAGCTGAATATAAGATGAAGAATGAGGAGACATTTAAATCTTCATCGAGTCTAAAAATTGATCCCTCAAAAACGTATACAGTGCAATTAAGTGCATTTCGTTTTCCGGTATATTTAAGTCATTTCGAAAATGTGGATAATGTAATGGAATTTCGAATGAAAGATAAAATATTTAGATATACTGTTGGTAAATTCCCGGGTACAGAAGCTAAGGAAGAGCTACAGAAAATAAAAGATTTAGGGTATAAAAAAGCCTTTTTAGTTGAATTGGATAAATATATGCCATTCAAAATAGAATAAAGTATTAATTTTGCATTATAGCAAGCCGGTCTATCGCTGTCGCAGAAGTGCGAGAGAGGAAAGTCTGGGCAATACAGGGCACCGTGCTTCTGAATAGGAAGATGCTCGCGAGGGTATAGTAATGTAGCAGAGAATAACCGCCTCAATTTCGATTGAGGTAAGGGTGAAAAGGCGAGGTAAGAGCTCACCGGTATTGGTGGTAACATCAGTAGCCGTACATCTGACGGATTGCAAGACCATGTATATCATAAGTCCATTAGGAGCAAAACGGCCCGTTTTGTTTTTCGAAAGAAAGGTTATGAGGGGTAGGTCGCTTAAGTTAATTGGTGACAATTAACTTAGATAAATGATAGACGCCTTACTTGTAAGGAAACAGGACCCGGCTTACAGGCTTGCTATTTTTCTTTCTAACTCAATGTAATGAAAAATCTTCTGTCTAAAATAATTCATTATTTAAATGAAGAAATATGGCGTGTAACAGCCAATGATACTACTAAAAGACAGTTTTTCTTAATTCGTACAGTTCGTATTTTATATTTGGCTATTAAAGGTTTTATCAATGATAATTGCCAACAAAAAGCATCTGCTCTTACATTTTATTCGTTACTTTCTGTTGTACCTGTTGTGGCAATGGTTTTTGGTATAGCTAAAGGTTTTGGATTTGATGAAAGGGTGCAGGATCTTTTGGCTACCAAGTTAGAAGGGCAAGAAGAAGTCTTAAATTTCATTCAAAAGTTTGCTTTAAATTATCTTGAAAAGACTCCCGGTGGAGAAATAGCCGGAATTGGTCTGATTGTTTTATTTTGGTCGATAATGAAGGTTTTTGGTAACATCGAAAATTCTTTTAACGATATATGGGAAGTAAAACATGCCAGAAGTTTTATTAGAAAGTTTAGCGATTATATTTCGTTAATGTTAGTGGGGATACTTCTAATGATTTCAAGTAGTGGAATGATTGTTTTTGTTACCAAACAACTCAAAAACTACGGTTATGAGAGTATGGTTGGACCTAAAATGATGCTTTTACTATCGTATGTGTTAATATGGATTGTTTTTACTTTTTTACATCATATAATGCCCAATACAAGGGTAAAATTCCGATCGGCTTTATTTGGTGGTATTATTTCAGGAACATTATTCCAGCTTTTACAATTTGGTTATATACATTTTCAGAGTTTTGTAACTAGTTACAATGTTATTTATGGTAGTTTTGCCAGTTTACCTTTGTTTTTATTTTGGCTTCAGGCAAGTTGGTTAATTGTTTTGTTGGGAGCTGAAATGTCATTTGCCTATCAAAATGCAAATACATTTGAATTTGATGCTGATACAAGACGAGTAAGTTACGAGTATAAACGATTAATTACATTAATGGTAGTGGCTGATGTAGTTAAACGTTTCGAAAAAGGTGAGAGTGCTCCTTCTAATGTGTTGTTGTCTATCGAACTTCGTTTACCTATCAGACTCATTAATGAAGTACTTTTTGATTTAGTAGAGAGCAGAGTATTTTCCGAAATTGCTGCAGATGATACAAAAGAAACTGTATATCAACCAGCTTTCGATATTAATAAATTAACTGTTATGAAAACGCTTCATATGATTGAAGCCAGAGGTAGCAGAGACTTACATTTTGAAGAAACAAAAAGCTTAGGAAGGCTTCAGGAAATATTAGACGAATTTAATTCAAAACTAATTGGTAGTTCAGGAAACATTCTAATAAAAGACTTATAAAAAGAAAAAGCGATGAATCTAATAAGAAACATCGCTTTTTTTATGAAGAACCACATCAACCGGGATTAATTTAAACTCCTGATGACAGGATTTGAGTGCATACAATCATCGGTAATCCTCCGTGCTCCGGAGAGCAACCCTAAGGTGAGGCCCGCCCTTTGAAAGCATAGCGTCACTCGGTGTTCTGATAGCGTTGAGTTTAACAATCAAAACGACTGATGTGGTATTTTTTGTATCAAAGATCGTATGACAAATATAGCCTTTCAGAGTATCAAAACCAAGAAAAACAAAGGGATTTAAAGCAATTGCTCTGTTAGTGATTGAACCTTAATTTATTAATTTTACAACTATATTTGAGGAATCAATTAAGAAGGAAAGTAATGTACGTCATCGTTGATATTGAAACAACCGGAGGTAATATGAATAACGGTAAAATAACTGAAATAGCTATTTACCGTTTTGATGGAGAAAAGATAGTTGATGAGTTTGTGAGTTTGGTTAATCCCGAATGTATAATCCCTCCTTTCATTACATCATTAACAGGTATTAGTAATGAAATGGTTGAATCTGCTCCGCCGTTTTATGCTTTGGCTAAAGATATTGTAAACATATGCAAGGATGCTGTATTTGTTGCGCATAATGTTGGTTTTGACTATAACTTTATTAAACATGAGTTTAAAAGTTTGGGATACGATTTTGATATGCCTTCGATGTGTACGGTAAAGCTTTCGCGCAAACTTTTGCCTGGGCATCAATCTTATAGTTTGGGTAAACTGTGCGATGAGTTAGGAATTTCAATTTCGGCACGACATCGGGCTGCTGGTGATGCATTGGCCACTGTAAAGCTTTTTGAATTATTATTGGCTAAAAACAACGGTTTAATAAATCCCGAAGATCCATATCAACAGTTTTCAGCAGATGGATTGCATCCCGATTTAACTATTGATCAAATTAAATCTTTACCCGCCGAAACTGGGGTTTATTATTTGCATAACGAAGATGGCGAATTAATATATATAGGCAAAAGTAAAAATATTCGAAACCGCATTATCACCCATATGGGAAATCCTAAAACTAAAAAAGGGATTGAAATGAAGATGAAAACTGCAGATATAAGTTATCATCTTACCGGGAGTGAATTAATCGCATTATTAAAAGAATCGCAAGAGATAAAAGAAGAAAAACCAAGGTTTAACAGGGCGCAACGAAGGGCGCGTAATCAGGTAGGATTATATCATTATAGGGACCGGAAAGGATATTTAAGATTGATTTTAAAACCCAATAGTGGTGTAGATATACCTGATTGTACGTTTGAAAGCTTGAAAGAAGGCCGTGAACAGCTTTTTAAATGGATTGATGAATATGAGCTTTGCCAACAGCTTTGCGGCTTATATGATGGTAAAAATGGTTGTTTTCAATATCAGCTTAAAACTTGTAAAGGAGCCTGTGTGGGAGAGGAGCCTGACGAATTGTACAATAAAAGAGTTTTGCAATTAATTACAAAGCTATCGTATGGGCACAATAACGTTGTTATTTTAGATAAAGGTCGTACTCCGGATGAATTGGGTGTAGTGGTTATAGAAAATGGTAAATACCTTGGTTATGGCTATATTTATGAAGATACGGCTATTGAAAATCCTGAAGAATTTAAAGAACATATATCCCAATTTGATGATAACCGCGATACGCGCATCATTATTGGTAATTATCTGCGACAGAAAAAGTATAAAAAAATTATAGCTTATTAACCTGAGTTCGATTTAAATTTTAAAACTCAGATTGAAATAAAGAACTGATTTACAATGAATAATTTTAGAGTAATAGTGAACTATTGCGATTAAATTTGAAGCAGTTAATCAGTTATTTATTCAAAGCTTGCTAATTTCCCCTTACAAATAGCAATTTTCTTCGTGCAATCGACTCAAAATAGCCCGCTATTCTTTCGTCAATATAAACTTGAAACTCACTATTTGTAAGCGTTCTGAGTTCAAAATTTCACGTCGAATTCAGGTTATTAGGCAGTAGTCCGTAGCTCAATGCCTGAGGTTTGTGTGCTAATTGGTAATCTGCTTATTGAATAATTGGAAATTATAATCGGTCATCTGTCTTAAATCATCCAACTTTATTTCAATTTAAAAAATCTGCAGTTGATAAATAACTATTTCCCTTTTCGTAAAGGAATATAATTGCGTTTAATAACCGATTTAACAGGAAAAACACCGGAATTAGCAAAACGGATATCTTCAAGAGTATAAAATGCTTTGGGGTTGTATTTCTTGATGATTTCGCTTATTCGAAGTATTTCTTTTCGTTTAGTAATGCAGTAGATAACATTTACTGGTCCACGACTACCTTCAGCATCCATATAGGTAATACCATATCCGGCTGAACTTAATCTCTGAATTAAATCCATCCCTGATTTTTGAGTTATAATACGAATGTTTACATAACCTAATGCCAGTCTTTCTTCAATTTTTAAACCCACGTAATTGCCGGTAGCAAAACCTCCTGCATATGCAATAAAGTAAAACCAGTTGTCGAGGTTCTCGAATATTTTGCTCATGGCAATTAACCAAATCAAAATTTCGAAGAATCCTAAAACAGGAGCCCAAAGCTTCATTCCTTTCGATACAAAAACAATACGTATGGTTCCAATAGTAACATCAGCAACGCGTGCTAAAAAAATTAATAGAGGAATGGCAACGTAGGTATATAAAACAGTGTCAGTAAATGGCATTGTAAGTTGTAATTTATGGCATAAATTATAGATGAAAACTTATTCTGTTTCTCCCAAAAAACTTTTTCGATTAACGATGTAGCGTTCATGTGCACCAATTCCAACCGATATATCCTTGTCGTTCATAACAACAACATCAAAAAATAATCGATTGGTTTCGATAAATTTTAATACCCCTTTACAATAGATGGTTTCTCCTGTTTTAACAGGGAAGAGATGTTTGAAATTTACTTCGGCACTAACCGTAACTAATCCATTTAGAAGATATTCGTCAACCATTTCAGCACAACACTGCTCAACATATGCAATTAATGAAGATGTAGAGATAAGTTCTATATGTGCTGTTCCCAATTGGGTAGCCAAATCGTTATCGCACACTACTACCTCTTTTTCGTAGGTTGTACCTTCGTTTAACTTTGTTACAAAGAGGTTATCTGTTATTTTAAGTGATCTTGAATCCATGGCTTTGGGGTTTGTGGCGTAATCAAATATACATCATAATGATCAGTTAAGAAATAATTATTTAAAATTCTGATGTAAAATGGAACTCAATATCTTTAAAATTATCCTGAGCCAATTGTAACATATACGACGAATCTGCCATAAATACATCTCTTCCGTATTTATCTTTGGCCATGTATTGAAGCTTTCTCTTCTTAAAATCGTCTAATTGTTCTTTGTTATTGCTTTTTAACCAACAGGCTTTATATAAGTTGATGGGCTCATAACGACATGCTGCGTTATACTCGTGTAATAAACGGTATTGAATAACTTCGAACTGAAGCGCTCCTACAGTACCTATTACTTTACGTCCGTTAAACTGGCTGGTAAATAACTGAGCAACCCCTTCGTCCATTAACTGATCGATACCCTTTGCCAATTGTTTTGATTTCATTGGATCGGCATTTTCGATGTAACGGAATAACTCTGGCGAGAAACTTGGTAATCCTTTGTAATGCAATTTTTCGCCTTGTGTTACTGTATCACCAATTTTGAAGTTACCTGTATCTGGAATACCAACAATATCGCCGGGATAAGCCTCATCAATAATTGATTTTTTATCAGCCATAAAAGCAGTAGGACTGGAGAATTTCATATTCTTACCTAAGCCTACGTGATGATAATTGGTATTACGCTCAAATTTACCGGAACATATTTTAAGGAAAGCCAAACGGTTACGGTGATTTGGATCCATGTTGGCATGAATCTTAAAGACAAAACCTGAGAATTTTTCTTCATCGGGTTGAACCAATCTTTCCTCGGCTTGCGCAGGCTGTGGACTTGGTGCAATTTTCAAGAAACAGTGCAACAACTCGCGCACCCCAAAGTTATTTAATGCACTACCAAAGAAAACAGGAGCAACTGAAGCGTCGCGGTACGAGTCAATATCAAACTCAGGGTAAACACCTTCCACTAATTCCAACTCTTCGCGTAACATCTCTGACGAGCTTTCGCCAATGGCGTTATCTAATTGACTATCGTTGATATCTTCAATTGATACCCCTTCTTCTAGCACTTGCTTGCCGGGATCGAACAGGTAGAGACTTTTTTCGAAAAGATTATAGACACCCTGGAATTGAGGACCATTACCAACAGGCCAGCTAAGCGGACGAACCTTTATTTTTAGTTCTTCTTCCACTTCATCCAATAAATCGAAAGGATCTTTACTAGGACGGTCCATTTTGTTGATGAATACAATTACCGGAGTATTACGCATACGGCAAACTTCCATCAGCTTACGGGTTTGCGCCTCAACCCCTTTGGCAGCATCAACAGCAATAATTACACTATCAACAGCGGTAAGGGTGCGGAAAGTATCTTCAGCAAAATCCTGGTGACCGGGAGTATCCAGAATGTTAACCTTGTAACCATCGTATTCGAAACCCATTACCGATGTGGCAACCGAGATACCTCTTTGCTTTTCAATCTCCATAAAATCGGAGGTAGCTGTTTTTTTTATCTTATTTGATTTTACAGCACCAGCAACGTGTATTGCACCACCAAAAAGCAGTAATTTTTCGGTTAATGTAGTTTTACCCGCATCCGGGTGACTTATGATCGCAAAGGTTCTTCTTCTTTTAATCTCTTCCTTAAATCCCATGGTCTTAATTTTTCGAGGTGCAAATTTACACAAACCATTCAAATGAACAGCTTTCTATGCTTAATGTTTGTAAAAAAATAATCTCTCGATTAAATAAATTACCAAATGGGTTTAGATTAATGGGTACAAGAATATTTATTTTAAGGTTAGTTTGTCATAAATAAAATCAAGGAATCAGTACTTTTTATTAAGCTAATAACCATTAGAATAATGGTGGCTTATTGGGATACAATGATCATATCCTGGGATATTGTATTAAAAAATTGGGATATGGTCATCCTATCCCAACTTTTTATCATGATATCCGGAGATACGGAGAATATATCCTGGGATAAGATGATGCTAGCTATGGATATTATTATTCCAATAGGGGATAGCACTTTCTTATCCCTGTTTTTTGTCTTGCTATCCTTGGATAGGATCGTTGTGTATGCGGATATGTTATTCTTATCCTGTAAAAGAGCCGACTAAAACATATTCAAACAAAAAGTAGCCTAATTTCTACCATAATTGAATGATAATTTCTATTTTTTGATCGTTAATAGTATCAAAGGACACCGAAAACTGAAAAGATATACGTTATGAGATGGACTAATTACCACGGGCATTCTAAATATTGCGACGGACATGGCGAAGTTGAAGATTATGTGCTAAAGGCAATTGAATTAAATATGGCCTGTATTGGCATTTCATCACATGCGCCTGTACCTTTTAAGTCGGTATGGAATATGCCGGCTGAGCAGATGGAATTTTACATTAAAGATATTGATGTAGTTAAGCAGAAATATGGGAATCAAATAAATATTTATAAATCACTTGAAATTGATTATATACCTGAAAAGATGTCGCCGGCTCATGCAGATATAAAAAGGTTGGATCTGGATTATACCATTGGTTCGGTACATTACGTCAGATGTTTTGATGATGGCACATATTGGGAAATTGATGGCCCGGCACCTGAGTTTAAAAATGGATTGGAAGAAATATTCAAGGGCGATTATAAAAAACTGGCTGTAGAATTTTATTCACTTCAAAATGAGATGTTGCAAAATTATACCCCAGATATTTTGGGGCATATGGATAAGATTAAGATGCATAACGGAGCCTTTAATTTGTTTGATGAGAATGATAAATGGTATCTCGATCAGGTATATCAAACCTTAATACTGGCAAAAGAAAAAGGGGTGGTGGTTGAAATTAATACTAAAGCCTTTAATCGCAGTAATCATCTATTCCCTGGAAAAGAGCACTTTCAGTTTATCAAGGAGAATAATATACCCATAACCATAAATAGCGATGCCCATATGACTAAGTTCCTCACCTTGGGCTTCGAAGAAGTTGCACAAATGTTGTTAGCGGCGGGTGTAAATACTGTTTACGAACTGATAAAAGGAGAGTGGCAGCCAATAGAATTAATGAAAGAAGGAATATTGATATAAGAAAAGAGCAAGGTTGAAGCCTTGCTCTATCTTCTTTTTATAAAGGAATATTACCATGTTTTTTAGGTGGATTTGATTCGTTTTTGTTTTCGGTCATTTCCAACGCCTGTATCAATTTAAATCGTGTTTCTTTAGGATAGATGATTTCATCGATATAACCCATTTCAGCTGCACGATAGGGATTAGCAAAGTTCTGGCGATAATCATCCACTCGTTTGGCTTTTGATTGCTCATCTGTATCGCCTCTGAAAATTATATTTACAGCTCCTTCAGGGCCCATTACCGCTATTTCGGCAGTAGGGTAGGCAAAATTAATGTCGGCTGCCAAATGTTTCGAGGCCATTACATCATACGCACCTCCGTAGGCTTTACGCGTGATTACTGTGATTTTTGGTACTGTAGCTTCAGCATAAGCATACAGTAATTTGGCTCCGTGTTTTATAATACCTCCATATTCCTGAACCGTACCGGGTAAAAATCCGGGTACATCAACAAATGTTACCAATGGAATATTGAAAGCATCGCAAAAACGTACAAAACGTGCTCCTTTGGCTGATGAATTAATATCTAAAACGCCAGCAAGGTAATTAGGCTGATTAGCAACAATACCTACCGTTTTACCATCCATACGTCCAAAACCTGTAATGATATTTTGGGCATAATGAGGCATTACTTCAAAAAAGTGCTGGTTGTCTATTACCTTATTGATAAGGTCGTGCATGTCATAAGGACGGTTAGGATCTGCTGGAATCAAGGTTTGTAGTTCCTCTGATTCACGGCGAATATCGTCTGTTGATTTCACTATTGGAGCATCTTCCATATTGTTGGATGGAAGGAAACTCAGTAATTCGCGAATCATCATAAGGGTGTGTTCATCATCATCGCCCATTAAATGAGCTACACCACTTTTTGAGTTATGAGTCATAGCACCGCCTAATTCTTCTTTAGTAACTTCTTCGTGGGTAACTGTTTTAATTACTTCGGGGCCGGTTACAAACATATAACTAGTATCTCTCACCATAAAAATAAAGTCGGTAAGGGCAGGTGAATAGACTGCACCACCTGCACAGGGCCCCATAATGGCTGATATTTGAGGAATCACTCCCGATGCTTTTACATTTAAATGGAAGATTTCGCCATAGCCTGCCAAACTTTGAACACCTTCCTGAATACGTGCTCCGCCCGAATCGTTTAATCCAATTAAAGGAGCTCCCATTTTAAGAGCCAGTTTTGATATCTTAATGATTTTATCGGCATTAGTACGGCTTAACGAACCCCCAAATACAGTGAAGTCCTGTGCGAAAACATATACCAACCGTCCGTCTACTTTACCGTAACCGGTAAGAAAGCCATCTCCCGGAAACTTGGTTTTCTCCATTCCAAAGTTGTTGCAACGATGGGTAACAAGTTTATCCAACTCAACAAAAGTTCCCGGATCGAGGAATAAGTTAATACGTTCGCGGGCAGTTAATTTACCTGCTTTATGTTGTTTTTCAATTCTATCAGCACCACCACCTGCTTCGGCCTGTTGGTTGCGTTGTTCAAACTTATTATATTTTTCTTCTAGATTTTGCATAATAACTAATTTACGTTGGTTTACTGCGCCTCAATTTCAATAAGGGGTTGATTTCCTTCTACAGCATCACCTTCTGCAACGTGAATGCTTTTAACCACACCGTCGGATGCACTTTTGTATTCGCTTTCCATCTTCATGGCCGAAACCACCACCACGGTTTGACCCTTTTCAACAGAATCACCAACCTTAACAGGTATTTTTACAATTTTACCTGGCATAGGAGTAGAGATGATATTGCTTCCGGTGTCCAAATGACTTTTGGCTTTGGCACGATAACGAGCTACCGCATCAATTACCTCAATTTCGTAATAGTTATTAAGCGTATTAACCTTGTACTGACTGGGAGTATCGCCCTCAATCATTTCCATGTTATACGATTTCCCATTTAGCAATACCGAGTAGGCATCTGATTCCACTTTCTCAATATCTAAATTATATATGCGTCCGTCAATCTCCACCTTATATTTCGAGCCTTGCTGTTCCAATACATGAATATGAGCGACTCTGCTATCTATTTTAAGTTCTAATGGCATAACTGATTGTTTTTAAAGTCTGATAACATTATGTCTTCGTCCAAACTCCTTCCATTGCGAAGAATGCTTCTCTGTTTGTAAAGTGTGCTCTCCATTCAACTTCATTTTTTCGGTATAGTCGAGGTAGGCAACCAATAAGGCGATGTCTTCGCAATAATCAACACAGTCATCATCTGTCATCAAAAAATCCATGTTTTTCTCAATGAAATTGGTATCGTATTTACCTTCTACAAAATCGGTAGCTTGCATAATTCTCGAAACAAAAGGAATGGATGTTTTTACTCCGGTGATTTTGTATTCGTAAAGAGCTCTTTTCATTCGTTCAATAGCTTCGCTACGTGTAGGAGCCCACGAAATTAATTTCGATATCATTGGATCGTAGTGGAACGGTATTTCATATCCTTCATACACATAACCATCTGTTCGCACTCCTAAACCTAGCGGTTCCGAAATGTTTTTAACCACACCTGGACAAGGCATAAAGTTATTTTTATGATCTTCGGCATAAATACGGCACTCGATGGCATGGCCCGTTTGTTTCAAATCATCCTGTTTAAAAAAAAGAGGAAAACCGTTGGCCACGTTGATTTGCGCCTTCACAAGGTCGATGCCTGTAACTCTTTCGGTAATGGGATGTTCAACCTGCAAGCGGGTATTCATCTCAAGGAAGTAGAAGTTAAGTTGGTTATCAACCAAAAATTCAACAGTACCGGCTCCCACATAATCAACCGATTTGGCTGCATTAATGGCTGTTTTACCCATCTCTTCACGTAGCTTGGGTGTCATTAATGGAGAAGGAGTTTCTTCAACCACTTTTTGATGACGACGTTGAACCGAACATTCTCGCTCAAAAAGATGCACGTAATTTCCATGTTGATCGGCCATAATTTGAAACTCTATATGATGTGGGCCTTCAACATATTTTTCGATGTATACGGCATCGTTTCCAAAGGCCGATCTTGCTTCTGATTTAGCCATTTCGTAGGCAGAAATAACATTTTTTTCATCGCGTACCAAACGCATTCCTTTTCCACCACCACCGGCACTGGCCTTTATCATTACCGGATAACCAATCTCGTTGGCCACCTCTTTTAACCTATCGTTGTTGGTAATATTTTCTTCGGTACCAGGAACAACCGGTACACCTGATTTAATCATTAACTCACGTGCCGTAAGTTTATCGCCCATGGTATTAATAGCGTGTGTAGAAGGACCAATGAAAATGATTCCGGCCTTTGTTACTTTATCTGCAAACGTTGCATTTTCCGACAAAAAACCGTAGCCCGGATGAATAGCATCAGTTTTTGAATTTTTAGCTACTTCAATAATTTTATCAATATTTAAGTAGCTTTCGGAAGAGCTTGCCGGACCGACACAGTACGCTTCATCGGCATACCTTACATGCATGGCTTTACGATCTGCTTCGGAGAATATTGCAACAGTCGATAGTCCCATCTCACGACAAGATCTCATTACTCTTATAGCAATTTCACCTCTATTAGCAACTAATACTTTTTTAATCATAATTGAGATAAGGGTTTCTTTTTGAGCTTATTTGCTCTGATATATAAAAAAATAACCTCTGTTTTGTTCTAAATAACAATAAAGGATGAATATATCTTTAATGTAAAAGTGATGAATAATTTCAATTATTCAAATTAAAGTCAAAGATTATATGGAATGATTATAAATAGAAAAAGTGCTCAACTACCAGCTTATTCAGCGGTTATATATTGTATATTTGAAATTATAATAAGACTAAATTTTAAAAACATGTTGAAGAAGAAAGTAGAAGAAGCTTTGGTGAATCAAATCGAAAAAGAAGCGTATTCATCTAATCTTTACCTTGCTATGGCAGTTTGGGCTGAATTAAATGGTTTTGAAGGAACTTCGAAATGGTTTTATGCTCAGGCCGATGAAGAACGTTTACATATGTTGAAGTTTATTAAATATGTAAATGAAAGAGGTGGTAAATCTGTAATACCTTCTATTGAGCAGCCACCATCAGACTTTAAAGATATGAAGGAAGTATTTGCTAAAACATTGGAACACGAGCGATATATTTCTGAACTGATTAACGATATTATTGGTGTTTGTGTTGATGAGAAAGATTTTACAACTCAAACATGGATGCAATGGTTCGTTAATGAGCAAATTGAGGAAGAGGCTTCTGTAGCTGCAATCAATGATAAGTTGAAAATTATTGGTGATCACAGTTTGTATATGTTTGATCGCGATATAATGGGAATGAGAGGTAATACTCCAGCTAGTGCAGAATAACTTATTCTTTTGAACGATATTAAAAAAGCCCCTCATGGGGCTTTTTTGTTAATGTATTGTGTGTAAAATTTGTTCCTCTTCGGTAATTTGAGCACCGGATAGGGTAATGGCAGTTTCGATAATTGCCAAATGAGAATATGCTTGTGGGAAGTTCCCCAGCAATCTGCGTGTTTTAAAATCAAGGTCTTCACTAAATAAACCAAGATGATTAGCAGATTTTAATAGCTCATTAAACTTCTGTTTTGCTTCGTCTTTTAATCCGATTTTATATAATGCTCTGATGAGCCAGAATGAGCAAATAGTAAATGCCGATTGTGGCTCACCAAAATCATCCTGATTTTTATAGCGGAACATAAGTCCTTTATATTCCAGGTCCTTTTGAATAGCCAATACCGTTTGCTTGTATTTCTTATCGTCGGGTTTTATAAAATCATAGCTTTCCATTAAAAGAACCGAAGCATCTAGATCATCGCTGCCATAAGCTTGAGAAAAAGCTTGCTTTTTCTCCGACCATGCGTTTTTATGAATGTCTACTTCAATCTCCTCTTTTAAAATTGCCCAATCGTTAGCATAGTTATCACATTTAAGCAAACGAGCAATTTTTTCAGCTCGGTCAATAGCTACCCAACAAAGTACTTTGCTAAAAGTAAAGTGTTTACCTTCGCTTCGTATCTCCCAAATTCCTTTATCTGGTTCGCGCCAGTTCTCTTCAACAATGGTAACAATATTGCGTACAATTGTCCATAAATCCTCGCTTCGTTCAAGTGTAATGGAATACAATTTGAAATATTGCAAAATAACATCCATCAGGATACCATAGATATCGTTTTGTTTTTGAACGTAAGCAGCATTTCCAATTCTCACAGGTTTACTTCCTTCATAACCTTCCAAGTGGGTCAGCTCCATTTCGTGTAGGAATTTCTCGCCATGAATTCCATACATGATTTGCATTTTCTCTCCTTTATCAGGCATCAGGTTAACGATAAAGTCAAGGTAACGTTCCACAATTCGAGTATGTCCAAGGCGAGTCATTATTTTTACTACCATAGATGCATCCCTTATCCAACAGAAGCGATAATCCCAGTTTCGTACTTCGCCTATTGTTTCTGGTAGCGATGTAGTTAAGGCAGCTAAAATAGCACCCGATTTTTGGTAATTAAGCAACTTAAGTACAAGAGCACTTCGTAGAATCGAATTTTCGTATTCCTGGAATGTGGTAGTACGTTCCGACCAGTTTAACCAGTATATTTTAGTACGCTGATGTTTTAAATACGATCGAGCCGTTGTTTGAATTAGTAGTTTTTGATTATAGCTTAATAATAGAAACTCATTCTGTTTAATTGTGATTTTACTCGAATCAACAATTTTTTGTTTATCTAGTGATGAATATAGGTAGACAGAGTCATATTCTCCCTCATCTGTACGAGCTTTAATGTAATCATCTTTAATTTCAACGTGTGTTGGAAATTCAGCATATTCAAGTTGAGGATTAAAGTTAACGGTTACCTCTACTTCACCCTTAATGTGTTTAATGTATCGCACAATATCTGGTGGAGTATAGTATTTTCCATTTTCGTTGCGATAACGAGGCATAAAATCATGAAGTTCAAATTCTCCGGTAGCACATATAAAACGGGTAACCAATATGTTGGTACGAGGTAGATAAAATTGTTCTGAAGAATATTCACCTATAGGTTTTAAGCCAAAAGATCCTCCTTTATTCTCATCCAATAATTTTGCAAATGTCGAAGGAGATGCAAAATGAGGGAGGCATAACCACTCTATCGATCCTTGCTCCGATACTAATGCCGCACTTCTACAATTACCAATTATTCCATAATTGAGATTTTTCATAGGCCAATAACTATTTTCGAGTTTGTTTGTTATAAAAACGGTAAGCTTATTTGCTTCAGTAATGCGAAAAAAGCTTATTTTTATGGAAATTGCTACTTTTCGTAGCATTTGTTGATGAATAAATAATATTAATTCCTAAAATATAACTTGAATTTATGTCGAAATTACACATTGTAGCTAATCGATTGCCTTATAGTATTAATAAAAAAGATGATGAAATAGAGCTTGTTGCAAGCGTTGGTGGCCTGGCCACCGGTATGAAATCTGTTTATGAAGACTATGGAGGGAAATGGATTGGGTGGTCCGGCCTGAATTCTGATGATCTGGATGAACAAGAAACTAAAAAAATAGATTCCCTGTTAGGAGATAAAAATTGTGTTACCGTACCTTTAAGTGAAGATGAAATTTTAGAATATTACGAAGGGTTCAGTAATAAAACCATATGGCCCTTGTTCCATTATTTTACTCAATATGTAGATTATACACCTGCCAATTGGGAAACATATAAAAAAGTAAATCAGCGATTTGCTGATAAGGTTTTAGATGTTTGCGAGGAAGGTGATACTGTGTGGGTACACGATTATCAGTTATTGCTGGTACCAGAGATGATAAAATCAAAGAAACCCGGTGTTACCGTAGGTTTCTTTTTACATATCCCTTTTCCTTCTTACGAAGTATTTAGAATTTTGCCTTGGAGAATGGAGCTTCTAAAAGGCATGTTAGGAGCTGATTTACTTGGTTTCCATATTTATGATTATGAGCGACATTTTATTAGCTCTGTTCGTCGATTATATGGTTATGAAATCAATTTTAACCAAATCAATTTAGAGGATAGAGTGATTAAGGTGGATGCTTATCCAATGGGGATCGATTATGATAAGTTTGTAAATGCTGCTACTGAAGTCATGCATAAAAGTATTCAGGAACGGTCGGATCTTCATAATGAATTAGAAAAGTATTTTCTGATGGCACCAAATCGAAGATTAGTGCTATCGATTGATCGCCTTGATTATTCAAAGGGTATACCGCAACGCTTGCGGGCTTTTGGCACTTTTTTGAGGCAGTATCCTGAATTTAGAGGTAAAGTAACCATGATAATGCTTGCTGTACCCAGTCGTGGACATGTGGAAGAATATCAGCTATTGAAGAAAGAAGTTGATGAGTTAGTCGGTAATATCAATGGTGAGTTTGGGAAAGTAAATTACGTTCCAGTATGGTATTTCTATCGATCATTACCATTCGAAAATTTGATTGAGCTTTATAATTCCTGTGATGTAGCATTGATTACTCCATTAAGAGATGGAATGAATCTGGTGGCTAAAGAGTATGTGGCATCTCGGATTAATGGTACAGGAAGCATCGTTTTAAGCGAAATGGCTGGCGTAAGTAAAGAAATGGGAGAGGCCATTACGATTAATCCGATTAATGAAGAAGAAATTGCAGAAGCATTACATAAGGCGTTAACAATGCCTGTTAGTGAGCAAAAAGAAAGAATGACCTTGCTACAAAATCGTATACGTCGTTATTCCATATTTAAATGGGCCGGCGAGTTTGTTGACGATTTAAATAAGGTTAAAGAAGTTCAGAAAGAATTCTTAGCTAAGAAGATTTCTAAAACTGTTTACAAAGAAATTGATGAGAAATATGCAAAAGCTAAAAAACGTGCTATATTTCTTGATTACGATGGAACCCTAACCGGATTTCATAAAAATCCATTAGAGGCTAAACCTAATGAGGAATTGTTTGACATTTTGAAGCGCTTAATAGCCGATGAACGAAATACAGTAACTATTATTAGCGGACGCGATCGTTACACCCTTGAAAAATGGTTTGCTGATATACCTATTAATCTTATTTGCGAACATGGAGTATGGCTGCGAAGAATTGGTGAAGAATGGGAAACTCTTACAAAAGTTAATAATGACTGGATGCCAATGATTCGTCCTATACTGGAACGTTTTGTTGATAGAACCCCAGGATCATTTATTGAAGAAAAGAATTATTCGTTGGTATGGCATTATCGTAAAGCTGAACCTGAACAAAGTGAAATCAGAGCCAATGAATTAAAAGATGAGTTGATTGGCTTAATTGGTAACCTTAATCTAGAAATAATGGAAGGAAGTAAGGTTATTGAGGTCAAAAACGGAGGTATAAATAAAGGAATTGCAGCATTGCAATTTATCAAGAATCAGAAATTTGATTTTATTACTGCAATAGGGGATGACTGGACTGATGAATTTATGTTCAGGGAATTGCCAAATAAAACGATAAGTATTAAGGTTGGATTGAAAAGAACAGCCGCGAATTATAAGTTAGAATCGGTAGAAGCTGTAAGAGGATTCTTAAAGAAATTAGGTCAACATTAAAATACAAAAAAACGGATGGTACTCCCATCCGTTTTTTTATAGTATATAGTATTTTATTCCCATCCGCCACCTAAGGCCTGGTAAAGTTTAATATAGGCTTCTAAAAGCAATTTTTCATTACCAACCAAAGAGATTTGTGCATCGAATGCTTGGCGCTGAGTTTCCAGAAACTCATTATAACTGGCTATTCCTTTATCATACCTGTCGGCAGAAAGACGTAATGCATTTTGAGCAGCTTTTACATGGTCTTCAACCGCCAAGTTTTCTTGTTTTAAAGTTTCTATGGTTATTAGTGCATCTTCCACCTCACGAAAAGCATTTAAAGCTACATTCTTATAGTTGAAAATAGCTGCTTCCGTATTGTTTTTTTCCGCTTTTACTCTATTAATATTCTGATTCCAACTAAAAATTGGACCGAGCAAACTACCACTAACATTCCAAGCTGGATCTCCCGAAGTTAAACTGCTTAAATCGGTGCTGGCAAATCCCAATACACCTGTTAAACTTATTGATGGCAGCCTATTTGCCTGAGCCACTCCTATTAAGGCATTCTGAGCTATTAGTTGCTGTTCGGCCTGTAAAATATCGGGTCTGCGCAATAATATATCAGCAGGTAATCCTGGTGGTATATCAGGTTTTTCGTGTATTTCGGTAAGAGAGGAAGCACCAACAACAGTTCCTGGGTTTTCACCTAATAAGACTCTTAAAGCGTTTTCAGCTTGTTTTGCAAGTCGTCGGTTTAGTGGAATTGCTTTGGCAGCAATTGCTTTTTGAATTTGTGCTTGGTTGACATCAATTTCAGGTATAATACCAGCTTCAAATCTTTGTTGAATAATGTTTAAAGAACTGTCTCTTGTAGCATATGTTTGCTCTGCAATAGTAGTTTTTTCGCGATATTCCAGCATGGTAAAATAAGTTGTAGCAACACTAGAAATTAATGATAATTTCAGACTAGCTAAACCATATTCTGAAGATAAATACTGAGCCTTAGCATTTTCGTTTAAACGACGATATTTGCCCCAAAAATCCAATTCCCAACTAGCTTGTCCAAACATGCCGAAATTATTCATTACTTCGTCTGTTTGAATTAAATTAAAATTACCTCTTGTTGCTTGTCCCTGATATCCAAATTGAGGTAACATTTCTGCTTTTTGAATATTTAAAGCATGCATAGATGCCTGAACGCGTTCGGCTGTAGCCAATATTTCGTAATTATTCTTTAATGCTTTAGAAATTAAAGTATCTAGAATTGGATCGTCAAAAACATTCCACCACTTAATACTTGCATCATATGTGGTATCTTCCGAATTAAGAAATTTTTCAGGGACCTCAATTTCTGGACGCGAATAGTTTTTACCCATTCTACAACTACTAATAAGTAAAGTGAATATTAGTAGAATAAAAATATATCTTGTTTTATTCATAATTTACTCTTTTGATTTTGCAAGGTCTCTTTTCTTTTCGTAACCGGCAATTTTACCAATAAAGACAAAAAGCATTGGATACATAACAACTCCTAAAACAGTGGCCAAGGTCATACCTCCCAATAAGGCCATACCCATAACTTTACGAGCTTCTGCACCAGCACCAGATGCCATAACTAATGGGAAAACACCTAAAATAAAAGAGAAGGCTGTCATTAAAATAGGACGAAAGCGAAGTTTAGCTGATTCAATAGCAGCATCAAACAAGCTTAACCCTTCATCAAACTTAAGTTTAGCAAATTCAACAATTAAGATGGCATTTTTTGCAGCCATAGCAATTAGCATCACTAATGATATCTGCATAAATACATTGTTCTCGAAACTTGGACTAAACCAACGAGCTACCATAATAAAGGTCATTGCTCCTAAGATGGCAAATGGAGTTCCCAACAAGATACTGAAAGGTAATGTCCAACTTTCGTATTGAGCTGCCAAAATCAGAAATACAAAAATAATAGCGAACACAAAGACTACCGATCCGGAACCACCGGCTTCTTTCTCTTGGTATGACATGTTCGACCATGTATAACTCATGCCTGGAGGAAGGCTCTCTTTTGCTACTTCTTCTAATGCATCCAAAGCCTGCGACGAAGAATAGCCTTCTGCGGGAGAACCTGTTAATTCAACCGAACGGTATAAGTTAAAACGATTTGTATAATCGGCGCCTGATGTTTTTTCTACAGTAACCAAAGAGGATAGAGGTAAGCTAACTCCGTCTCGGTTTTTGACAAAAAACATATTTAGCTGCTTCTCATTTTGCCTAAATTCAGGACCTGCCTGTAGATAAGCTTTGTATAAACGTCCAAAGCGGTTGAAGTCATTTATATAAGCTCCTCCTAAAAATGCGCTAATAGTAGTGTATAAATCATTCAATGGAACACCCGCTTTTAAAGCCTTGTCGCGGTTAATATTAATTCTTCGCTGTGGAACATTTGCTCTGTAGGTTGTTAATATATTGGAAATTTCAGGCCTTGCCGATGCTTTTGCTATAAACTGTTGTGCTTGTTCAGCCAAGTATTGTGGTGTTTGTCCTGATTTATCCTGTAATACCATTGTAAAACCAGATCCATTCCCTAAACCAGGAACCGCCGGAGGTCCAAAGGCAAATACCTGGGCTTCTTTAATACCCATATAAAACATTCCATTTAGCTGTGTAGCAATTTCTTTGGCTGTTTTATCTCTATCCTCCCAATTATCGAGCGTTAAAAATATAACACCTGCATTGGTACCCATACTACCTGACAGAAGATTGAATCCGGTAACAGTAGCAATACTTTTCACTTGCGGAACTTTTTTTATTATAGCTTCGGCTTGTGCTGCTACTTCATTGGTACGTTGAATAGATGCCGCATCGGGCAACTGCATATTAACAAATAAATATCCCTGGTCTTCTTCTGGTATAAAACCTCCTGGAACAAATTTGCTTACGACTAAAATAGCTGCAGTACAAATTCCTAAGAATATTAGACTACGAGTTATTTTACGTGTAACAATATTGGTTATTTTCATGTATGAAACGGCCGATCGGTCGAATGCCTTATTAAACCCTTTAAAAAACTTCCCTAAGAAATTGTTGGGGAGCTCTGTTTTACGCAATAATAAGCTAGCTAGGGCAGGAGATAATGTTAATGCATTTACTGATGAAAAACATACAGATACAGCTACCGTAATAGCAAATTGTTGATATAATCTTCCCGTAATTCCCCCCATAGATGCAACAGGAATAAATACAGCCACTAATACTAACGTTGTAGCAATCACCGGTGCTGTTACTTCTTTCATGGCTTTTATGGTGGCATCTTTCGGGTTCATTCCATGTTCGATGTTTACCTGAACTGCTTCTACTACAACAATGGCATCATCTACCACGATACCAATTGCTAAAACAAGTCCTAACAACGATAAAGTATTAATAGTAAACCCTAATACCGGAAATAACATAAAGGCACCAACAAGAGAAACTGGAATAGCAATAGTGGGTATTAATGTAGCCCTCCAATCCTGAATAAACAAGAATACAACCAAAATCACCAATGCCAGTGCAACCAGTAATGTCATGGCAACTTCTTTTAACCCTGCTGTAATTGGAGCTGTTGCATCCAGCGCAATGTCATAATTAACTCCTTCGGGGAAGTTTATTGAAAGTTCATCCATTGTTTCAATTACCTTTTTACCTAAATCAACAGCATTGGTTCCTGGTGATTGATAAATGGCTATCAGAGCAGTTGGTTTACCTTGGTATTGAGCACTAGTACTGTAGTTTTCAACTCCTAATTTAATATCAGCTATATCTTTCAATAAAACCTGGCTACCATCTTTATTGGTACGAACGGCAATTTCTCCAAATTCCTTTTCTGAAACTAAGCGGTCGGGCATAGTAACAGTATATGTAAATTCAGTTCCGGCAGGTGCTGGTTCTGCGCCAAATTTACCTCCAGGTACTATAATATTTTGCTCTTTAATAGCTGCCATAACCTCTGGTACAGTCATGTTTAGCTGTGCTAACCGATCTGGTTTAATCCAAATACGCATTGAGTAATCACTGGCACCCATAACCTGTACTCGACCAACCCCCTTAATACGAGCAAGGATATCCTGAATATTAATTATAGAGTAGTTGCCAAGGAACTCCTGGTCGTATCGTCCATCAGAAAAAACAGTAACAGCCATAATGATACTACTCATACTTTTTTGAGTTGTAACACCAAGGCGTTTTACTTCCTCTGGTAGTTTCGCAGTTGCCGCCGAAACTCTGTTCTGAGCAAAAACAGTATTCATATCCGGGTCAGTACCAACATCAAATGAAATTTGTATTGCCATTGATCCATCTCCGGCATTAGTTGATTTCATGTATATCATGTTATCTACACCATTGATTTGTTGTTCCAATGGAGTAGCAACAGATTGTTCTATATTTAAAGCATTGGCTCCTGTGTAATTTGCTCTTACTTCAACCATTGGAGGAGTAATATCAGGATACTGCTCCATGGGCAAATTGAGCATGGATAAAACACCAACAATGAGGGTGACAATGGCAATCACCATGGCGACAATTGGCCGCCTAACAAAGAAATTTCCCATGGTTTATTGTTTAGCGTTTCTTACCGATTTAAATTCTTTTACCTGAGGTTTTACTGTCATTCCGGATTTGATTCTGCTCAAACCTTCTAAAACAACTTTTTCATTTGCTTCAACGCCAGTTTTAATTATCGCCATATCCGCATCAAAAGAAGTTACTTCAACCGATCTGTTTTCAACTTTATTCTCATTGTTGATTACATAAACACTGTATTTTCCTTGGGTTTCTTGCAGGCACTTTTGAGGTACTAAAATGGCATCATTTTGATGCCCCAACTCAATTCGTACTTTTGCAAACAGTCCAGGACGAATCAATTCTTTAGGATTTGGAAATGATGCCTGAACAAGTAAGGTACCAGTTGTTGGGTCAACATTTCTATCAACAAAATCGCCTTTACCTCTATATTTAAATTCAGAACCATCAGCAAAAAAGAGTCTAAGACTGGAACGTCTATTTTCTCGTGCTTTTTGCATTTCTTCAACAGAGTCATTGTTTTTACTTAATTGAAGATATTGAAGTTCAGTTAAGTGAAACCGAACTAAGATGGAATCCAAACGCGATACTGTATTTAAAACAACAGGGTTGGGTTCGCGTCCTACATAATCTGATACTTTTGCTTCAGAACGACCTATTATTCCAGTTATAGGTGAATATATTTTTGTATAACTTTGTTGAATTCTTGCATAATCAAGGCTTGCATTCGCTGCCTCTACTCCGGCTTTAGCTGCCCCTAAGTTAGCAACAGCAGCATCATAATCACTTTTACTAACGGCATTTGTTTCCGACAAAGGTTTATATCTGTTGTAATCACTCTGTGCCTGTATTAGTCGGGTTTTTGCCTCAGCCACTTTGCCAAGGGCTTCAGCAACCTTAGCATCAAATGGAGCCGGATCTATGTTGTATAAAAGCTGTCCTTTTTTTACATGACCACCTTCTTGAAAATGAATTCCTTCGAGGTATCCATCAACTCTGGCTCGTATAGCAATGTCATACAATCCATACGTTTGACCTATAAAATCGTAATAAACAGATACAGATTCAGGATGAGTTGTGTAAACCGGAATTATTTGTTCTGTTGTTTGAGGTTTACGGGGACTACATTGTAGAAATATAGATCCTACAAGCAGCAAAAGCCAAAGTTTTTTCATTGTAGATTATTTTGGTTAGAATTATTTTTTTTGTTCAAAAATGCGTAGGATAAAATTTTTGATACGCTAGTGTTTTATGTTTCACTGTTTATAAAGGCAAGATAGCAAAATTGTTCCTTGCTTCAAGTCGAAAGCCTCTAATTTTAATAATTTTGAGGCATATATTTTCTACTATCTATTTTTTATAACTTTAATACTATGCCAATTTTAAAGAAAATTAAAAATCCTTTTATCAAAACAAAAGGTGAAGAGTATAATTGTTTTGGTTGTTCACCTAATAATCAAGATGGTTTATTGATGGAGTTTTTTACGGATGAGGAGAGTGTGTTTTCAATGTGGAAACCTCGTAGACGATTTGAAGGGTATCACAATGTAATTCATGGTGGGATTCAAGCTACAATAATGGACGAAATAGCTAGTTGGACAATTTATGCATTGGTAGGAACGGCTGGAGTTACGCAAAAAATGCAAGTAAACTACCATAAAACATTGTATGCAAACGATTCAGAAATAAAGGTAGTTGCCAAAGTGAAAATGCAGAATGAAAAACAAGCAATTATTGCTGTTCAACTAATCAATAGTAGAGGAGTTGTGTGTAGTACTGCAGATGTGGATTATTTTTTATTTCCAGAAAAAATTGCAAAGGCTAAATATCATTATCCAGGCAAAGAATTTTTTATAAAATAAAAAAAGCCCCGCTCTTAAGGAAAGAAAACGAACGGGGCAAGGGGAAAACAACCTGTCTGGAAAGATATTGCTAAGATAAAGAAAAAGAATTCATACTTATGTTTGTTGAATCGCCGTTTGTGATGAAAGTCATGTTTTGTTACATTAAATTGGAATTTGGCTACATTAAAGTATTGGCAATTCTTCTTTATTTTAAGGTTTTGATAAATTATTAGTTATCATAGATTTATTTAGTTGGAAGATTTAGAATATCTATAGATTTAAAAAATGATGTAATATTCATATAATATACAATTGGATGTATATTGTGTGTTTTCTTACATTGCTTGAACCTCCTATGAAATATCAGATTGATTGTTTTTAAAAGTAGATGATGAATATTTATTCAGAATTTTTACAGAAGAATAGATTCCACTAAGGGTGCATCATAATATAAAATCTGATTTTAACACAGAGCAAGAATATTATGAGGTTAGAATACTCCGTTAAATTTGATTAAAAAAGCCAATGTTTCATAATTAAAACATTGGCTTTTGTATTTCTAATTCAAGTAATTAAAATAGCATTGATTGTAAATAAAACACTAGCGATCCAGCAAAATAACCTGCTAGTCCAATAAGACTTACTTTCTTTAAATACCACATGAAATCAATTTTTTCTAATCCCATGGCAGCAACACCTGCAGCAGAGCCAATGATAAGAATACTACCTCCTGTACCTGCACAATATGCTAAAAACGACCAGAAATTACCATCTTGAACAAAGTTAGCCATATATCCTGTGGCACTTGCTCCGGCTATGTTGTACATACCCATAGATGCGGCAACCAAAGGAACGTTATCTACGATAGAAGATATTCCACCAATTAAGATATTGATAACGTATATATTCTTAACATGTTTGTCAAGGTAATTTGCCATAATATCTAAATGCCCGGCAGATTGTAATGCAGCAACGGCACTTAAAATACCTAAGAAAAATAGTACAGTAGGCATGTCAATGGCTTGTAGTACAGCTGTAACTGTATATTTTCTGTGATCAAGTCCTTCTCTTCTTTTTAAGTATCTGTCGGTCATTATCCAAAGAACAGCTAAGCCTAATAGCATTCCAAGGAATGGAGGTAGATGAGTAATGGTTTTAAACACAGGCACTGATAGTAATGCAAGAACTCCGACTACCAACATAAATACACGTTCTTTGTAAGTGGTAAATTCACGTGTTTCATCTTCGTCCATTACTGGTCGTATTGCCTGGCCTCTTAGCATTAACGAAAATAATAGTGTTGAAACTATTACATTAATAAATGATGGCAGAAAAACAGAAGCGATAATACTTCCTGCTGTTATTTGATTTCCAATCCATAACATAATGGTTGTAACATCGCCAATTGGTGACCATGCACCACCAGCATTAGCTGAAATAACAACCATACTCGCAAAAATCCAACGATTATTTTTTTCTGATATTAACTTACGTAATACTGTGATGATTACAATTGTTGTGGTAAGGTTATCTAAAACAGCAGACATAAAGAAAGTAAGTATACTAATTATCCAAAGTAGACGAATGATATTAGTACTTTTAATCTTGTTGGTAATAACCCTAAAACCTTGGTATTTATCTACCAATTCAACAATTGTCATCGCTCCAATCAAAAAGAATAAGATAGATGAGATGTCAGACAGATGATGGTACAATTCGTGCTCGGTAATGAAGTGGTGAAGATCTTCAGTACCATGCCCTAAAGCCTTAAATGCTTCCCAGGATGAACTATATCCCAAATTTAATATACTTTCGCCGCCTACGGCATAAATTGCCCATATAAGAGACCCCATTAAAAGGGCCATACCGGCTTTGTTAATGTGATTGATGTGCTCGAAAACAATGAAACCATAGCCCAGCACAAAGATGATTAGCATTAATAAAAACATCTTGCGTAAAGTTTAGATAATAAAATATAGAGCCATTGGCTCTTATTAAGTATGTATAAAATTATTCTTAGGAAAAGTCTACAATAAGCAAGGAGGAGACTTGTCAGTTTCGTAATTGGTGTGGAAATTTGGGATTTCAAGATGATAAGCTGCTTGATTATGTGTTATATAATGCAAACGTACTCCAGAATTGCAATTGTATGGAAGTAAACAATTGTGATCAATATCCGGGCTACCATCAAAATCGGGAGAATCAATATGATAACTAATATATTGATAAGATATACTATTTTCATCTTCTACCTGATTAGTCAGGCAGCTATTATTGCAATTGGAAGCTCCCAATAGCAATAAAATAGATAAAAAGTTAAGTATTCTCCCCATTATTAAAAAATATCGTGCAAAAGTAGATCTTTTAACGGGGAGGTAATGTTATAAGTTGTAAAAAAAGAATAAATAAAAGTGTTTTTGTGTTAAATTTAAACGTGAGACTTTCGTGATTGTATGAAATGTATTTCAAATAGAGTTTGTTAAGTTTTTTGTATAACAATTCTGTTCTAATTATTTTTCAAATTGGCGCTTCGCCCAAACCCAACTTCATTTAGTTCACGTTTACAAATGTTTAATGATGTTCATGATTTTCTTTGCGAAGGATGTATCATGCTTTTTTAGTTAATCTATAATTTCATACATATCTATTACTTTCTTTTTGATGGCATATATTACTAATTCAATAGAATTGTTTACGTTGGTTTTAACAAAGATATTTTCTCTATGCTTATCAACTGTTTTTTTTGTTATTGCTAGTTTTTTAGCAATTACCGCACTGGTAAATCCTTGCGCAATAAGACGAATGATTTGCATTTCTCGCATAGTGAAGGTTGTTGGAGTGTCTCCTTCAATTTTTGTAGCCTGCTGTATGAGTAGACTTTTAATTTCAGAGCAAATATACGAACCTCCTTTGTGAACAGTTGTTATGGCATTGGTAATTTGATCGAAACTTGAACTTTTTAACATATAACCACTGCAACCTGCTTCCATCATATTATCAAATGTTTCCGTATTCCCGTGCATGGTTAATGCTATAATCTTTAGAGCCTCGTGACGTTTTAATGCATCCATCGAAGCTTCTAGTCCATCGATACGTGGCATTGCAATATCCATAAACACAATATCGAATTGTTCGTTAGAGTTGAGTTTTTGTATAAATTCCTGCCCATCGCTTGCCTGATGGATTTCGCTTACAAATGATAAACCATGCAGTAGATTACACAATCCTTCTCTGAATAATTGGTGATCATCGACCACCATTATCGAAATATCTTCCATTGATTAGTCTTGTATAGTAAATTTAACGTTTAGGTAAGTGCCGCGTCCTTTTATTGTTTTAAGTTGTCCGACACCATTTAATAATTGTATCCGTGATTTTAGATTTAAAAAACCTTGTCCTTGAGCTTCATTAGAAGCCTCGCTGTTGATGCCAATTCCATTATCGAGACATTTAATAAAAATTGTTTGTTCTAATTTGGTTATACTTATCTTTAATTGGCTTGCTTGTGCATGTTTACATGTATTATTAATAGCTTCGCATATCATTCGATAAATAGTTATCTCAAGTTCAAATGAATATCGTTTTGAACCCAAATTGCTGTATAAACTAATTTCTGGTAGATTTTGAGAAGGTAGCTTATAGCAAAAGGTTTTAATTGCTTTTTCGATGCCAAAATCCATTAATATACGTGGACTAAGTCCGTTAGATACTTCCCTAAGGGTTTGAATTGACTCATTGATAAAATTGTTACAAAGATCTAGTTTTTCGTTGTTAGCTGGATTTGGATTTTTAATTGTTGTGAGCGTCATCTGAGCAATGGATAGAAGAGGTCCCAGGCCATCGTGTAATTCTTGAGAAAATTTATTTTTTATATGCTCTTCAGCATTAATGTTCGATTTTAAAATTTTAAGTGAATATAAACGTTCTGCTTGTTCCAGTTTTTTTTGTGCATTAAGTAACTGACTAATTCCTTTGAGTGAGAATAGAAATACAATGGAAGTAACAAGTGTTAAAAATGCATTAAAAATATCTAATCTAAAGTAATCGTCAAACGTTTGAGAAAATACAGTAACAATTCGGCCTATTACCATTAATACAAATGCAATGGAAATCAAGTACCAACTTTGATTACGGTTGATTTTTTTACCAATTCTAATGGCAATCAACGCTGTTATAAGCTGAATAATAATTGAACTAACTAAAGCTAATAACATAATTTTAGTGATATGATAGCTTATTAATTGGGATTAGGAATTGTGTATAAAAATAAATTATTGTAAATAAATACAGGTAGGTACAAATCCCTATTTATCAAAAAAAGTAAAGAATATCAAATTCTGTACCAAATAATAATAAGGAAAAGAAAAGGCCACCAGGTTAGGTAGCCTTAAAAAAGATTAATTATTCTGGTTTCATAAAAGAAAACGAATGTGTTCCATACGATCCTGCATCTACAGTAATTTCAAATGTCATTTCGTATACTTCGGTACAAGTATTAAATGTTCCTGAACCTTGGTATGACAGGTATTGGTAACCTGACCACACTTCTGTTGCAAGTGCAGTTTTAGGTGCTGAAACCGTATAATCAGTAGGATTAATAATAAAAGGAAGTGGACCTAAATCTTCTTCTATACCATCTAATAGAGCAAGGCCTGAAATATAAATTGTATATGGATCATCACTATCAGGCGTTAAGGTAACACCTCCATTAACACCCCAGCTACCACTTTCGGCAACATAACTGCCACTAGCTGTCTCGGGAGAATAATCACAAGCAATTGAAGAATTCATTGCCGTATTTGAACGGTAGTAGTTTCCATTCCCGGCTTTTGTTAATACTTCAATATTAACTGTTTCTCCACCGTTAATGTTATCCATGCTCATGCCTAAGGCTGTTATAACGTCAACAAGAGTTAATTCTATTGTTGAGGGTATAGAAGATATTTCTTCAATATCAACTCTTTGTGATTGCCCATTAAGAGATACCTGAACTTTACCTCCTGCAAGATTTGCATCTTCAGGACCATCAACGGTAAATTTAATGTATGTTGTTTCTTTTTCTGCTAATAAGAATATTGCTGCTTCTACTTCTGTTATACTAAGAGATCCATCAATTATGTTTCTATCTCCTGCAGATATAGAGTCTTGATCGCCACAACTTTGCAAGAGGCATGCAAGTAAGGGCAATATCATTAAAAAATTTATTGTATTTTTCATTAATTGTTTCTTTAATTAAAATTACAGAATCAGCTTATTCACCACCGGCCCACCAAACTTTTCTAGTAAATACATATGAGCCATTTCCATATGCATCAGCTACATTAGGGTTGGTTGTTACATCAGAAGATCCATATGTAAAGCACTCTGGGAAACCAACAGTGTTATTGTTTTCATTTTCAAGTTTAATAGCGTTGTTTCCCATTGCGGCTAATCGACGAATGTCACTATATGCTTCTAAAGCTTCTTCTTCGAAGAAAGCGAGGTATTTTTGTACCATTATTTCTTCCAATCCATTAGCTGTAAAACGACCTTCAACTACTTCTTCCAAATATGAATTTATATCATCTTTATCAACTGCAATATTTACTTTGTTCATAGCAGCTGTAATACCACTTTTTAGAGCGCTTAAAGCGTCACTATTACGAGTTAATCTATAAGATGCCTCGGCTTTGATAAATTCTATCTCATGATAGCTAAGTACATAAGTAGGTGCTGTAATATTACTAATGGCAGATACTGCATAAACTCCTTGAGCTTGCTCTGGATTGCCATTGGGAGCTAGTAAAAATTCGCCTGCATCAGGGTGTGTTTTATAAACTATATTGGTTCTTGGATCATTTCTTTCCTGCAGTTTTGAATAAAAGCTTTCGCTGGCACCATGGTTATCTCTATTCAAAAACATTTGATAGAAAGGACTCATGGTTGTTGATCCGTTATAAACTAATTTACACTCATCACTAGCCGAGGTGAATGATCTTTCAGCATAGGCTAATACATTTGCATAATCTGGATTTTTTAGTGATAAACGAAGAGTGTATCTTGCTTTTAATCCATAAGCAAATTTAATCCAACTTTCAACATCTCCACCGTAGAAAAGATCTTGTGTGCCTAATAGAGGGAAATCACTGTCTTTCTCTAAGTTTTCAATTGCCAGATCTAACAAGCTCATCACATCAGAATAGATGGCTTCTTGCTTGTCTAATTTAGGAGTAAAGATAATACCTGGTTGACAAGCTTCTGTCCATGGTACATCACCCCACAAATCAGTTAGAGTTGCCAAGTTATGTGCTGTTAGTATTTGTGCTATTCCAAGATTTTGATAGTTACCTTCTTCTTTGCCCCCTACAGAACAACGCGTAATTACACCTTTTAAGTTGTAAAGGTTGTTGTATATTGTTGACCATGAGTTGTTGTAGGTTGCTGAAGATGTTACTTCACCACCTCTTCTTTCTGCTGAATAAAACTGATTCCAGATACCTACTGTATGTTCTGTATAAATAGTTGCATAAAAGGCTAGTTCGCTACCAACTATGGAGAAAGCTGTTTTGATCATTGCGTCTGTTAGAATGAGGCGACTCTCCATGTCTTCGGGGTTATTAACATTTTCATTAATCTTATCCATTACACCATCAGAACAAGATGTAATTAAAATGGTTAAACCCGTTAAAAACGATAAAAATATATTTCTTGTCTTCATTGTTATCTTTTTTAATTACATTTTAAAAAGTAAGATCGATGCTAAAACCAAAGTTTTGGGTTTGAGGTAAGGAAAATCTTTCGAAAGCTCCACCCATATTAGTGTTACCCTGAGATGTTTCGGGATCCATATGATCTAATTCTGACCATAAAAGTAAATTACGAGCAAACACTGACATACCAAGGTCAACATCTTTAAGTATTGATTTTGGAAACTTGTAGCGTAGTGCTAATTCGCGAATTTTTAAGAAAGAATTACCTAATACCGCACTTTCATCAATATTATTTAAGTGAGAGAAGTAGTCTTGATAAGCATATTCATCTCCGTCACCACCTCTAACTATGTCATTAGGTGTTCCGTCTGGTTTAACGCCGTTAATGATGAACGTTGAATTTCTATCTTCTGTCTCAGAAGTTACACCATATAAACTCATAACTCCAGTTGTGCCAGCATACATTTTACCACCATACTTGTATTCAAATACAGTACTTAGTGATAGGTTTTTGTATGTAAATGTATTGGTTCCTCCTAGAATAAAATCAGGCATTGATGATCCAATAATATCTGGCTCTCCCACTGCTGGGAATCCATGATTCCATGCACCTGGGTTATCAATTACAACAATATTACCAGCATTATCGCGCTCATAGCTGTTACCATATATTGCAGGGAATGTAGTGCCAACTGCAGCTCTAATTTGTGGAATTGTAAATCCTCCTAAGAATATGCTTTCTACTCCTTCGGCCAGTTTAACAACTTGATTATTCATTTTTGTCAAATTCACTGAAGTTTCCCATGTAAAATCTGTAGTTTTTACCGGAGTGGCATATATAACTATTTCATGAGTATCATTGGTCATGTTACCTGCATTCATTGTTAACTGACTAGCCCCTGTTGAACCTGCTAATGGTACATTGAATATCTGTCCTTCAGTATCCTGACTCGAAAATGTATAATCAATTCCAATTCTGTTATTTAAGAATTTTAAATCAATACCAATTTCGTACGATTTGGTATTCTGAGCTGTTAGATTAGGATCGTATAAATTTCTACTAGGAGTATAGGACGAAACTCCGTCGATTGGATAAATAATTGGAGGTTGAGACCACCATCCTCCACCGTAGGTAGGCGTAATATAATATGGCTCGTAATATGAACCTGCTTGCCCAACTTCGGCGTATGATCCACGAATTTTACCAAATGATAACCAAGGTAATTCTTTAATGGTATCTAATTCCGAAAATACGAAACCTAATGATGCTGAAGGGTAGAAGAATGATCTGTTTCCGGCTGGCATGGTTGAAACATAGTCGTTACGACCTGTAATATTAGCAAACAGCATAGATTTATATGAAAAAGCTAATTCTCCGAAGAAGCCAACGGTCCGAGTATTTCTTTGACTTTCGCTTCTATCAAATGTAGTGGCATTGTTAATGTGATGCCATCCTCCAAAGTTAAAGTCTTTACCATATTGGTAATACGTTTTGCTATGTGAATTATTGATTTCATTCCCAACTAATAGAGAAACATTTGTGTTGCTGGTAGCATTCCAGTCGAAATGGGCTGTGGCCAAAGAATTATAGGTTGTGCTAGTAACTCCATAGTTTTCCATCTCACCACCAAGCTTTCCCATAGATCCGTATGCGAAAATATCCTGATAGTGGGATGTATAAGAGTCAGCCCCTAGCTGATATTTTATTTTAGAAGTAATAGAACTGCTAATATTTGCATTATATTCTATAAATGCATTACCAAAGAATCGCTGCGTAACTTCATTAAATACATTGTTTTCGGCTACCCAATATGGATTACTAAAGCTTCCTCCTCTGTAATAAATTTGAGAATAAGGATCACCCGGAATATGGTAGGGTATACCAGCCATATTGTAACTTGCAGGTGCTCCATATATACCGGCCAGACCATCGTTGCCACCTGTTGATTTGTCTATATCTGATTCTGAGAAATTAGCAGAAAAACCAGTTTTAAAATTATCATTCAAATTAGTTTCTACTAAACCTCTGGCTGTCCACCTAGTCATTCCAGTACCTGGTATTACACCTGTTTGTTCTGTATGACCTACTCCGATTGAATAATTCGACCTTTCAGTTGCATTACTAATCCCTGCATTTGTACTTGAAGTATAGCCACCTTGTACGTAATCGTTAAAGTTATCATATACTTGTGGAGTAGCCCATGGA